>JBBSHS010000029.1:0-28597 GCA_038232515.1 Acidimicrobiales bacterium
ATCGCCCGACATCTCCACATGACCGGCGTCATCTTCGGCGCCACCGTCCTCGCCGCCGCCACCTCACTGCCTGAGCTGTCCACCGGCCTCACCTCCGTGCGCATGGGCGACTACAAGCTGGCGGTGAGCGACATCTTCGGCGGCAACGCCTTCTTGCCCGTGCTCTTCCTCGTGGCCGTCGTGCTGTCCGGTCAAGCCGTCCTGCCCGGCGCCCACGACACCGACATCTACCTCACCGGCCTCGGCGCCCTGCTCACCGCCGTCTACATCTGGGGCCTCATCACGCGCCCGCGACGACGAGTCCTGCGCATGGGCCCCGATTCGCTGGCCGTCGTCGGCTTCTACGTCGTCGGCCTCGTCGGCCTCGGCGTCATCGCCGCCAAGTAGGCGGCGTCGGGGATCACCTCAGGCCGGTCGCCATGTTGGGTAGGACATCCGAACCCGGTGACCACCCTGCCCCAGAGGTAACAGCGGGCATCGGGAGAATGGCGCGACCGGACGGGTCCGGCTCCCTGCTGACCCGAACCGGTCCCGGTCGATCGCTACCGGGCTACGGCCCGCTGACGAGGGATGCCGAAGCCGTGCAGCCACAAGTTGGCGAGCGCCTGGCATCCCGCCGGTCGTCGAGCTCGATCATCCCCAGCCCGGCCGTGAGGCGGAGAAGGGGCCAGACCGGGTCGAGGCGACCCGTGCGGGGGGCGGCCGGATGGGCGTGGTGGGAGTTGTGGTAGCCGTGGCCCAGCAGGGGAATGGCCAGCCAGGCCAGGTCGTACCCCGGGACGCCAGGATGGGGCTTGCGCCCGTGGAGGTGCCCGACGGTGTTGACCATCCCCATGACGCCCAGATAGCAGACGAGGTGCACCACCAGCATGGTCAGGACTGGAACCAGTCCGAACGTGACGAGGTAGAACGCCGGGACGAGAACGCGAAGGGCCCAGATACCGGGCCCCGGCGGCGGGTCCGCCGGCAACCGTCGCCGGGCCACGGCGAAGAGATATGGCGAGCCGACCAGGACCGTGACCGGTCGGCGCAATCGGGGGGAGTGGGGGTCGAGCGGCGTGTCGGCGTATCGGTGGTGCAGCCGGTGGACAGCGGCCCAGGACTCGGGCTCGGTCCACACGATGACCCGGAAGTAGATGTCAAGCAGCGATGCCAAGGTCGGGTGGACCCGAAAGGCACGGTGGGCGAGGCAACGATGGCAGTAGATCTCGGTGACCAAGGCGGTGAGGATGGCCGAGATGACACCGATGAGCACACCAACGGTCACGCTGCGAGCGTAGGGCCCTTCACCCTGGGATGCCAGCGAAGAAACCCGGTGTGCTGAAACCCGGATGAACCACCTCCATCGCAAACCCGAGTGACGATACGCGGCGGTGCGACTGGACCCTTCGGTCGAGATTTGCCCTAGCGCCGTCGCTGGTCCTGCCCGGCGCCTGCACGGACCGAGCCAGACGGCGTCCGCCTACCGCCTGACCATCTGGACACTACGGTTCGGCCATGAGCCGCTCTGACTCCGTCGTCGTGGTCAACACCGGTCACGGCAAGGGCAAGTCGTCGGCCGCCTTCGGGGTCATGGGCCGGGGCTGGGCCCGGGGATGGCGGGTCGGTGTGGTCCAGTTCGTGAAGAGCGGAAAGTGGAAGACGGGCGAGCGCAAGCTGGCCGACCATCTGGGCATCGAATGGCACACGCTGGGCGACGGGTTCACCTGGGAGTCCACCGACCTCGACGAGACGGCCGCCAAGGGCCGCCACGCCTGGGCGGTGGCGACGGAGAAGCTGGCCTCGGGAGACTACGACCTGCTCATCCTGGACGAGCTGACCTACGCCGTGAAGTACGGGTGGGTGCCGGTGGAGGAGGTCGTGGACGGGATCACCGGCCGTGCACCGAAGACCAACGTCGTCGTCACCGGCCGGGACGCCCCCGCCGAACTGGTGGAGGCAGCCGACACGGTCACCGAGATGCGCAAGGTCAAGCACGCCTACGACCGGGGTGTCAAGGCCAAGAAGGGCATCGAGTACTGATCCCGGCGGTGGCGGGCACGATGTCCGGCCGACCACCTCGAATGTTCGTCCCCACCACGACCAGAGCGGGCCGCCCCCCGCTACCACGGGGTCGGTGCTGCTAGCTTCGGGCCGCTGTGGAGCAAGAGCGCACCGCGCCGGTAGCCTCGCCGGTGGCCGTGCTGGTGGGCGTGGGGATGGGCCCGGGCGATCCGGGAATGGTCACGCTCGCCGCCGTCGAAGCTCTGCGGGTGGCCGACCGGGTGGTGGCTCCCAGCTCCGCCCTCGACGCGGTGGGCCGGGCCGAGTCGGTGGTCCGCCAGGTGGCTCCCGACGTCCGGGTGGAGCGGTTGGTGTTCTCCATGCAGGGGGTGCAGGACCGGACGGAGTCCCAGCGACAGGCCGCGTCCGGTCTGCTGCCGGCCCTCGACGCCGGCCTGAGGGTCGCCTTCGTCACCCTCGGCGACCCCAACATCTACTCGACCTTCAGCTCCCTGGCCGCCGAGGTGCGGCTGCTGCGGCCCAGCCTGGCCGTCGAGACCGTCCCCGGGATCATGGCCTTTCAGGCCCTGGCCGCGGCCACCGCCACCGTGCTGCTCGACGGAACCGAGGCCCTGGCCCTCGTCACCGCCCTGGACGGGCCCGACGGCGTCACCGCCGCATTGTCCGACCCGGCCCAAGCTGTCATCGTCTACAAGGGCGGCCGCCACCTACCGGCCATCGCCGAGCGGCTGGCCGAGGCGGGCCGGCTCGACGGGGCGGTGATGGGCGAGCTGCTGGGCCTACCCGGCCAGCGGGTGGCGCCCGTGGCCGACGTGGCCGACCAACCGGCCAGCTATCTGGCCACCGTCATCGTGCCCCCTTTGGCCCGGGCCGAGGAGCGGCTGCCGCCGCCGGCCACCTGGCCGGGGAACGCCCGGTGATTTCCTTCGTCGGCGCCGGGCCCGGAGCACCCGATCTCATCACTCTGAGAGGAGCGGACCGGCTGGCCGGGGCGGATGTCGTCGTATGGGCCAGCTCGCTGGTGCCGGCGGCCGTCCTCGACCACTGCGGGCCCGAAGTCGAGGTCCACGACTCCTCGGCCATGACCCTGGAAGACGTGCTCGACGTCTACGCCGGCCGCCCGGACCAGACCAGCATCGTGCGCCTCCATTCCGGCGACCCGTCGATCTACGGCGCCATCCAGGAGCAGATCGAGTGGTGCGAGAGCGAGGGGCGTCCGTGGGAGATCGTGCCGGGCGTTTCGTCGGTGGCGGCGGCGGCCGCCGCCCTCGGTCGCGAGCTGACGATGCCGACCATTTCCCAGAGCGTGGTGGTCACCAGGCTGGCCGGGCGGACCAAGGGGTCGATGCCCGAAGGAGAGTGCGTGGCCGGGTACGCCCGGGTCGGGGGGACCCTCGCTGTCCTGCTGTCGGCCACCCGGCCCGAGGAGCTGCAAGCCGAGCTGCTGGCCACCGGGAGCCGCTATGACGAGTCGACGCCGGCGGCCATCGTGATCCGGGCCACGTGGCCCGACCAGCGCGTGGTGCGCACGACGGTCGGCCACCTGACCGAGGACCTCGTGGCCACCAGCGCCACCCTGACGGTGCTTGTGCTGGTGGGGCCGGCCCTCGCCGGCCCGGCTCACCGGAGCCATCTGTACTCGCCCACTTTCACCCATACGTACCGACTGCGCTCGTCGCCCGGGTCCACCGAGGGCCGTCCCTCCAGGGCGGTGAGGTGAGCCCCGTGCCGACCGTCGAACCGCCCCTCTCCCCGGACGTGGCCGCCGTCACCAAGGGACTGCGCACCGGGTGGACCACGGGCACGTGCGCCTCGGCCGCGGCCAAGGCCGCCGCCATCGGCCTGGTCACCGGCCGGCGGCCGTCACGGGTGGACGTGAGTCTCCCGGGTGGCCGACGGGTCGGCTTCGGTGTCGAGGCCGGGACGCTCGGCGTGAGCCACCAGGCCGTGGTGGTGAAGGACGCCGGCGACGACCCCGATTGCACTGATGGGGCCCGTGTCACCGCACTGGCCGGGGCCGCCCCCGGTGACGCCACGGTGTTGGTGGCGGGCGACGGCGTGGGCACCGTCACCAAGCCGGGACTCGGCCTGGCGGTCGGCGCTCCGGCCATCAACCCGGTCCCCCGCCGCATGATCCTGGCCGCCCTGGCCGAGGTGT
The DNA here is from genome assembly GCA_038232515.1 of Acidimicrobiales bacterium. GTDB lineage: Bacteria > Actinomycetota > Acidimicrobiia > Acidimicrobiales > JAUJNH01 > JBBSHS01. Next base: position 4,163 of record JBBSHS010000029.1, read on the forward strand.
CGTCGCGTCCGCTGCTGGTCACCTTCAGTGTCCCCGGCGGCCAGGCGATGGCCGACAGGACCACCAACGCCCGGCTCGGCATCACCGGTGGCATCTCGATCCTCGGCACCACCGGCATCGTCCGCCCCTTCTCCACCGCCTCCTACCGGGCGTCGGTGGTGCAACAGGTCGACGTGGCCGCGGCCCAGGGTGAGCGCACCATCGTGCTGGCCACCGGCTCGCGCTCCGAGGCCGCCGCCGCCCGCCTGCTGCCCCATCTCGATCCTGTCTGCATCGTGGAGGTGGGCGACTTCACCGGCATCGCCCTGCGTCGCGCCGTGGCCGCAGGCATGACCCACGCCGTGTTCGTGGGCATGGCCGGCAAGATCACCAAGCTGGCCGCCGGGGTGATGATGACCCACTTCCACCGGTCCGAGGTCGACACCCACCTCCTGGCCGAGGTGGCCGCCGAGGCCGGTGCCCCGGCCGCCCTGGTTGACGCAGCCACGGCGACAGCCACGGCCCGCCACTTCGCCGAGGCGTGCGTGGCAGCCGGAACAGTCGAGCCGCTCAGGCGGTTGTGCCGTCGGGCCCGATCGGCCTGCGAGGCCCACACCGGCGAGGCCCTCACCGTCGAGGTGGTAATGGTGGACTTCGAGGGCGAGTGCGTGCTGGCCCGTGGCTGAGCGCATCGTCGTCGTCGGCCTGCTGGGCGACCGCCCGGGCGTCGCCCTCCCGACCGCCGATCTGGTGGTCGGAGGTCGGCGCCTGCTGGAGGCGGCGGCGCCGCCGGGAGTGCGCACCGTCGCCGTCGAGGCCGACGTCCCCATGGTCCTGGACGAGATCGCCGCCGACCCGGGCGTCGTCGTCGTCCTCGCCTCCGGTGACCCAGGGTTCTTCGGCATCTGCCGCCACCTGGCTGCCCGCTTCGGTCCCGACCGTCTGGAGGTCCATCCGGCACCGACGTCGGTGGCCCTGGCCTTCGCCCGCCTCGGCCTGCCGTGGGACGACGCCGTGGTGGTCAGCGGGCACGGCCGTGCGCTGGCGGAGGCGGCCGCCGTGGCCGCCCGTGCCCCCAAGGTGGCCGTGCTGGTCTCGCCCACCGTGCCGCCCGAGTCGCTGGGCCAGGAGCTGCTGGTCCGAGGCGCACCCCACGCCTTCGTGGCCGTCTGCAGCCTGCTCGGACTGCCGGGTGAGTCGGTGACCCGTACCGATCTGGCCGGCCTGGCCGCCGGCACCTTCGACCCACTGTCGGTGGTCGTGCTCCTCCTGGTCGAGCCCACCGCCGGGCCACGGTCGCTGGCCTGGGGCATCACCGAGCACGACTACGACCACCGGGCCGGGATGGTGACAAAGGCCGAAGCACGGGCGGTGGCTCTGGGCAAGCTCGACCTCCCGGCCACCGGCGTGATGTGGGACGTCGGGGCCGGGAGCGGGAGCGTGGCCATCGAGTGCGCCCGCCTGGCGCCGGGCCTCCTGGTCTTCGCCGTGGAACGCAGGACCGACGACTGCGCCCACATCACCGCCAACGCCGAGAGGCACGGCGCCCGATTGCGGGTGACCCAGGGCGACGCACCTGCCGTGCTCGCCCAACTGCCCGCCCCGGACCGGGTTTTCGTGGGCGGCGGCGGGCTGGGCGTGCTCGACGCCGTGCTGGCCCGGCTCCGGCCCGGGGGGCGGGTGGTGGCCAGCTTCGCGGCGCTGGACCGGGCCGCGGCCGCCGTCGACCGCCTCGGATCGCTCGTGCAGGTCGGCGTGTCGCGCGGACGACGCCTGCCCGACGGCGGCGTGCGCCTCGAGGCTGAGAACCCCGTCTTCATCGTGTGGGGGCCCACGTCATGACCGGGCCCGAAGGGCGGCCTACGCACGTTCGCGCAGAACGGCCAACTTCGCTCCCCAGGGTGTTGGCCGTCTCGGTCACGGAGGCGGGACGGGCCATGGCCCGGCGGCTCCCGTTCGAGCACATCCACGGCGACGCCGGGGCCACCATCCGGTCACGGTGGGCCGATGTCGACGGCTTCGTGCTGCTCGTGGCCACCGGTGCCGCCGTGCGCATCGTGGCCCCTCTCCTAGCCGACAAGCGGCTCGATCCGGCCGTGGTCTGCGTGGACGAAGCGGGTCGGTTCGCGGTGGCGCTGTGCGGTGGCCACGCCGGCGGCGGCAACGATCTGGCCCGCCGGGTGGCCGCCCTCCTCGATGCCCAGCCCGTCGTCACGACCGCCTCCGACTCCGCCGGCCGGGCCGGCCTCGATATGCTGCCCGGTTTCGTGGCCTGCGGTGACGTCGCCGCCGTGTCCGCCGCCCTGCTCGACGGCTTCCCCATCGCCGTCGACAACGCCCGGAACTGGCCCCTCCCGCCGGTCCTGGCCGACGCCCGCAGCCGGACTGCCGCCCCGGCTGACGTTGGGCCTGCGGTGGTCGTGACCGACGGCATCGTCGAGCCCAGGACCGGACAGCTGGTGCTGCGACCGCCCTCGCTCGTCGTCGGAGTGGGATGCTCCCTGGGCGCGCCCCCGGGCGAGCTGGCCGCCCTCATGGGCATGGCCCTGGCCGACGCCGGGCTGAGCGCCGACTCGGTGGCCGAGGTGGCCACCATCGACCGACGCCGCCACGAACCCGCCCTCCTGGCGTTGGCCCTACCCCTGCGCACCTTCCCCGCCCAACAACTGGCCGCCGTGGGCGTGCCCAATCCGAGTGCCGTGGTCGCCGCCGCGGTGGGAACGGCCAGCGTCGCCGAGGCGGCCGCCCTGCTGGCCGCCGGGACCGGGGCCGAGCTGGTGGTGGCCAAAAGGGCCAGCGCCACCGCCACGGTGGCCGTGGCCCGCCGACGAGGGCCGAGGGGCCGGCTGTCCGTCGTGGGCCTCGGCCCCGGTTCGCCCCGGCACCGCACGCCGGCGGCCGACCAGGCCGTGCGCAGCGCCGATCTGGTCATCGGCTACGGGCCCTACGTCGAACAGTGCGCCGACCTTCTCGGTCCTCACCACGAGGTGGTGCGCTCCCCTATCGGCCAGGAGGTGGTGCGGGCCAGGCAGGCGCTGGTCGAGGCGGCATTGGGCCGGGCCGTGGCCCTGGTGTGCTCGGGGGACGCCGGCGTCTACGCCATGGCTGCCGTCACCCTCGAACTGGCGCCCGTCGTGGCTCCCGACGTCGACATCAACGTGGTGCCGGGGGTGACGGCGGCGCTGGCCGCGGCATCGCTCCTCGGGGCCCCGCTCGGCCACGACCACGCCAGCATCTCCCTGTCGGACCTGCTCACCCCGTGGGACGCCATCGAGAAGCGCCTTCAGGCCGCGGCCCAGGCCGACCTCGTGGTGAGCCTCTACAACCCCCGCAGTCGGGGCCGTCCCTGGCAGCTCGAAGCCGCCGTCGCCATCCTGGCCCGGCACCGCCCGTCCACCACCCCGGTGGGAGTGGTCACCGACGCCGGTCGACCGGGCCAGACCGTCACCGTCTCGACCATCGGTGCGCTGCAACCGGATGAGGTGGGCATGACCACCGTCGTCATCGTCGGCTCCTCGACGAGCATCCTCCCGGGCGGCCGGATGGTGACCCCGCGGGGCTACAAAGGATGAGAGTGGGCACGACGACGGTCGTCATCGACGCCCGCTGCACGGCGTGCGGGCTGTGCCTGGCCACCTGTCCCGAACGGGCCCTGAGGCCGGCCCCCAAGCGGCCGCTGGTCCTGGACGACCGGTGCAACGGCTGCGGTGCCTGCCTCGAGGTGTGCCCGGTCGACGCCATCACCGAAGTGTCCAGGGCCATCCGTTGACCCATCCCATCGAGGCCGAGAGCTACGCCATCCTTCGGCGCCACATCGACCTCTCGCACCTGGAGCCGGGCTGCCGAGCGGTGGCCGAACGCATCATCCACGCCAGCGCCGACCTCGGCTACGCCCGCTCGCTCGTGCTGGACGAGGCCGGCGTGCAGGCCGGCGTCCGGGCGCTGAGAGCGGGCGCCACCGTTCTCTGCGACGTCGAGATGGTGAGAGCCGGCATCGTGGGGCCGCCGACGGTGTGCTGCCTGAGCGGAGCCGGAGTCGGAGCCGGAGTCGGAGGCGGGGCCGGGGCCGAGGATGGGCGAACGCGCAGCGCTGCCGCCATGGCCCTCGCCGCCGGCCACCACCCCGACGGCGCCGTGGTCGTCGTCGGCTGCGCCCCCACCGCCCTGGTCGAGGCCGTCCAAATGGCCGCCGACGGCCAGTTTCGCCCGTGCCTCGTCATCGGCCTGCCCGTCGGCTTCGTCGGGGCCGCCGAGTCCAAGACCCTGTTGCGCAGAAGCGGTCTGGCCTCGATCTCGAACGTCGGCGAGAAGGGCGGCTCCGCCGTCGCCGCCGCCGCCGTCAACGCCCTTTGGAGGCTTGCCCGTGGATGACCGTCCCCCGCCCCTTTCCGGTCCCCGGTCGACGGCCCTCATGCTGGTGGGCCACGGTTCGCGTTCCTCAGCCGGAGTCGCCGCCTATTGGCACTTCGCCGACGTGTTGAAGGGCCTGGTGCCCGACCTCCTCGTCGGCTGCGGCTTCATCGAGTTGGCCGAGCCCCACCTCGACGCCGCCATCGACGGGTTGGTGGCCGCCGGAGCGAGCAGCATCGTGGCCGTCCCCCTCGTCCTGCTGGGCGCCGGCCACATGAAGAACGACGGGCCGGCCGCACTGGCACGGGCCCGACACCGTCACCCCGGTGTGGAGATGTCCTATGCCCGGGACCTCGGCCTCCACCCGCTGGTGCTCGAGGTGGCCGAGGACCGGACCAAGGCCGCTCTGGGCGGCGGCGACGTCCACGACGACGACACGGCGGTCGTCCTCGTCAGTCGCGGATCGTCCGACCCCGATGCCAACGCCGACCTGTACAAGGTGGCCCGCCTGCTGCAGGACTCGCGGGGCCTGGCCATGGTCGAGCCCGCTTTCGTCTCCCTGGCCCCGCCCGCGGTACCCGCCGCCCTGGAACGGGCCCGACGGCTGGGCGCACGGCGTGTGGCCGTCGTCCCGTATTTCCTCTTCACCGGCCTGCTGGTCGAGCGCATCGGCGACCAGGCCCGGGGCTGGGCCACCGCCCATCCCGACGTGGAGGTACTGCACGGAGCCGAGCTCGGCCCCGACCCCCGCATCGCCCGCCTCGTGCTCGAGCGCTACCGAGAAGCGGTGGACGGGGACGTCCACATGAACTGCGACCTGTGCGTCTACCGCACCGGCCTGCCCGGCTACGAGTCGAGGGTAGGCCTCACCGTCAGCGACGTCAGCGCCCTCGAGGGGCTGGGGCAGACCGCTGTTCCTGCAGCCGCACCTCCATCTGGACGAGCTCCCTGAAGCCCTGACCGCCCGCTCCGGCCGCCGACGGCCGGTCGGCTTCATGACGGTCGGGGGCGGTTGCGCTCCTCGATCCGGGCGCGCAGCGCCGGCAGGGCCCGGGCCCCTTCGGCCCGTAGCACCGGCCCGAGCAGAGCGGCGAGCGACGAACCGCCGTGGTGCAGCACAAGGACGACCCGACAGTTGGCGTCCCCGGCACTGCGGGCAGTGTCGCCGCTGTCCACGGTCTCGACATTGCCGGTCGCGACATTGCCGGTGTCGACCCTGTCCCCGCCCGGCACCTCTGGCGCCGTCACCGTGGCGTCCAGCACCCATGGGCTGTGCACACGGCCGTCCCGCTCGATCCGCTCGAAGCGGAGGTGGGAGGGTGGGTCATGGACGGTGCGGACCATCCGCACCCGCTTGGTGCTCACCAGCAATCCCAGGCGGGCGCCCACGTCGACGAACCAGCCGTCGCCATCAGGTTCAACCCGGCGGACGAAGCCCAGCCACCCGGAACACCCACGGAGATCCTCCAACTCGGCGAACGCCACCTCACGGGGACACGCCAGGTCGACCTCGAAGCGCACGTCCACCGGTCAGCCAGGATGGATGGTGGCGGCCGTGCCGACGATGCCGGCGATCACTGCGCCTTCAGCACAAGCCGAGGCGGGCTCCACCACGTACGGCGCCGGCTCGAACGTGGTCGGGATGGGCAGCTCGCCCGCCGTCCCACTCATCGCCTGACCCCCTGCATGGCTCGTTGAAGTTAGCAGGCCGCAACGGCGCTCGACTGGTCACAATGACGTGGACGTGGCGGGGACACTGGTCGTCGTGGGCGGAACGATCGTCGTCGAGGATGAGGCGCCCGAGTCGGGCGGGATGGTGGCCGGCGGGATGGTGGCCGGCGGGATGGTGGCCGGCAGGAGCGTGGCGGGCTCCGCGGGCGCAAGGGGGATGGAGGCAGGGGCCGTCGTCCGGGCCCGCGTCGTGGACGTGGCCGGGCGGAACTTGGCCGTGGCCGGCGGGCTCTCCTGACCGGAGAGGGGCGGGTTCGAGCGCAACGGGGTGACCGGCGCGGGCCGGACGACGATGTACACCCCCAGGGTGACGACGAAGACGGCGATCAGGACGATGGTCGACCGGCGGACCCTCCAGGGTTTCATCCGTCGGCGGCCGGCGGCGACACCAACCACTGGACGTGCTGGACGATGCCCTCGGCCTGCAGGGCCGTGGCGATGCGGGCCCGCAACTGGCGGGCCACGTCGAACTGCTTGCCGGGCAGCGTTCTGGCCACCAGTCGCATGTTGACGTGGTCGACCTCGATGCTCTCCACGCCCATGACCGTGGGCGGGTCCAACAGCAGCACGTGCAACTCGGGATCGGAGAAGGAGTCCCTGCCCACCTCGCGCAGCAGAGCCGTGACCTTGTTGATGTCCGTGCCCACCGGCACGGGCACGTCGATGACCGAACGGGCCCAGTCGCGCGAGAGGTTGACCACCTGGCGGATGTCGCCGTTGGGCTGGATGACCAACTCGCCGTTCGACGTGCGCAGTCGAGTGACTCGGAGCGTGACCTCCTCGACGGTGCCGCTCACGCCGACGTTGGAGCCCGTGGGTACGACCCGGATGACGTCGCCGAAGCCGTACTGGCGCTCGCTGATCACGAAGAAGCCGGCCATGAGGTCCTGGACCACCCGCTGGGCGCCGAAGCCGACGGCCACGCCCACCACCGTGGCCGGGGCCACGAGGCTGGTGAGCGGCACGCGCAGGCGCTGGAGGACCAGCACCGCCGTCACGCAGTAGATAAGCACCAGCGCGGTCCAGGTGATGACCTGCGTGACGGCGTGGCGGTGCTTGGCTTCTTCGGACCGGGTCAGGGCGTCCATCTGGGTGGCCCGGGCCTCGATGCGGGCGGTGACCCGGCCCCCCGACCAGGTGGCGAAGCGGGTCAGGAGCATGGCCCCGGTGACCAGGAGCACGATCTGCAGCAGGTCGCTACGGGCCCACCTGGTCAGGTCGCCGAGCCCCGTGACCGATATGACCATCCCCACCATCATGCCCGCCCCCAAGCCCCGCTCCGCCGCCTACCGGCACCCGACATGACCGGCGCGCTGGCTTTCCACCCCCCGTTCGATGGGGTGAACGACGAGCCGCAGCCTGGTCCAGCCCGGCGGCTCAAGCACCCTTTGGTGGGCCAGGTCCGGGTGGCCGTCGAAGCCGCCGCCCGCGGCTCGGGGTGGTCGGAGCAGGTGTGCCGGCTGTGCGCGGAGATCTGCGAGACGTGCGCCACGGAGTGCGAACGCTTCGAGGCCGACGGCTGCCGGCGTTGCGCCGAGGCATGCCGGGCCAGGGCTGGCCTGAGCGAGGAGCCGCCCACAGCCAGGTGACGGGGCGGTCCCTCACCGACTGACCTACCCGGTCTCGATTCGTGATCCCTTGACCTTCCAGTGACTGGAAGGCATACGGTGAGAATAGATCGCTAGCAGAGAGGTGAATGCCGTGGAAGAGCTCGCGTTGACCGTGACCGGTATGGACTGCCGGGCGTGTGAGGAGCGCATCGAACGCGCCGTGGGCAAGCTTGGCGGGGTGCGGCGGGTGTCCGCCGACCACACCGCCGAGCGGGTCCGGGTGGTCCTCGATCAGGCCGGGTCCGAAGCTGCCGTGCGGACCGGTATCGCCACCGCCGGCTTCGAGGTGAAGCGATGAGCGCTCTGGCCACCAAGAAGCCCGAGAACGAGACCGAGGAACCCACTTTGGGCTACTGGGCTGAGGAGCGCCCCGGCGGTGGCGCCCGGCTCCGGGTGAAGATCGGTGGTCTGCACTGCTCGTTGTGCACCGGCACCATCGAGCGGGCCTTGGGCAAGAGCGAAGGGGTGGACAAGGTGGCGGTCAGCCTCACCCACGAGCAGGCCTTGGTCGACTACGACCCGGCCCGGGTCCGCCCCGAGGAACTGGTTGGCACCCTCAAAGACATCGGGTACACCATCTGGGATCCCCGCAAGACCCGCCCCTACGAGGAGGAGGAAGCGGCCCTGGTCAAGGAGGGACGGCGCCTGTCGGTCGCCATCGGCGCCAGCCTGGTCGCCAGCGCCCTGATCGTGAACCTGGCCAACCCGGCCGCCTACGCCATCCCCGTGCTCGTCGGCGCCTTCCTGCTTACGGCTGGCTACCTGGTGCTCCGGGGCCAAGGCCGGGGCGTGGCCACCGGTGGCACCCTGGTCGCAGCGGCAGTGGGCGGGACGGCCCTGGCCGCCAACGCCTCCGGGGTGGCCCGAGGGGCAACCCCCTATGTAGTGGGGGTGCTGGCCGTGGCGGTGGTCTTCGGTTTGGCCAACCACATCTTGTCGATGGCCGCCCAGTCGCTGCGTCGGGGCATCTTGAACCAACACGTGATGCTCGAAGCCGGAGCGTTCGCCGGCCTGGCCGGTGGTGTCGTAGGCCTCACCGCCCGCTACCACGGGTTCCCGACCGCGGCGTTCTTTGCCGTGTCGGTGCTGGTGGTCACCTACCACGTCTTCTCCGAGTGGCTGTCGCTGCTGGTCAAGACTCGCAGCTCCCAGGCGGTCAAGGCGCTGTTGGACCTCCAGCCCGATGTCGCTCGAGTCATCAGAGACGGGGCCGAGGTCGAGGTCCCCCTCTCCGAGGTCGGCCTGGCCGAGCTGGTCCGGGTCCGTCCCGGCGAGCGAATCCCCCTCGACGGGACGGTCGTCGACGGCCATTCCGCGGTCGACCAGGCCTTGGTCACCGGCGAGCCCGTCCCGGTCGAAGCCGGAGTCGGCGACAGCGTGATCGGCGGGTCGATCAACTCCACGGGAACCCTGGTGGTCAAGGTGAGCGCGCTGGGCGACGAGGGATTCTTGGCCCAGGTGGTGCGCCAGGTCGAAGACGCCCGGGCCCTCAAGCCGGGCATCTTGCAGCTGGTGGACCGCATTCTGCGGGTCTACACCCCCGTCGTGCTGTCGATCTCGGTGCTCGCCCTGCTCGCCTGGCTGCTCGGCAGCTGGGCGGTCACCGGCACCGTCGACGTGCAGCGGGCCGTGTTCGCCGCCCTGTCGGTGCTGGTCATGGGCTACCCGTGCGCGGTCGGGATCGCCGCGCCTCTCTCGATCGTGCGGGGCGGCGGGGAGGCCGCCGATGCCGGCATCCTCATGCGCACCGGAGAGGCCTTCCAATCGTTCCGGTCCGTGGGCACCGTGGTGTTGGACAAGACTGGGACCCTGACCGAGGGCCGCCCGGCGATGCGCGAGGTTCTGGCTGCGGGCGGGACCACCGACGACGAGGTCATCGCATTGGCCGCGGCGGCGGAGGCGCCGTCGGAGCATCCCCTGGCCAGGGCCATCGTCGACGCCGCCTTGGACCGGGAACTTTCGGTGGCAGGTACCGAGGACTTCGAGTCGCTCACCGGCCAAGGGGTCCGAGCCCGCGTCGCCGGCCGCCAGGTGATCGTCGGCCGGTCCTCTTTGCTCGCTGGCGACGGCGTCGACATCACGTCCCTGGCCGAGCGGATGGAGGCCCTCGAGGAGGTCGGGCGCACCGTGGTCGCCGTCGCCGTCGACGGTGTGCTCGCCGGTGCGGTCGCCCTCGGCGACGAGCTGCGCCTCGACGCCGCCCAAGCGGTGGCCGCCATGCGCTCCGCCGGCCTGCACCCCGTGCTGGTCACCGGTGACAACCCGAGGGCCGCGGCCCAAGTGGCGGCCCAGGTCGGCATCGACGCCGTACACGCCGGGGTGCTACCCGGCGAGAAGGCCGACATTGTCAGGGACCTTCAGCGTGCGGGGTCGGTGGCCATGGTCGGCGACGGCATCAACGACGCCCCCGCCCTCATGCAGGCCAACGTCGGTCTGGCTATGGGCGGCGGGACCGACATCGCCATGGAATCGGCCGACATCATCATCTTGTCCAACCGGCTGACGTCGGTGATGGTGGCCCGGGACATCTCGGCTCGCTCCTACCGCAAGACCCGCCAGAACGTGGCCCTGGCCTTCGCCTTCAACGGGCTGGGCATCCCCCTGGCCGCCACCGGGCTGCTGTACCCGGTGTGGGCCATGGCGGCCATGGCTGTCAGCGTGACCGCCATCTTCGCCAACTCCCTGTGGGGACGACCGGCCCTGCTCTTCGACGCCGTGCGCAGCGTCGGGCGCCACGAAGCCCTCGACGCCGACGCGGAGGAACCTCCGGTGGCCAAGGTGGCGGCATGAGGATCGGGGAGGTAGCTGACGCCGTGGGGGTCAACCCCAAGACCGTCCGCTACTACGAAGAGATCGGCCTGTTACCGCAGCCGGAACGAACTCCCTCCGGCTACCGGGACTACACCGACGAAGACCAGTCCCGCCTGGTGTTCGTCAAAACCGCCCAACGCCTCGGCCTGTCATTGGCCGAGGTCGGTGAAATCCTGGCTTTTCGCGAACGTGGAGAGCGGCCCTGCACCTATGTGCTCGGGGTGTTGGATCGCCAAGTCGCCGACGTCGACCGGCGGATCGCCGAACTCGAAGCGCTGCGGGCCGAGTTGGCCGCTCTCAAAACCCAAGCCGATCGACTGCCCAGGACCGACGGCTGCTACTGCTCAGTCATCGAGCACGCCGCAGCCATGGCCACCCCGACCCACGAGCCCTGAACGGCTCGAAACCAGAAAGGCCCACCATGCCTACCTCGATCGACCGCGACCAGGTCCGTCATCTCGTCGCCGAGGACGCAGCCCAACTGGTCGAAGTCCTACCCCGCCCCGAGTACGACTGGGGGCATCTGGCCGGGGCGGTCTCTTTGCCCCTCAAGCAGATGAGCGCCGAACGAGCAGCCCAGACCCTCGACCGCTCCCGTCCCGTCATCGTCTACTGCAACGACTTCCAATGAGACATGAGCCCCCGAGCCGCGTGCCGGCTCGAACGTCTCGGTTACTCCCCCGTCTACGACTACACGGCCGGGAAGATGGACTGGCTCTCTTTTGGCCTTCCCCACGACGGTCAGGCCACCCTGGCCGCCGACGTCGCCGACCGTGACCTGCCCGGCTGCGGCGTCGACGCGCAGGTTTCCGATGCACGGGCCAGGGCAGAGAAGGCCGGCGCCGACTTCTGCGTCGTCCTCGCCGACTCGGGGGTAGTCATGGGCGTCGCCCAAGGAGACGCCCTGCAAGCCGACCCGGCCACGCCCGTCGAGGCGGTCATGGACTTCGGTATCACCACCGTCCGCCCGGCCGAAGAGGTTGACGTGTTGTTGGAGCGCATGCGCAAAGCCCACGTGGAGGCCATCTTGGTCACCCGCTCAGACGGAACCCTGTTCGGCCTGCTGACCGACGAGCAAGCCCAACGCTCGCGGGCTCGGGGAGAACGGTCCACCCCCCGATGAGCAACAGCCGTCAAAGCTCGAACCGTCTTCCCAGCGCCGCCCTGTTCCTCCCCGGGCCTCAGCGAAACGGCGCCCACCGAAACGCCAGGGTCGCCGTTTCCGTAAACCGGCCGTGTTCGCCGTCATCGGAGTGGCAGCCGTAGCGGGCGTCGTCGCTGTCACCGGCGGATCGAGCTCGCATCAGGCCGGGCCGCCGGGCCCGCTGGTCGGAGACGGCGCCGGCGAGGACGTCAGGGTCGGGGTGGCCGGCGAGCTGCTCGTCGATGACGGTGTCGACGTCGTGGCCAGCACCGCCGAGCGCGCCGGTGCCCCCGGCCAGGTGCCAGGTGGCGGTCCAGTCCACCCAGATGTGGACCTGGTATGCCCGGTTGGTCCACCGATGGCGCATTAAGCCGCTCGGGTACGCCCCTCGGGCATCACCAGCCGGGAAGGTCTCGTGGCTGACGTCGTCGGCCCACTCACCGGTCGTCATCTCCACCACGTCGTAGGTGGCCGTGCCGAGCGGCGTGCCGGCGATCAAGTTGGGACGCATGTCGATCTGCAGCTCCAGGTACACGTACACGGCGGCCAGGGCCGACGGGCTCGGCGTCGTAACCAATTGCGCGCCGGCAGCACGAGGGCTCAACCGCCACCCCGCCGAACCGTGACCGGCGCCGCAAGCCACGGTCGACAACGTCGACACCCCCGAACCGTGCTCCAGCTCTGGAGCCGCCCGAGCTCAGCAACTGGGCCGCGGCCTGCCGTCCTCCGTAGGGCCGATACGCGAGCGGATGACGGTGGCCAGGTGCTCCAGTTGAGCCACCTCGTCGGGTTCGAGACCGTCGAAAACGTAGCCACGCACGGCGGCCACGTGACGACGGGCCGCTATCTCGAGGGCGGCCCGGCCGGCGTCGGTCAGGCCGGCGAAGGTGCCCCGCCTGTCGGTCGGGCAACCGCAGCGGAACAGCCAGCCCAGGGCCTCGAGCCGGTCCACGGCGTGGGACAGCCGGCTACGGGAGAATAGCGTCTCGCATGCCAACTCGCTCATGCGCAGCTGGCCGTCCGTCGCCTCCGACACCCGGACCAGGATCTCGAAATCGGCGAGGGACATGCCGGCGTCGTGCTGCAGGTCCCGGTCGAGACGCTCGAAGAGCAGCCGGTCGGCCACCAGCCAGGCCCGCCACGCCCGCTGCTCAGCGTCGGACAGCCAGTTCGTCGGCGCAGTGGACATGTTGGGATCCTACGGGAGGGGCGGAATAGTTGACCCTTCAATGGAGTTGTCCCCTTTGGAACTTGAACCGTCAACCACGAGGATCTGCCATGAGCACCGCCGACACCCAGACCATCGCTCCCGGGCTGACCGCAGGCACCTGGGCCCTCGATCCGAGCCACTCAGAGGTGTCGTTCACCGTGCGCCACCTCATGGTGTCCAAGGTGCGGGGCACCTTTACCGGGTTCTCGGGCACCATCACGGTGGGCCAGGACCTCACGGCCTCGTCGGTGACGGCCTCTGTGGATCTCGCCACCATCAACACCCGGGACGACAGACGCGACGCCCACCTCCGTTCGGCCGACTTCTTCGAAACGGACAAGCACCCGACCATGACCTACAAGTCGACCGCCGTGCGGGCCGAGGGCGACGGCTTCGTCGTCGACGGCGACCTGACATTGCACGGTGTCACCCGGTCCGTCCCGCTCACGCTGGAGTTCAACGGCGTCGGCCGTGACCCTTGGGGCGGCACCCGCGCCGGGTTCTCCGCCGAGGGCGAGATCAACCGCCGCGACTTCGGTATCGACATCACCATGCCCCTCGACGGCGGCGGTGTGGTCGTCGGTGACAAGGTGACGGTCCACCTGGAGATCGAAGCCATCCTCCAGCCGGCGTAGTTGGCGTGCGTCAGACCGGCCCCCCGGGGATGGCTCGTGCGCTGTTGGCCTTGACCGCCCCAGGCGGGGGAAACTCCGGTCATGACGCTCGTGCACCGTGTGCTGTCTCCTCATCCCATCGCCACCCTCGAGGAGTACCTGGAGCGGGGCGGCGGTCGGGGCCTCGAGCAGGCCCGAAAGCAGGGTCCGGATGTCACCATAGAGGTGCTCAGGGCCTCTGGCCTGCGGGGAAGGGGCGGCGCCGGCTTCCCCACCGGCGTCAAATGGCGCACGGTGCGGGACAACGCCTCGCCGGCTGAGTCGACGACCGTGGTCGTCAATGCGGCCGAGGGCGAGCCCGGCACGTTCAAGGACCGTACGATCCTCCGCAACGACCCCTACATCGTGATCGAGGGCGCACTCATCGCCGCTCAGGCGATGGGCTCGCCACAGATCGTCCTCGCCATGAAGAAATCCTTCATCACGGAGCTGGAACGCGTCCGTCGGGCGGTGCGGGAGTACGAGGAGGCGGCGTTCACCGGCGGCATCGAGTTCGTCGTGGTGGAGGGCCCGAACGAATACCTCTACGGCGAGGAGACTGCGCTGTTGGAGACCATCGACGGCCGCTATCCGTTTCCCCGGATCGCGCCGCCCTTCCGCCGGGGCGTCTCCGAGGTAGTCGAGTCGCAGGGCGACGCCACGTCCGACAGCGGTCTGTCGGCCCACGTCGAGATGGCCGGGCCCGGCGGCGAATCGGAGGCTCCGCCGGCGCTGGTCGACAACGTCGAGACCATGGCCAACGTCAGCCGGATCATCGCCCGTGGGGCCGACTGGTTCCGGACCGAAGGCACCGAGAAATCCCCTGGGACCATTGTGTGCACCGTGACGGGATCGACGCAGCGCCACGGCGTGGGGGAGGTGATCATGGGGACCACTCTGCGGGAGGCGATCGACGAGATCGGCGGTGGTCCACAGCCCGGCCATCACATCAGAGCGGTCATGACCGGCGCCGCCAACGCCTTCATCCCGGAGTCCGATCTCGACACGCCGCTCACCTACGAGGACATGGCCGCCATCGGCAGCGGTCTCGGATCGGGCAGCTTCATCGTCCTGGACGAGACCGTCGATGTCGTGGCCATGGCCGCCGGGGCCTCGCGTTTCCTGGCCGTGGAATCGTGCGGCCAATGCACACCGTGCAAGCAGGACGGCCTGATCCTGTCCGATCTGATGGCATCCTTGTGCCGGTCAGAGGCTGGCCAGGGCGAGCTGGCCACCATCGCCAAGCGACTGGGGACGATTGGTGACCGGGCCCGTTGCACTCTGGCCAACCAGCATCAGGTGCTGCTCAATGGCATCTTCGAACGCTTCGCCGATGACGTCCGGGCCCACGTGGAGGGCACGGCCCAACCCGCTGAGCCCCTCCTCGTGGCCGAGTTGCTCACCATCGAGGACGGAGCCGCGGTCGTCGACGAACGACACCGGGAAAAGCAACCGGACTGGAGCTATGACGCGGTCTGGTCCGGCAAAGTGCCGGCCGAGGAGTTGGACGACCACCGCGCCCCCCAGGTCCTCGAGGAATGAGCCGGCGGCGCTGCGGCGGCCCGTGAGCATGGCCTACCCCGTCGACGGCCGGTAGGCTGGGGTGCCCATCCTGAGGTTGAAGGACAACCTCCTCAGAGGCGGTAGACTGTCCTATTCCGGCGCGCAGCGAGCAGCCGTCGCACGGCCAAGAGCGCCGAGGAGGTCTTCTGTGGCAGGAAAGCGCCGGGCAGGATCCGACAATGAAGGCGACGAGGACTTGGTCCGCCTCTACCTCACGGAGATCGGCCGCCACCAGCTGCTGACGAAGGACGACGAGTCCCGTCTGGCCCAGGCCATCGAGGCCGCCCGGGACGCCCGGGTGGAGATGAGCGGCGCCGGAGAGCTCTCCTCCAGTCGCCGCCGACACCTGCGACACGCCATTGCCGCCGGTGACACGGCCACCCAGACCTTCATAGAGGCGAACCTGCGCCTAGTCGTCTCCATCGCCAAGCGCTATCAGGCCAGTGGTCTTCCTCTGCTCGACCTCATCCAGGAGGGCAACCTGGGCCTCATCCACGCCATCGAGAAATTCGACTGGCGCAAGGGCTTCAAGTTCTCCACCTACGCCACGTGGTGGATCCGCCAGGCCATCACCCGGGGCATCGCCAACACCGGCCGCACCATCCGCCTTCCCGTCCACGCCGGTGACGCCGTCACCATGGTGGCGCGGGCCAGGGGCCGCCTCGAGAACCTCCGGGGCCGCCCGCCCACCGTCGAGGAACTGGCGGCCGAGACGGGTCTGACCGCAGCCGCAGTGCGCGACGTCGCCGCGTGGGGCCGGGACCCGATCAGCCTGTCCGCCGGCGTCGGCCGTGAGAGCGACAGCGAGCTGGGCGACGTGGTGGCCGACCCGCTCGCCATCGACCCCGCCGAGGCGGCGGCCGCATCGACACTCGGGTCCGAGGTCGAACGCATCCTGCTCTCTTGTCTCGACGACCGCGAGCGGCTGGTGCTGCGCCTGCGTTTCGGCCTCGACGGGTACGGCGAGCCCCGTACCCTCGAAGAGGTCGGCGAGCACTTCCAGCTCACGCGGGAGCGGATCCGCCAGATAGAGGCCAAGGCCATGTCCAAGCTCCGCCACCCCTCCTCGGGCGAGGACATCCGCGTCACCCTCACCGGCTGAGCGGCGACGTGAACGCAGGCTGACCCCCGGGCCGGCGCCCAGAGTGGTTGCTCCGTCCCTGCCGGCCACCGGCGGGTGCCATCATCTCGGTGTGCGAGCGGACGGGCCCTTCCGGTGACGTCGGTCCACCTCCCGGCCGACGCCGAGGGCGTCCTGCCATCGCAGCTCTTGGCCGAGGCGATCGAGCTGGGCCACCTCGACGCCGGCGACTACAGGATCCCGTCCTCCTCCATCCAACCGGCCAGCCTTGATCTCCGGCTCGGCGACCGCGCCTATCGGCTGCGATGCAGCTTCCTGCCCGACGACGAGACCGTGGCCCTCAAGATGAAGCCACTGGTCATCGACGAGCTCGATCTGCGCGACTACGGGGCCGTGCTAGAACCCAACCGGCCCTACCTGATCCCGCTCATCGAGCGCCTCGAGCTGCCTGGCACGCTTCGGGCCAAGGCCAACCCGAAGAGCTCTACCGGGCGCCTGGACATCTTCACCCGGGTCATCACCGACTTCAGCCACCGCTTCGACGACATCCGCCCGGGGTACCGGGGGCCGCTCTACCTCGAGGTCGTCCCTTTGTCCTTCGCCGTGCGGGTCAAGCACGGTCTGGCGCTCAACCAGCTACGGGTGGTCCGCGGGCGCTGCGCCCTCTCGGACGACGAGATCCGCCACGAGCACCACCTGCACCCGCTGTTGTACCGGCGGGGCGTCCCGCTCGCCGACGACCGCCTGGCCACGGCCGACGGCCTGTTCCTCAGCCTCGACCTGCGAGGAGACGACCAGCGCCGGGTCGGCTACCGGGCCCGGCCCAATGCACCGTGCCTGGACATGGCCGGCATCGGGGCCCACCGCGTCGAGGACTACTGGGAGCCGGTGCTGAGCGAGGACGGGGACCGAATCGTGCTCGACCCCGAGCGCTTCTATCTGCTGCTGTCCGAAGAGTGCGTCCGGGTTCCTCCGACTCTGGCCGCCGAGATGACGGCATACGACCCCACCAGCGGTGAGCTCCGCACCCATTACGCCGGGTTCTTCGACCCCGGCTTCGGCTTCTCCAGGGACGGGGCCCTGCTCGGTTCACGGGCGGCACTCGAGGTTCGGGCCCACGACGTGCCGTTCATGATTGAGCACGGCCAGAGGGTCTGCAAGCTGACATTCGACAGGATGGCGGCTGAGCCGGAGCGGCTCTACGGCACCGACGTCCACTCGAACTACCAAGGTCAGGTCGATACCCTGGGCAAGCATTTCCGCCGTGCGGCGCAGCCCGAGGGCCCCAGTCGGCCCGACACCGACGGGCCACCAGGCCCGGGCCCGTCCGGCCACGAACAGCAATTGGCCCTGTTCGGGGCCGGCGATGGCGCCTGACCCACCGGGACACTCCAAGCCGGTCCGGCCACGTGGACGACTTGCTCCTAAACGACGACCGGGCCGTTGAAGGGCTGTCCGGGGAAGGCCCAGTAGTAGGCGGTTTCATCGCCGGCCGTCTTGACGACCACGTCAGCCTCACCGCTGGAGCGAACCGCCAGTGACGGCGCCGAGTACACCGCACCGGGCAGGAGCGTCCCGTTGAACCCTCGCCCGGGGAAGGCCCAGTAGTAGGCCAACTGGGCGTTCACACCTTGCACGACCACGTCCACCTCCCCGCTGGGACGCACGGCCAGCGACGGGGCCGACAAGGCCGGCCCCAAGGCCACGGGCCCGTTGAAGCCCTGCCCCGGGAAGGCCCAGTAGTAGTCCAACCGGTTGTCCGCACCCTGGGCCACCACGTCGACCTCCCCGCTGGGACGCACGGCCAGTGACGGGGCCGAGTAAGCGGCGCCGGGCATGACCGGGCCGTTGAACCGCTGGCCCGGGAAGGCCCAGTAGTAGTTCAACCGGTTGTCCGCCCCCTGCGCCACCACGTCGACCTCCCCGCTGGGACGCACGGCCAGCGACGGCGCCGAGTAAACCGGATCCGCCAGGACCGTGCCGTTGAAACCCTGGCCGGGAAAGGCCCAGTAGTAGTCCAACCGGTTGTCCGCCCCCTGGACGACCACGTCGACCTCCCCGCTGGGACGCACGGCCAGGGACGGGGCCGACAAGGCCGGACCGAGTACCACGGGACCGTTGAACCCCTGGCCCGGGAAGGCCCAGTAGTAATCCAACCGGTTGTCCGCCCCCTGCGCCACCACGTCGACCTCCCCGGTGGAACGCACGGCCAGCGCCGGGGGCGAGAATGACGCCGGAGGTACCGGGTTCCAGAGGCTGTCGGCGATGAGCTGGGCAGCCGGTTCTTCCGGGTCGTACGCATCTGGATAGCCGGAGCGTTGAACGGCTTGGCAGATGGCTCCTATGTCGCCCGTCATCCAGGTGTCGTTCGGGTAGGCGCTGCGCATGACGCGAAGAAAAGCATTGGTGGCGTACACGGGATCGGTAACTTGTTGAGGAGTGCCCCAGCCCTGTGATGGTTGCTGCTGGAACAAACCCAGGCTTGTTCCGTTTCCCGGTGCCGTCGCGGTGTAGTTGCGCAGGGTGCTCTCGGTGATCGCTGCGGTCAGGGCGATCACCGCTGCCCGTTCAGGCAGGCCATTGCTCCTTACGGTGCTGGTGATGATGCCAGCACAAGACACCTGTCCCGAATCGATACCGCTCATTCGCGGTGTGCTGATCTTCGGTGACAGTTGGTGGGCGAGGGCGGCATCGGCTGCCGTGGGACCTTCGGAAGTGCAGTTCGAGTATGGGAGGCTGCTTGCCGGGCCGGAACTCACGGCGGGACCGGCCGGGCCCGGCTGTGTACTCGCCGACGCCGCCGAGGGCGAGAGCCCTAGTGCCAGCATCGCCAAGAGGCTCAAGGTGGCGAGCGCCATGCGCACCTTGCCCCTCGGCCGACATGTGCTCTCGCCTGCCCTACCGCACCTGGGAGGCTCGGCTACGGCCTTCCCACACCGTCGAGGCTTCCCACTCCTCGACCAACCGGCGCCGAGCGGACCGCTGATGCCGTCCTGGGAGATGCCGGCCAGCCCGACGTCTGCCATGTCCCTGGAGGCTAGCGCCCACGGTAGGGACGGCTCCGCCGACCACGACTGCTCTCAGCGGCGCGGCCGATGGAACCCTGGGGCCGCCGACCTCGCCCTTCCCCCAGTAGGGGTAACAGGACTCGAACCGGTGACCTCACGCGTGTGAAGCGTGCTGCCTCGACTTCGCCGAGCAGCGGATTTGGGTAACACCGCAGCTCAGGGCTGTTTTGGCTTGACCGCCAGTGACCGCCATTGACCTCCTTTTTCCGCTGGATCGGGCCACGCCAAGGGCACGCCGCCCGGGCTCGGCCCTGTGCTCGCCCCCATGGGTGGAGCTTGACCGCGCCCGGCGTGCCGACAGGTGCTGCTCACGTGAACCCGGACCCACTCCCGCGCACGGCGCTCCAGATGCTGCCCTTCCATGAGGAGGCGGCGCGCTCGCGCCAGTTGACGGACCCTCGCGACAGGAACGGGCGGGCGGTTGTCGGCAGAAGGGCACGGGGCACCGCTTGCCGCCCGCCCACCCACCGGCCGGGCGGACCTACCCAACGTGGACCCTGGCCCAGATTGTGGTGCAGTACCGCGCTGCTGACCGGAGCCGTCGGTTGTGCCAGCGCAGTTCTCCGGCGCTCTGCTTGTCCCAACCTTCGTCGCCGATGAGCCCCCTGCGCGTCATGCACCACGCCGCCGTCCGTTGCGTCCGTCGGCTGTCGCCACGTCCGTTGAGCAGGCGGTTCGCGGCGGCCCTCGTCCGTCTGGTGCGGTGCTGCTGCGCCGAGTCCGTGATCATTTCGTGATCAATGCACAGGGATCGCCACCGCTCCCGTACACCACGTCCCTGGACGCCACGCCGGGTGTGAGGCCAACGTGCTCGGCCGCGGGGACCCGGGCCGGCAGCGAACGTCTGGGGCTCCACCGCAGGTCATGCGGGTGGGACGACATGCCGCCATTCCACCCGGGCTGTGAACACGTCCGCCAGCCCTGAATTCGCGATGTTCGGCGCCGCGGGTTCCTGACGTGCGGATGTGGCTGAACGATCCGCTGGCGGTCAGGTCAGGTCGATTCGTTCGGCGGCGACGGTGGCAGCCCGCAGCGAGAAACGGAGGCGCCGCCGTTACTCGTAGGTCGAACGCAGTCCGGGTGAGCTCTCCCCGGCGGGCGCGCCGGGCGACTCCGCACCCCGGCCGCCGGTTAGCCCCCCGCGGCTGGTGGTGCCAGCACGATCGACGTCGGACCGCGGGCTGCTTAGGGTGGGCGCCGGTGGTCGAACGATCCGCGGTGATCCCGGTGGAGGCTGCGGCCATGCCGGGAGGGCCGAGCTCCTCTTCCCGGTGGACCCCCGGCTGCCTGGTCGGCTGAGTGACGACCGCACGCAGGACGGCTCTTTTTGCCTACCTCCTGAGGCCCACGATCCGCCGACATCGGCGGAGCTATGCCGCCGTGGCCGTGCTGCTGGGGTTGACCTGCGGCCTCAGCCTGTCCTCGATCGCCGGGGCCCGACGCACTCAGTCGGCCTACCCTCGCTTCCTGCGCTCGGCCAAGGCGTCGACGATGTCGGTGACCGATGGGATATTCGACCCCAGTACCGACGCGACGGTGGCCTCCTTCCCCGACGTGGTGCAGGCCAGGACCTACGTGTCGTTCAACGTCGTCGTTCTGGTCGGGGGCAATCCTGACTTCGGTCAGGACCTGGAACCGAGCGGGACCCTCGACGGGCGCTTTTTCGACCAGGACCGCTTTGCCCCCACGAAGGGGCGCCGCCCGGCCCCAGGTCGGCCCGACGAGATCGCAGTCAACGAGTTCGCGGCGACCCGTTTCGGTTACCGCGTGGGCCAGAGACTGGAGCTGGGCCTTTTCTCCCAGGAGCAGGCCGGGGACCCGAGCTACCACTGGCATCCACCGCCTCCCAAGCAGCGCACGACGGTGACGATCGTCGGCATCGGGCTGTTCCCCGACGAGGTTCTCCAGGACGACGGGGACCGCACGACTCGCATGCTGCTGACCCCGGCGTACACAGAGTCGGCCAGGGCGTACGTGACCTACGGGTTTCAGGGCCTCGTGCTGGCCCACGGTGATGCTGACGTGGACGCCACCAAGCGGAGGTTCGCCACTGTGGCGCCACCCGGGACGAGCCTGTTCCGGGTGACGTCGGTCGACGAGTTCCACGCCCTGCAGGCGGTTAGGCCGCTCTCGATCGCCCTCGGCCTCTTCGGCGCCATCGCCGGACTGGCGGGGATGGTGCTGGTGGCGCAGGCCCTCAGCCGGCTCATGCGCCTGGAGCGCAACGAAAGGGCTGTGGTGCGGGCCCTGGGGGCGACCCCGGGCGCTCTCACAGGCGGGACCCTGGTGGCCCCGGCCCTCGCCATCCTGATCGGGACCGTCATCGGCGTCGTCCTGGCTGTGGCGATGTCGCCGGCGATGCCCATCGGTCCGGTGCGCAAGGTCGAGGTCGCCCGCGGGTTCGACGTCGACGCCACTGTCATGGGCCTCGGCGCGCTGGTGGTCATCGTGGTGCTGCTGGCGCTGACCGCAGCGACGGCGTGGGGCGAGCTGCCACACCGCGTGGTGAACCGGCGCCGGTCGTCCGCCCGTCCGTCGGGGATCGTGACGGCGGCGGCGTCGGCGGGAATCGGGCCGGCCGCCGTCACCGGACTGCGTTTCGCGCTCGAGCCCGGCGATGCCGCCACGGCGGTTCCCGTGCGCTCGGTCATCCCCAGTGCCGCGGTTGCGGTCATCGCACTGGTGGGGTCCATCACCTTCGGTGCCAGCCTGAACACGCTGGTCCACCACCCCAGGCTGTACGGCTGGAGCTGGGACGCGACCGTCATCGACGGCCGGGGGTACGGAAACCTGCAGATCGACAAGGCCCACGCGCTCCTGGACCATGACCCTCACGTGGCCACTTGGTCGGGGGCCTACTTCGGTTCCGACAGCATCGACGGACGGGACGTCCCGTTGCTGGGAATGGACCCGGGCAGCGTGGTGTCCCCGCCGATCCTGCACGGACGGGCCCTGGAGGATCCGAGCGAGGCTGTTCTCGGAGCCGCTACCGCGGCGCAGCTGCACAGGCGGATCGGCGACACCGTCACCCTCGCCGAGGACGGTGGCCCGCACCAACTGAGGATCGTCGGCATCGCCACTCTCCCCACCGTGGGCATCGTCCACGGCGCCCACACCTCCCTCGGGGTGGGCGCCATCGTCGCTTCCCGGCTGGTGCCCGGTTTCGACCGTGACATCACCAACAACATCGGTACTTTCGGTCCAAACGCCATCTTCATCCGCTACCGCCGGGGAACGGACACCCGGGCGGAGACGGCGCGCCTGCAACGCGAGGTGGCTCCCATTGCGGACCTCGCCATGGCGAGCGTCGTACCTGCAGAACGACCAGCCGAGATAGTGAACTCCAGCTCCGTCGGCACGGCCCCAGCCCTGCTGGCCGCCACTCTCGTCCTCGGCGCCGTCGTGTCGCTGGGCTTGGCTCTCGGAGCTTCGGTACGCCGCCGCCGCCGCGACCTGACGCTGCTCAAGGCGCTCGGCTTCACCCGGCGCCAACTTGCCGCCACGATCTCGTGGCAGGCCACGGCCACGGTCGCCATCGGGCTGCTCGCCGGCCTTCCCATCGGGGCGGTGGTCGGACGGGCCTCGTGGAACCTCTTCGCCCACAAGCTCGAGGTCGTGCCCGAACCCACCGTCCCGTTGCTGGCGTTGCTCGGCGTGGTCATCGGTGCGGTTGCCATCGCCAACGCCGCCGCCGCCATACCCGCCCGTACCGCTCGCAGGGTCAGCCCATCTCAGGCGTTGGGCGGGGATTGAACCGGACGTTCCCGGATGGAGCCGCCGACGGTTCGGCCGGTGCCGGCTCGCGGACGCCCCTACAGCACAGGCCGTAGGGGGCAGCCCCGCGGTGGTCGTGGGCGACATCGACACCGACACCGACTTCCACCACCCCGACCTGCGTCAGAACCTCGACTTCGCCGACAGCGTCTCGTGCATCGGCGGGGTGCCCGACCAGACGCCGGCGGCCTGGAACGACGACCCTTTTGCCTCACGTCAAATCCTCCGAGAAGGCTGAGTCGTTGCCTCAGGTAGAACCTCCGGCTGGGAGCGGTGGTTGAAGGCGGTGTTGACACGGGGCTTGGCAGGTGCGGGGATCTTGGTCAGCGCCAGGCGTTCGAGCTGGCTGGTGAGCGCCTGGATCTGGCGCAGAGGTTCCCGGGATGGACGCCGGCCATGGCCGTTCGCAGCTGAGATCGACAGGGCTCCGTGGTGGCCTGGTGGTCGAGGATTCGCTGTCAGGGGGTGGCTGCCCTGGGCCGGCGAGGTGCGGACCACCGACCTGTACAAGGGTGCCACCGAGTTCTGCCGGGTCACCGCGATCCCCCACTTCGCCCGCCCAGGTCTTCGGCGAGTTGGCCGCAGCTGACCACTTCCACGGCTTGGACCGGACCCAGTTCCGGGCTGGCGCCGCCCACCTCCTGTCCGAGGTGAACATGCTCCACCCCGTCCGCGAGGGCAACGGCAGGGTCAGCGGGCGTTCCTGTCGAGCCTGGCCCGCCAAGCCGGATGGCATCTCGACTGGACCCACGCCGACCCCGCCCGCAACCTCGCAGCCTCGATCGCCGCCTACGAAGGCGACGAACGCCCGCTCGCCGCCCTGCTTGACGACCTCACCACACCAGAACAGCCCGACTGGACCGGGCGCGCTCCACGTCGGTGATGCCCCAGGCGCCGGAGGGCAGGGGTAGAAGCCCAGCGCAGCCCGTCATAGTCCTAGGTACTTCGACGCGGGGTAGGAGAACAGCTCGCCGTCGTCGATGTAGCCGCGGACGGTCTGGGTGGAGGTGTGCCCAGTAGTCCGCATGATCGTCCGCTCGCTGGCCCGTTGCGGGCGGCGGTGGTGGCGTGGCCACGCCGGAGGCTGTGGCCGGCGAAGTCGCCGGTGTGCGCCCGAGGCCGCTTATGTGCCGCTTCACGATCAGGGCCACCCCTGGGCGGAGAGGGGCCCGAGAAGCCGGTCGTGCCGGTCGACCCGGCGGAACACCGGGCCGCTGATGATGGCCGAGGTGGTCAGCCAGGTGCGCCAGGCCCGGACCGGGCAGGTGGCCGGATCGGTGCCATAGACGATCTCGACCCGGCGGCCCTTGCCCTCCTGGTGCACCACAGAGGATTCGGTGTCTCACCGGGACGGACCGAACCATTCTGGTTCCCCCGAGAGCCACCGCGCTCCGACGCTGGCCGCCGCGACAGGCGAGACGACCTCCATCTTCGCTTGCCACGGCGAGCCCAACGGCTCTA
>JBBSHS010000030.1:0-27960 GCA_038232515.1 Acidimicrobiales bacterium
AAGTGCGGGGTGTCGTCGGCCCGGGCCCGGGGCCTCACCGCGCTCGCCGGCCGCCTGGGGGAGCTTCCCGCCACCCGGGCGGCGCTGGTGGCGGGCGAGCTGACCGAGGACCAGGCCAAGGTGGTGTGCGCCCACGTGCCCACCCACAACGACACCGAAGCCGCCGATCTGGCCCGCATGTGCACGGTGTCGCAGTTGCGCCACGCCCTGGGCCGCTACCACTTCCCGCCTGCCCCCGAGCCCGACGACGACCGCGAGCCGGCGCCGCCCGCTCCCGAACTTCCCGAACCTCCCGAACCGCCCGAGCCGCCGTCGCCGTCGCCGCGCTACATGGGTTTCAGCTTCGATGACGACGGCACCTGGCACGCAACGGCGGCCCTGCCGGCCGACGAGGGAGCGCTGGTGGAGCGGGCCCTGACCCAGGTACGCGACGATCTGTTCCACCGCCGCCATCCCGGGGCCGAGCCCTGGACCGTGCCCACCGACGTGTCCTGGGCCGACGCCCTGGTGGCCGTGGCCGAGAACAGCCTGGCCACCGGGGCCCAGTCCCGGCCCCACCGTGACCGCCACCTGGTGCTCATCCACCTGGGCCCGGGCGTCGACGCCCACGGGGCCACCACCACCACGGCCCAACTGCACCTGGGCCCGGTCCTGCCCGACGAGGTGCGCCGTCACCTGAGCTGTGACGCCCGCACCAAGGTCGTCCACCACGACCACCGGGGGACGGCGGTGAGCGTGGGCCGGCGCCAGCGGATCGTGCCCGATCGCACCCGCGTGGTGGTGGAGCAGCGCGACAGCGGGTGCCGCACCCCGGGGTGCACCGCCTCCCGGTGGTT
Source organism: Acidimicrobiales bacterium (assembly GCA_038232515.1). Lineage (GTDB taxonomy): Bacteria > Actinomycetota > Acidimicrobiia > Acidimicrobiales > JAUJNH01 > JBBSHS01. The sequence continues at coordinate 837 of JBBSHS010000030.1, forward strand.
GCAGGTCCACCACATCGTGCACTGGGAGGACGGGGGCGCCACCGACACCGCCAACCTCGTGGCCCTGTGCTCCTACCACCATGGCCTGCACCACCGCGGCCGCCTCGGCATCACCGGCGACGCCGACGCCCCCCGGGGCGATCCCGGCGAAGTGGTGTTCACCGACCAGAGGGGCCGGCGGATGGTGGCGGTGGGCCGGCCCGAACCACCGGGCGACCCGCCGGCGGAGGCGGCCCGCCGCCTGGGCATACCCACCGACCGCTGGGACCATCCCATCGGCGAACGCCTCGACGGCGCCAGCGTCTGGTTCACGCCGCACCCGGCCTCATCCAACTGACGCGACTTGGCTGGCCCGAGGGGCCCACGAAGGAGACGGACATGACGAGCGGAGCCGGTCGAGATCTTGCGGCCCGTCGCCTGCGGACAGGACAGGTCCGACCCGCCCTGACGCTGGGCCGCTCCTGTCGTAGCCGCGGCCCGGCCGGCTGAGTCGGCGCCGCCGGCTTGAGGTGACCGTCGACTTCCTGGTCACCGTCTTGAGGCGCCGCTCACCGCCGTCCCCACAGCATGATTCGCTCACGGGCTGACGACAGTGCAACGGACACCGGGTGCCCCTGCGATACGTCGATCGAGGGTGGCGAGCGCTGCCTCGGTCAACTCGGCGACGGCGACATAGGCGGCGTCATGGATCGAGAGGTTGCTTCGCAATTGCCATGCCCGGGCGGCTAGGAGTTCGTAGGGCCAGAGGTCCACATGGAGGTCCGTGAGATCGGCGTGGGCCTGGTCGGCCTGGTCGGCGCTCACGACGCCGGCGCTCTGGAGACGCCGAGCACGTTGGCTGACTCGAATACAACGAGGTGTGGGGCCAAGAGGTCGGCGTGGCTCAGGACCTTGGTCGCCCACCGCCCATCCGACCCGCCGGCCACCAGCATCCGGCTCCGCCGGTCCCTTGCTGTTGGGGCTGGCCGCCGGAGGCTTGACACTTGTGACCAACTCGGTGCGCCGCCGGCGCAGCCGGCCAGGGGATGTGGGGGGCGTTGCCCCCCGCCGGAGCGAGAAAATCCGGCTTGCCGGTCCTTGCCGATGATGAGGTGAGCGAGAGCGAACTCGTCAAGGGGGGAGCCCGCGGGCGAGGGGCTTCGCCGTTCCCCCGCGAAAGTGCTAGCTCACGTTGAAGTACCAGATGTACGAGCCGGTGCCCGGGCTGCCCTCCTGAAGGCTCACTGGCCAGAAGATGACGGTGGCCGAATGGCGCCCGGGCGCCAGCCGGGTGATCTCCTTGCCCTCGGCCGGGGCGAATGAGAACACGTTCAGGCCGGCCGTGCCCTTGGCCGGCGCCGAGGCGTTGACACCCGAGACGGGCCCGTCAATCTGGTCGATCGGGATGTCTCTGCCGTCGACCCGCAGCCGGCCGGTGACGGTGGGGTCCAGCTGGACCGAGATCGGGGTCTGGCGCAGTGTGACGGGGTCGCCCTCGCCGGGCTGGACGCTCAGCACCTGCTTGGGCCGCAGCGAGACCTTGGGCTTCTGGTCCACGCTGCTGGTGAAGGCAATGATCAAGCAGAACACGGCCACGGCCAACACCAGCGAGATGGCCAGGCGACGCCGGGTGAAGGCACCGCGCCAGGAGGCCGGCCCTACCGGCCGGCGGGCGGGGGTGGTGGCCGTCGAGCTCATCAAGGCCCATTCTCTCATGGGTCCACGACTTGGCGTGTCCCCCTCGCTACCCTCCATCGACGTGCAGGTCCGCTCCGGAAGTTCGCGGCCCTCGGCCGACGGTGCAAGCGGCCGCGATGCCATCGCCTGGCCCGCGCGCCGGCCGGTCGCGCCCGGGAGCTGAGTTGGCCACACGCTCCTCCTCGATGGCAGGTCCGGTCGGCCGCGTCCTCGGAGGCCGGTACCGGCTCATCCGGCTCCTGGGTGTCGGTGGCTCGGCTTCGGTCTACGTGGCCGAGGACGTCAGGCTGGGACGACAGGTGGCCGTCAAGGTGCTGCACCCCGCGCTGGCCGCCGATCCGGCGTTCCTGCGCCGGTTCGAGGCCGAGGCTCGGGTCGTGGCCAAATTGGGCCATGCCCACGTTATGGCCATCCACGACTGGGGCGAGAACGACGACCCCACCGGTCCCGCTCCCTATCTGGTCATGGAGCTCCTCGACGGCGGCAGCCTCCGCGACCTCTTCGACCGGGGGTACCGCTGCACCGTGGCCCAGGCCGTGCAGGTGGGGTTGCAGTCGGCCCGCGGGCTGGAGCACGCCCACCGCCGGGGCAATCTCGTCCACCGTGACGTGAAACCCGCCAACCTGCTCTTCGACGGTGACGGCAGGCTGGTGGTCTCCGACTTCGGACTGGCGCGGGCCATCGCCGAGGCGTCGATCACCGAACCCCTCGGGACCGTCCTCGGCACCGCCCGCTACACGTCGCCCGAGCAGGCCGATGGCAGATGGCTCGACGGCCGCTCCGATATCTACTCCCTCGCCCTGGTGATGGTTGAAGCGGTCACCGGCCGGGTGCCGTTCTCCGCCGACACGGTCGCGGCCACGCTCAGGGCGCGGATCGACGCCGTGCTGGTGGTGCCGGCCGACATGGGGGCCCTCGTCCCCATCATCGAACGGGCCACCCGGTTGGACCCGGCCGAGCGGTCCGATGCCGCCGCGTTGGTGAGTGAGCTCGAAGCCGTCGCCGCCCAGCTGGGCACCGGCCCGCCATTGCCCGTCGGGCGGACGCCCGAGGCCGGGCCGGGCGGCGCCGACGTGGACCGGCCCGACGACGTCACCGTCGTGGCCGGAACGCCGACCGGACGGCCACCGCCGGGTGTGTACGACGCCGAGGCGGGCGACGCCATGGAGGCGGAAGACACCGCCGTCCTGGCCGTCCCTGCCCCGATGGTGGCCACCGACGAGGCCGGCCCGGCGGCGGTGGCGGCCACCGACGAGGCCGGTCCGGCGGCGGTGGGCAGGGGGCCGGGGCACCGACGCCGCCGACTCGTGGCCGTGCTCGTGGCCGTGCTCGTGGTGCTCACCGCCGCCGGCGGGGCCGCGCTCGTGACCCGGCCCTGGCGGTCCAGCCACCGCGTTCCCGATGTCACCGGCAGAGATCAGGCCACCGCTCTGGCGCAGCTGCGCCCCCTTCACCTCGGTCTGCGGGTCAACGGCAGGGCGGCGAGCGAGGACCGGCCGGCCGGTGTGATCCTCAGCCAGTCGCCGGCGCCATCGGTGGGCCTGCGCGAAGGCGGTGACGTCGGGGTCACATTGTCGAGCGGGCCGGCCCCCCGGCGGGTGGTCAGCGTGGTCGGCCAGGACCGGGACCAGGCCGTGCAGGCGTTGGCCGGCCTCGCCTTGCGGGCCGACCCGATCGTCCAGCAGTACGACCAACACGTCCCGGCCGGCAAGGTGGTGGCCCAGGACCCGACCGGCGGTGCCGAGGTGGCGCGTGGGTCCAGCGTCAAGCTGATCGTGTCCCAGGGCCCGGCGCCGCGGCCCGTGCCCTCGGACCTGGCCGGCAGGTCGTGCGACGCGGCGTCGGCCAGGGTGCAGGCCGCGGGGCTCACGCCCGCCTGCACGCAGGTGTTCGACGACAAGGCGCCGGTGGGCCAGGTGGTTTCGACGTCGCCGGCGTCGGGCAGCTCGGCACCCTTCGCCAGCACCGTGACCATCCGGGTCTCCAAGGGCCCCGAGCTGATCGCCGTGCCTGCGTCGGTCAAGGGCGCGTCGGCAGCCGCCGCCCAGCAGATGCTCACCTCCGCCGGCCTGGCCGACGGCCCCACGTACGGACCGGTGGGCGGGACCGTGTTCCGCACCAATCCCGACATCGGCACCAAGGTCAAGCGGGGCACCTCCATCGCCATCTACACGCAATGACGATCGACGGCCGGCGCCGTCCTGCTCAGGGGCAGGGGCCTTCCTGTCCGGCGAGATCGCTCAACGAGATCCGTGGTCTCAAGCGACGGGTGCCGAGGGGAGTGGCGAACGAGATGGTGGGCAGCGCGAGCGCCAATGTCGCCTCGCCGAATCAGCCCGGGTCTATGCCACCGCCGCCCGAGAGCTGGGCATCGACCCCGCCTCAGCCCTCGCCGAGGTCGCCGGCGCTCTCGGCCCGTGACCCGGACGTCGCTGTGCGTCGGGCTCGGAGGCGAGCCGGCCGTGCCGTAGGGTCGCGGCCATGGGTGCCTTGGACGGTCGGGTCGCCATCATCACCGGAGCCGGGCACGGGATCGGCCGCCAACATGCCCTCCTGTTCGCCGCCGAGGGGGCCAGGGTGGTGGTCAACGACCTGGGCGGGGCCATCGACGGCACGGGGAGCGACGCCGGTCCGGCCCGGCGGGTGGTCGACGAGATCAGGGCGGCGGGCGGCGAGGCGGTGGCCAACACCGACGACGTCACCGACTGGGACGCAGGCGGGCGGCTGGTGCAGGCGGCGGTGGATGCCTTCGGCGACCTCCACATCCTGGTCAACAACGCCGGCATCCTGCGAGACCGCATGCTCGTGACGATGACCGAGCAGGATTGGGACGACGTCATCAAGGTGCACCTGAAGGGCCATTTCGTGCCCACCCACCACGCCGCCGGCTACTGGCGAAAGCAGTCCAAGGCCGGCCACGACGTCAAGGCGTCGGTCGTCAACACGTCGAGCACCTCGGGCCTGCTGGGCAACATCGGCCAGACCAACTACGGGGCGGCGAAGGCCGGCATCGGCGCCTTCACCGTCATCGCCGCCCAGGAGCTCAACCGCTACGGCGTCCGTGTCAACACCATCGTGCCCGCCGCCCGCACCCGTCTCACCGAGGCGACGCCGGGGCTCAGCGACATCGTGCAACCGCCGTCGGGCCCGACCAGCTTCGACATCTGGGACCCGGCCAACGTCTCGCCGTTGGTGGTCTGGTTGTGCACCGAGGGTTGCCAGGCCAATGGCAGGACGTTCTTCGTCCAGGGTGGCACCGTCCAGCTGTTCGAGGGTTGGCATGCCACCGGGAGCATCAACCAGGAGGACCGCTGGACGGTGGCCCATCTCGACGCGGCCATGCCCAGGCTCCTCGGCTGACGCCTACTCGGTGATCTCCTTCATGCGGTTCGAGACGTGGGCGGCCGCGTCGGTGGCCGGCGCCCCAGCCGCCTGGCCGGCGGCGGCCATGGCCATGAGCTTGGCCATGTCGCCCTGGATTTTGATCCTGCCGCCCATGAAGGCCTGCAACATGACCTGAGGGTCCTGGTCGACGACGAAAGTGCGGGCCGTCGGGTAATCCATGGTGAGGGTGACGTCGGGGTCGGGCAGATGCCCCGTCTCGATCTCCATCTCGCCGTTCGACGTGTCGAGGTGGGCGTCGAGCCGGCTGTCCTCGAACGGCGCCTCGGTAATGACGAGGTTCGCCCTGATCGACACGGCGATGGCGGGTGCCTGGCCCTTGAGCTCGGCTCGCACGATTCGGGCCTCGTCCACCCACGCCTGGCTCAGGAACGGATGCTTGGCCACGCTCATGCCCCCTCCGCGTCGTGTTCGGCGGGAACCGTACTGCGAACACCCGTGGCTCTCATGACGCATACCTTTGTCGCACCATGAGAGCCGTCGACCTCGCCAGGAAGGTCAGCGCTGCCTGAAGGCGAGGCGGAGAGCCCGAGCCCCCGGGCGGTAAAGGCCCGTCTGCGCCGGGCAGAGACGGAGCTGGCCGGCGGCGATGTGGTGCTGGCCCGGCTCATCGAGGCGAGGGGGCCGTGCACCCTGGGCTGGCCACGCGCCGGTGGCGGTCTGGACCATTTCGGGGCGCTCTGCCGGTCGATCCTGTTCCAGCAGCTGGCGGGCAGGGCGGCGGCCACCATCCACGCCCGGTTCGTGGCCCTTTTCGACGGGGGGGTCGCCACTCCGGGCACCGTCCTCGCTCTGCCGCCGGGCGCACTGCGGGCTGCCGGCCTGTCCGGGGCCAAGGCCGCCTCCATCCTCGACCTGGCGGCCAGGATCGTCACCGGCGAGATCGACTTGGACCACACCGCCACCCTGGACGACGGTGCGCTGATCGAGCGCTTGTCCTCCGTTCGCGGTATCGGGCGGTGGACGGCGGAGATGTTCCTCATGTTCCAACTGCATCGGCTCGACGTCTGGCCGGTGGGCGACCTCGGCGTACGGAAGGGCTTCACCCTGGCCTGGGGCCTTGCCGCCATGCCCACACCCAAGGAGCTGGTCGCCATGGGCGACCCCTACCGGCCCTACCGCAGCGTCGTCGCCTGGTATTGCTGGCGGGCGGTCGAAACGCTCACCGTCGGTTAGCACGCTCCACGAAGGCCCACCCGGCCACCTACCATTCACCTTCGTGGAAGATGAGAGGTCCGTCGGCGTCCGCCTGCCACGCCTCAGATCCACGGACGAGGACAAGGCCCTCGCCGCGGGTTGGGGGACATGAACGAGCTGGATCCTGAACGGGACGAAGCGGCGTCGGGGCTCCTGCTGCGGGACGACCCCGACCTCGACCTCCGCCCGGGCGGTAGCGCCGTCGTGGAGGTGGCCATCCGCACCGAGAGCCCCAAGGCCGAACGGGTGGACCTGGCCGTTGGTGGCCCTCTGGCTCCTTGGGCCACCATCGAGCCGTCCCACCTGACGGTCAGGCCGGGCGCCGATCACTCGGCCACGATCCGCTTCGACCTGCCGGTGGCGGCCGGCCTGCCGGCCGGTCCCACCGGCTTCACGGTCGAGGTGTCGCCCCGGGCCCGGGGTACCTCGCCCGAGGGCGGCAACGGCGGCGACAAGCCGCAGGGTTGGGTGACCGAGGGGATGGCCTTCGTGCTGCCCATGGAGGCCCATCGCCTGGAGTTGGTGCCGGGCCGGCGGCGGGCCCGGGTCGAGGTCATCAACGATGGCAACGTGAGCCTGGTACTCCACCTCGATGCGACGGCCACGAGCGGCAACCTCAACGTCTCCCTCGAGGACGAGAGCCTGGTGATGGCGCCGGGCGCCACCGCCGCCACGTGGCTGAAGTTGGACGGCGCCGGTTCCTACCGGGTCGAGGCTCGCTCCAGCGACGGGGTGGTGGCCACGGCCATCGGCTCCTCTGACCAGTCCGTCAGCCGGATGCGCTCGTCTGGGCCTCGGGCCTCACGGGCCCGGCACCAGGGCGCTCCGGGCGTCGGCCCGGCGAAGGCCTCGACCGGGACCCCCAGTGCCCCGACCCCCAAAGCCCCGCCCGGCGGGAAGGCCGGCGGGAAGGCCACGACGTCGCCGGCCAGGGCCAGCGCGGTGGCTTTCGCCCTCGTGGTGCTGTGTATCGCCGACCTGGTCGGCGTAGTCATCGTCGACCGAGCCCAGGACCCTCCTTCGGCCCGGCTCGTGGCCGGAGGGCCGAGCAACGGCCCCCACGCCGGCGATCGGGTGAGCGGGACCACCGCTCCCCTTGCGCAGGTCGCCACCGCTCCGCCGCCCACGGCCAGCGCCGCCGGTGACCCGCTCGTCAAGCTCACCGACGCGAAGGGCCAACCGCTCCCGGCGCCGGTGCCGCTGCCGGGGACCCCCCCGGCGGGCAAGGTCGCCCCGGTCCACCGCCTCTTCGACGTCGCCCACGGCGACTACGTGTACGCGGCCACGGCTTCTGACCTAGCCGCGGCCAAGAAGAAGGGGTTCGTGGACCAGGGCGTGCTGGGGCAGATCGAGGTCGACAAGCAGGATGGCACCGTCGCTCTGCGGGAGTTCGTCAACAAAGACGGTCGTCACCGCCTCACCAGAGGGGACCCCGAGCACGCCAGCGCGCTGGCCGACGGGTACACCGAGGTGCTGGTGGTGGGGTGGATGTTCATGGCACCGGTGGGGGCCGGGTTGGCTCTCTACCGGGCCACCCTCGGCGCCGCCTCCTCGCTTACCACCAGCCCGGTCGAGCAGCAGGGCGAGGTGGCCGCGGGGTGGGCGGACGGGGGCATCATCGCCTATCTGGTGGCCTGAGCCGGGACCTGGCCGGGCCCTCCTCGGGACCCAGCCGATCAGGCGTCAAGCGCCTAGTCTGCTCATATGACCGAGCGGTTGACGAGGACCGATGTGGCCCATGTGGCCCGCCTGGCCCGACTCGATCTCACGGAGGAGGAGATCGGGACGTTCACCGGGCAACTGGCCGCCGTGCTGGACCACGCCGCCGACGTCGCCGCCCTCGACACGGCCGGGGTGTCACCCACGTCACATGCCCTCGCCCTGTCCAATGTGCTGCGGGCCGACGTGCCCCGCCCGAGCCTGGACCGCCATGAGGTGCTAGCCATGGCGCCGGAGGCCGAGGACGGTCGGTTCCGTGTGCCCCGCATCCTGGGCCAGGCCCCGTGACCCAACCGGCCGGCGCGCTGGGACTGGCAGGCGAGGTGCGGGCCGGCAGCCGGACAGCCCGGTCTGTGGTGGAGGGCTGCCTGTCGGCCATCGATGCCCGCGAGCAGGAGCTTCACGCCTTCAACGTGGTCCTGGCCGAGGAGGCGCTGGCCCGGGCCGACGCTCTCGACCGGCTGGTGGCGGAGGGGGTTGACCCCGGCCCGCTGGCCGGGATGCCCGTGGCCCTGAAGGACAACCTGTGCACCAGGGGCATCGCCACCACTTGCTCCTCCAAGATGCTGCAGGGTTGGCGGCCGCCGTACGACGCCACCGTGGTCACGCGCTTGGCGGCGGCCGGCGCCATTGCCATCGGCAAGACCAACCTGGACGAGTTCGCCATGGGCAGCTCCACCGAGAACTCCGCCTTCGGGCCCACGTGCAACCCCCGCGACCCCAGCCGGGTGCCGGGCGGCTCGAGCGGGGGCAGCGCCGCCGCAGTGGGCGCCGGTTTTGCTCTCCTCGGCGTGGGCTCCGACACCGGGGGCTCGATCCGCCAGCCGGCGGCGCTGTGCGGAGTGGTGGGGGCCAAACCCACCTACGGGGCCGTGAGCCGCTACGGCCTCGTGGCGTTCGCGTCGAGCCTCGACCAGATCGGCCCTCTGGCCCTCAACGTGGCCGACGCCGCCGCCCTGTTGGAGGTGATGGGCGGCCACGACCCGATGGACTCGACCAGCCTCGACCGGCCGTCGCCCCGCCTGAGCGAGCAGCTGGAGGACGGCGTCCAGGGCCTGCGGGTCGGCGTGGTCAAGGAGTTCGTCGAGCTCGAGGGCCTCGCCGCCGACGTCGCCGGGCGCGTCACCGCCGCCGCCGCGGCCCTCGACAAGGCTGGTGCCACCGTCGACCAGGTCAGCGTGCCGGCCACCGTGCACGGGCTGTCCGCCTACTACCTCATCGCGCCGGCCGAGTGCTCGTCGAATCTGGCCCGCTACGACGGCGTCCGCTACGGCTACCGCCATGCGGGCTCCCGGGACATCACCGAGATGTACGGCCGGACGCGGGCGAACGGCTTCGGGCCCGAGGTCAAGCGCCGCATCATGTTGGGCACCTACGCACTGTCGGCCGGTTACTACGACGCCTACTACGGCCAGGCTCAGAGAGTGCGCACACTCATCGTGCGGGACTTCGAAGCCGCCTACGAGCGCTTCGACGTCCTGCTCGGTCCCACCACGCCGACCGTCGCCTTCCCCCTCGGCGCCAAGACGCACGACCCGTTGGCCATGTACCTCTCCGACGTGTACACCATCCCCTCGAACCTGGCCGGCCACCCGGCGGTGTCGGTCCCCTTCGGCACCGGTCAGGACGACCTGCCGGTGGGCGTGCAGGTGCTGGCCCCAGCGCTGGGCGAGCCGGTCATGTTCCGGGCCGCGGCCGTGCTGGAGGCATCACTGTGACCACCGGCGAGGGCCGCACCACCGACTGGGAGACCGTCATCGGCCTCGAGGTCCACTGCGAGCTGAAGACGGCCACCAAGTTGTTCTGTGGCTGCCGGAACCAGTTCGGCGACGAGCCCAACACCAACGTGTGCCCGGTGTGCCTGGGCCTGCCCGGCTCACTGCCGGTGGTCAACGCACAGGCCGTCGAGCTGGCCATCCGCGTGGGGCTGGCCCTGCGGTGCGATGTCAGGCCGTCCATCTTCCACCGCAAGAACTACTTCTATCCCGACATGCCCAAGGACTATCAGGTCAGCCAGTACGACGAGCCCATCAACGTCGACGGGTGGCTGGACCTGCCCAACGGTACGAGGATCGGCATAGAACGGGCCCACATGGAGGAGGACACCGGCAAGTCGACACACGTGGGTGGCACCGGGCGCATCGCCGACGCCACCCACAGCCTGGTCGACTACAACCGGGCCGGCGTGCCACTGGTGGAGATCGTGAGCAGGCCTGACCTGCGCAGCGCGGAGGACGCCAAGGCCTATGTGTCGGAGCTTCGGGCCATCCTCGTGGCCATCGGGGCATCGGACGGCCGCATGGAGGAGGGCAGCCTGAGGGTCGACGCCAATGTGTCGCTCCGGCCCCGAGGCACCGAGGAGTACGGCACCCGCTGCGAGATCAAGAACCTGAACTCCTTGCGGTCGGTGGCCCGGGCCATCGACTACGAGGTGGCCCGCCAGGCGGCCGAGCGTCACGCCGGCAGCCGCATCGTTCAGGAGACCAGGCACTGGAACGAGGGCGAGGGCCGCACCTCGTCGTTGCGGTCCAAGGAAGAGGCCTACGACTACCGGTACTTTCCCGAGCCCGACCTGGTGCCGCTGGCCCCGTCGGACGCCTGGGTGGCCGCCGTACGCCAGACCCTGCCGGTTCTCCCGGCCGAGCGCAGGGCCTCCCTCGGGGCGACGGTCGGGGCCGAACCGGCGTCGGAGATGGTGGTGACGGCCGTCGACCGGGGGGTGGACAGACTCGTGCTCGACGCGGTGGGGGCCGGGGCGGACGGGCGCATCGCCCTCAACCGGGCGGTGAACGACCTGCCCGCCGATGCGTTCATCGAGCTCGACACCTTCGTGGCCCTCGTCGGTCTGGAAGCCGGCGGTGGGCTCACGCCCACACAGTCCAAGCGGGTGCTGGAGGTGGCCGTGGCCCGCAACGGCGGCGACCCGGCCGCCATCGCCGCCGAACTGGGCCTGGAGGCCATGGGGGACGACATGGTGGCGGCCGCTCTGGACGAGCTCATCGCCGCCCACCCTGAGGACTTCGCCGACTACGTGAGCGGCAACGACAAGGTGGCCGGCAAGTTCGTCGGCCTGGTCATGAAGTCCACGGGCGGCAAGGCCAACGGTAGGGTCGTCACCCAGCTGCTGCGCGACCGCCGGGCGGCAGGCCAGGGGCAGGGGCAGGACCAGGCTCTCTCCCCTTGAGCCGCAGCCACGAGGCCGGCGGCCGCTCTCCGAGGCGATGGTCACAGAGCGCTCGTTGGTGGTCTGGGAGCACTGTGGGATCGCGTCGGTGGGACATGCCAGTGGGCGGTGGCGTCACGACCTTGCCCGACCGGCCGGCGCAACCGGTCCCAGCCGGTGCCGGCCCTTACACCGGCAGCACCACCGTCTTCAGCACCGTGCACTCGTCGATCGAGTAGCCCAGCCCCTCGCGGCCGATGCCGGAATCCGGCTTGCGGCCGCCGAAGGGGAAGTGCCCCACTCCATGGGCGGGGGCGTCGTTCACGTGGACCTGCCCGCATTCCAATGCACGGGCGGCCCGCCACGCCCTGTCCAGGTTGGTGGTAAACACCGAGGAGTCGAGGCCATAGCGGGATCGGTTGGCCACTTCGAGGGCTTGGTCGAGATCGTCCACCGGCGTCACCGCCAGCACGGGCCCGAATGTCTCTTCCCAGACGATGTCCGCGTTCAGGGGGACGTCGGCCAACATCGTCGTTTGGTGGTAGGCGGCGCAGACCTCGCCGCCGGCCAGAAGCTGCGCACCCTTGTCGATGGCATCGGACACGAGCGCGGCGACGGAGCGGGCGGCGGACGACTTGACGAGGGGGCCGACCTTGATGCCGGCACCGCGTGGGTCACCCACCGACCATTTGGCCGTCTCCTCGAGGGCTCGAGCCACGTAGTCGTCGTAGACGGATCGCTCGACCAGCACCCGGCTGACGGCGTCGCAGCGTTGCCCGGCATTCTTGAACGCCCCCAGCACCGTCCGCTCGGCCGCAAGCTCGAGGTCGGCGTCATCCAGGATGATGGCGGCGGCGTTGCCGCCCAGCTCCAGGTGGAGCGGCTTGGGCCCGGCCACGGCGGCGATGCCGCGCCCGACCGAGCTGGAGCCGGTGAAGGAGACCATGGACACGTCGGCGTGCCCGGCCAGGAGCTCGCCGATCTCTGCGCCCGAGCCCGTCACCAGGTTGAGGACCCCAGCGGGAAGACCGGCTTCCTGCAGGGCGCGGGCGAACAGCACCAGCGCCACCGGATCGTCCGAAGGTGCCTTGGCCACCACCGTGTTGCCGGCGGCAAGAGCGGGGATGATCTTGGAGGCAGCCAGGAAGAGCGGGTAGTTGAACGGGCCGAAGGCGGCGACCGTACCCACGGGCTCCCGCAAGACGATCGCCGACTTGCCCGCCGTCTCGGCGATCCAGTCGCCGGGGAGATACTCACCGAAGATCTTGCGTACCTCTTCCCGGACCAGGCGCAGTCGCTCGATGGTGGCCCGGACCTCTGAGCCGGCCTGCTCCGGCGTCTTGCCCAGGTCGGCCACGATGGCGGCGGTGAAGCAGTCCAGCTCGCGCTCCACCACCTCGGCCGCCTGCTGGCAGATCTCCAGCCGGGCGGCGGCGTGCATCGCCCTGAAGCGGGGCCGGGCGGCACGAGCCGAGGCGATGGCTGCCTCGACGTCGCTACTGTCCGCCGACTGGGCTCGCGCGATCAGCTCGCCATTGATCGGGGAGCGGACGTCGAAGAGTTGACCGCTGTTCGTCGGGCGCCACTCGTCGCCGATCAGCAGCCGCAAGCACGGCAGACCGTCAACCGTCCCGGCCGCCGGTCCCAGCAGCTCGGACCCGTCCAGCCGGACCGGGCCTTCGTCCTGCGGCCTCCATGCTGTGGCGGTCACCCGTCCTCCTTCGCGGCCAGGACATCGGATCGCTCCGCGGGCCGAAGTTGAACCTACCCGGGGCCTGCCAACTGCACCGCACCGGACACCGGCAACTACCTGTTGACCAGCTGTGGCGTTACGGAGGGGGGGCGGCGTTGGTGGTGGGCGTGGACGCCGCCGGTGTGGTCGATGTCGTCGATCCGCCCTGGGGACCGACCGCCACCGGAACGGGTGCGAGCACGAGGCCGTCGTCCACCTTCTCGGTGACCCTGCTGGTCGAGCCGTCGCTGGCCGTGGTGGTGCAGTCCAGCGTCTCGCCCTTGGCCAGCACGACCACTTTGGTGTCGCTGCACCTGGCCGACTTCACGTCGCCGGTGGTCAAGGTGGCGGCCAGCTTCTCGGTGTTGACGATGGCCTTCTGCGGCTCGAGGGAATAGCCGTCCTCGGACGTATAGACGGCGTTGATGATCGCGTCCTTGCCGGCAACCCTGACCGTGCAGCGGATGACGGTACCGGCCTTGGGATTCTTGGCCCCGCAGGAAACAGATTGGATGTCATTGGCGGTCAACCCCGACTCCGGCCGCTCGAGCTGCCTGCGGATGAGGTTCTGGACCTGGGTGTTGGCCGCCTCGGTGTGGGTGCAGGCCCCGAGCACCACGGCGACGACCCCGGCCAGTGCCAGCATGCGCCGTGAGCGGGGACTGGACGGTGGGCCGGGCACGATCGACCAGTCTGGCCGAACCATGTGTTGCTCCGAAAGTCAGCTCCTGGCTCCCCTCGTCCCGCACCGAGTCGCCAGAGAGCCTCCGTCAAGCCACTTCAGCTCGGGCCAACCACCTGGTCGTCAGGACCAGGGCGACCACGATGACGAGGGGCGGGACGACCAACGCGGCGACCAGGCTTGTGCCGTTCCGGGGGGCCACGTGGTCGGCGATCCTGGCCAGCAGCGAGCGGGTGTACACCGAGATGGACAGCTTGGCCGCGCCCTTGGCCGCCCGGGCCACGGCCAGCTCCCACACCAGCAGGTAGGCGAGGCCCCAGGCGAGGGCCCGTCGCACCCGCAGCCCCAAGCCCAGGAACACCGTCGTGTAGGCCACGGTGGCGAACGCCGAGCCGACGGCCGTGGCCATCACGACCCTGGAGGAGCTTCCGGCGATGCTGACGGCCGCCACCAGGGGGATCACCGCAACCGGCACGGCGATGGTCAGCGACGCCGCCAGCGCCGACGCCACCAGGCGCCAGCGCGGAACGGGGGTCAGCCACAGGTACACCATCGTCTTGTCGTCGGTGGGGTCCCCGAATGCGGCTGACGCGAACACCAGAGCGGTGACGGGCACGATGAGGTTGAGGCCGAAGGTGGTGATCAGCGCGGTGTAGACGCGGTCGGCCCGAGTCTCGGGATGGTCGGCGAACCGCAGGGCCAGGCCCAACCCGAGCGCAGCCAACCCGACGGCGGACAGGCTGACCAGACGGGCCTTGGTCACCAGCGTCCGCAGGTACAGCCGGTACAGCAGCATCGTGGACTTCACCGTGACACCAGGTAACGGAAGACCGAATCGAGGTCGTCGTCGAGGGCGGTCACCTCGAGCAGGCGGCTGTGGCTCTGGGCCGCCACCGACACCACCGCCCGGCGGAAGGCAGCCACGGTGGTGGTGTCGACCAGCAGCGACTCCGGCGACTCGACCCACACGCCGACGACCGTTCCGTCGGACAACAGTCCCGCGCCCAGCCGCGTGGGCGCGTCGGTGCGGACCCGGAGCCTGTGCGGGCGGTCGTCCATCAGGTTGCGGATGGCCCGGAAATCACCCTCGGCCACCAGGCGGCCGTTGGCCAGGACCAGCACGTTGCTGCCGAAACGCTCGACCTCGTCGAGAACGTGGCTCGACACCACCACGGTGCGGCCCTCGGCACCCAGACGGGCGAACAGCTCGATCATGCGCAGCCGCTGGCGCGGGTCCAGACCTTCGAGGGGCTCGTCCAGGAAGACGACCTCGGGTTGGTGCACGAGCGTCACCGCCACCTTGATGCGCTGGCGCATGCCCTTGGAATAGGTGCGCACGGGCCGGCGGTCGTCAGGGTCGAGGTCCACCAGGCGCACGGCGTCGACGGCAGCCTCGCCCGCCGTGGGGACGTCGTGCAGGCCGGCGCTGAGGCGGACCAGATCGAGGCCTGTGAGCGCCTCGAACAGGTTCTCCTGCTGGGCGACGAGGCCGAGCCGGCGCCGGATGGCCAACGACGTGCGGGGGTCCTGGCCCAGCACACGGACCGTCCCCTGTGAGGGCGGCGTCAGCCCGCACACGATGCGCAACAGCGTTGACTTGCCGGCACCGTTGGCACCCAGGAGGGCCGTGACACCGGGGCCCACCGAGAACGTGACGTCGGAGAGGGCCACCACCGGGCCCATCCACTTGCTGGCCCGCTCGACCGAGACCGTGGCCGGCGGCGGCGGGGACGAGCCCGTCGGGCGCGAGTCGATCGACCCAGCCACCGGACCGCTCATCGGGTCACCTGTAGGCGCTGGTAACGGGCCCAGACGGCGATGGCTCCGACCACCGTCCAGATCAGGCAGACGAGGGCCACGACGGCGGTGGATGTGGAAGGCAGCATCAGCAGGCGACGGTGGCCGCCGAGGATGCGCACGGCCAACTCGTAGGGGGCGAGGTTCAAGTTGAAGAGCAACAGTGCGGAGGGAAGCCCGAACCCGAAGACCAGAGCCCCGGTGACGGCCTGGCTGCCGGCCAGCACGATGAGCGACGCGCCCGTGGCCAGCCCACGCCGGTCGGTGAGGCTGGACAGGGCCAGCGAGAACGCGGTGTAGAAGGCCGCCATCGTCAGGCCTGCGCCGAGGATGCGGACGAACATGAGCAGCACACCCTGGGGCCCGTGGGGGCCGTGGTTCTCCAGCACATACCCCACGAGCAGCAACAGCTGCGGACCGGTGGTGACAAAGGTGAGAACAGTGCCGACGGCCGCCGCCTTGGCCAGTAGGTAGGTGTCGCGGGTGAGGGGCGAGGCCAGGTAGAGGCTGAGCGAGCGGTAGCGGCGGTCGGGGCACAACGCCTCCGGCGCGCTGAACACCACGAACAACAAGATGGCGGCCGAGATGAAGCCGTAGTACTGGGGGTAGCTGGGGACGAAGTCCCTTGTGCGGTCGGCCGGCAGCAGGGAAAGGATCCCGATGAAGGCGACGGCCGGTAGATAGGCGATCACCACCGACACGAACGGCAGCACCTTGTGACGGGCCGAACGGCGCAGGCCCATGATGCGCTGGACGGTGTGGGCCCAAAGACTGCGCACGGCCGCGGCCTCGCCCCGCCGGGTGCCGTCGTAGCGGCGGTAACCTTCGTCGAAGATCCGGGCCTCGACCGGTCTCATGACGTGAGCGGCACCAGACCGTCGGCGTAGCCCGAGGCGCCCGACGCCAGGAAGACGTCCTCCAGACTGCGGGTGCGGCGCCGCAGTGAGCGCAGCCCGGCGCCGGACTCGGCCAGCACGTCGCGCACGGCGTCGTACACGCTCGGCGCTTCGAGGGCCACAATGATCCTGGGCCCGTCCATCATGGCGGCCACCCCCGCCGCCGCCAACCGGGCGACCACGTCGCCGGGCTCGACGGCACCGATGTCGAGCTCGACGACCAGCTCGTCCTCGCCCATGCGCCGCAGGTCATCCAGGCGCCCCCCTGCCACCGCCCGCCCGGCGTCGATGATGACGACGCTGTCACTCACCCGTTCAACTTCGTCCAGCAGGTGCGAGGACAGCACCACGTCCAGGCCGAGGTCGGCTCCGACGTGGCGGATGAGGCCGAGCATCTCGTCACGCTGCATCGGGTCGAGGCCGTTGGTGGGCTCGTCCAGCAGCACCAGGGCCGGGTCGTGGACGATGGCCTGGGCCAACTTGACCCGTTGGCGCTGGCCCGTGCTCATGGTGCCGATCGGGCGGAAGCGCTCCTCGCCCAGACCCACCTCGTACAGGGCGTCCGACGCCCGGGCCGTGGCCACACGATGGGGAAGCCCGTGGATCTCGGCCATGTGGCGCACCAGGTCCTGGGCGACCACGTCGGGCGGGAGGGCATCGTGCTCGGGGGCGTAGCCGATGCGGGCCCGCATGGCCGCCCCGGCTCGGAAAGGGTCGACACCGAGCACGGCCATGCTGCCGCCGTCGGGTTTGTGCAGGCCGAGGATCAGGGTCAGCAGCGTGGTCTTGCCGGCGCCGTTGGCCCCCAGCAGCCCGGTGATGCCGGGACCGATCGTGAAGGTGGCCGACATGAGCGCCTGCGTCGAGCCCCAACGCTTGGAGACGCCTTCCGCCACGACCACCTGCTCCATCGTTGCGAGGGTAGTGGCGTCGGGCCATCGAAAGCGGCTGTGCCGGCAGGGTGGCCGGCGGTAGCCTCGCCGCATGGGTGACGGCAAGATCCGCAGCAGGGACGTGACCGACGGTTACGAGCGAGCCCCGGCCCGGGCCATGCTGCGGGCCATCGGCATGACCGACGACGACTGGGGAAAGCCCCAGGTGGGGGTGGCGTCGTCGTGGAACGAGGTGACGCCGTGCAACATGCCGCTCGACCGGCTGGCCAAGCTGTCCAAGGAGGGAATCCGGGCCGGTGGTGGGTTCCCCATCCAGTTCTGCACCATCGCCGTGTCCGACGGGATCTCGATGGGCCACGAGGGCATGCGGGCGTCGCTGGTGTCGCGCGAGGTCATCGCCGACTCGATCGAGTGCATGGTGCACGCCGAGCGGTTCGATGCCGTCGCCCTGTTCGCCGGGTGCGACAAGTCCCTGCCGGGGATGCTCATGGCCGCGGCCCGGCTCGACCTGCCGGCCGTGTTCCTGTACGGCGGTTCCATCCTCCCCGGTCGGGGCGCCCACGGCGAGGCCCTCGATATCGTCAGCGTGTTCGAGGCGGTGGGTGGCCGCTCCGCCGGCAAGCTCACCGACAAGGAGTTGTCGTTCATCGAGCGCAACGCCTGCCCGACGGTCGGTTCATGCGCCGGGATGTTCACGGCCAACACGATGGCGTCGGTGGGCGAGGCGCTGGGCATGTCCCTGCTGGGTTCCGCCTCCACCCCGGCGGTCGACCCCCGCCGCGACGACTACGCGGTGGCCTCGGGTCGGGCCCTGATGGGGCTGGTGGACGCCGGCATCCGGGCCCGCCAGATCATGACGCGGGAGGCGTTCCACAACGCCATCTCGGTGGTGATGGCGCTGGGCGGCTCGACCAACGCCGTGCTCCACCTCCTGGCCATCGCCCACGAGGCCCGGGTGGACCTGTCCCTGGACGACTTCGACCAGATCGGCCGAAGGGTGCCACACCTGGCCGACACCAGGCCGGCCGGCAAGTACCACATGGTCGACCTCGACCGCATCGGCGGTGTGCCCGTGGTGCTGCGTGAGCTGCTCGACGGCGGCCTCCTCCACGGCGACGCGCTAACTGTGAGCGGTCGCACCATCGGCGAGGAGCTGGAGGCCTTGGCACCACCGGCGCCGGACGGCGACGTGGTCCGCCAGCTGTCGCGCCCCATCCACCATGACGGCGGTATCGCCATCCTGTCAGGCTCGCTGGCGCCCCTCGGATCGGTGGTCAAGGTGGCGGGCATCCCCGGCGAGCAGATGCACTTCGAAGGGCCGGCCCAGGTCTTCGATGGCGAACAGGACGCCCTCGACGCCATCCTCCACGGCTCCATCCCGCCCGGCTCGGTGGTGGTCATCCGCTACGAGGGGCCCAAGGGTGGTCCGGGCATGAGGGAGATGCTGGCCGTCACGGGGGCCATGAAGGGCGCCGGCCGGGGCGCCGACTGCGCGCTCCTGACCGACGGCCGGTTCTCAGGCGGGACCCACGGCTACTGCATCGGCCACGTGGCCCCCGAAGCGGTCGACGGCGGCCCCATCGCCTTTGTACGCGACGGGGACACCGTCATGATCGACGTGCCCGACCGTCGCATCGACCTGCTGGTCGACGACGCCGAGCTGGCCGGCCGCCGGGCCGGCTGGAAGCTCCCCGAGCCCCGGTACACCACCGGCGTGCTGGCCAAGTACGCCCGGCTGGTCACGGGGGCGGAGAAAGGCGCCATCACCGAGCCGTAACGGGTTCAGGCTCCCCCGCCGCGGGCACGGTCGACGGCGGCGGCCACGGCGTCGACGGCGGCCTCGATCTCGGCCCCGGTGGTCTGGCGACCGAGGCTCAGGCGCAGCGACGACAGCGCATCGGCCTTGGCCAGGCCCATGGCCGTCAGCACGTGGCTGGGCTCGATGGCGCCGCTGGCACAGGCCGATCCGGCCGACGCGCACACGCCGGCTTCGTCCAGCAGGACGAGCAGCACCTCGGACTCGACACCGGGACCGAAGCGGAGATGGGCGTTGTTGGGCAGCTTGGCCTGACGCCGTCCGGTCTCGACGGCGCCAGGCACCCGGGCCATGACGGCGTCCACCAGGCGGTCACGCAGGGCCGCCACGCGGGGCACCACGGTGAGCCGCTCCTCGACGGCCAGGCGCAGGGCTTCGGCGAAGCCGACGATGCCGGCCACGTTCTGGGTGCCGCTACGGCGCTCGCGCTCCTGTCCACCACCGAGGAGCATGGGACGCAGAGGGGTGCCGTCGCGCACGACGAGCGCCCCGACGCCCTTGGGGCCGCCCAGCTTGTGGGCGGCCACGGCCACCAAGGCCGCCGGTGCGGCCAACGAGGCGACGTCCAGCCATGGGGCCGCCTGCACGGCGTCGGTGGCCAGAACGGCCTGAGGGGCGTGCTGCTCGACCACGGCGGCGACGTCGCCCAGCGGCTGGCACGTCCCCACCTCGTTGTTGGCCAGGTGGACGCTGACGACCGACACGCCGTGGTCGAGGATTGCGGCCAAGGCGTCCAGGTCGACGACACCGTCGCTGGACACCGGCACCAACCTCCCGCCCAGCGCCTCGGTGGCGTGCAAGGCGGCGTGGTGCTCGGTGGCCGTGCACACCGGCACGCCGCCCAGGCGGCCGACGACACCGGCGATGGCCAGGTTGTCGGCTTCTGTGCCCCCTGCGGTGAACACCACCTCGCCGGGGCGGCACCCGAGGGCGGCGGCCACGGTGTCGCGGGCCTCGTCGACGGCCAGTCGGGCCCGGCGGCTGACGGCGTGACCGCCCGACGGGTTGCCGAAGTGCTCGGTCAGGTACGGCAGCATGGCGGCCAACACCTCGGGACGCATCGGCGTCGTGGCCGCGTGGTCGAGATAGATCATCGGGGCACGGCGAAGCCGTCGGCCGGCTGGGGATGCGGGGATGGTGGGTTTGACGGCGACCATGTGGGCGTCGGGCCCGGCGGGGGCATCGGTCCTGCCGTCGGCCACCGCGACGCGTCCACGCCGACGGGCCGGGGCCGCTCCACCCCCCAGTCCGCAGCCTGGACGGGCCCGACGGGACGGGCTCCACGCAGCTGGACCCTGGCCGCCACCACGGCCAGGAACAGCTCGGGGGTGACCCAGGGCGGCGGGGTGTGGCCGAGGCCACCGGCCAGCGGCGCAGCCAGCTGACGGGCCAGATCGGCCCGGAGCGGGTGGGGCAGGCCCGGCGCCCGCAGCAGGAACGAGCGCACCCTGGTGTAGTCCTCCGAGCCCACCCCGGCCACGTCGACGGTGGCCGCGTACGCCTCGCAGCCGGCGGGCACGGGGAAGATCATGGCGGTGGGCGCCTTGGCCCCACTGCGCTCGCGCAGCACGATGGTGCCAGCCACGACATCGCCCAGGCGCTGGTTCGAAGTGCTCAGGAAGATGGCCACGA
Source organism: Acidimicrobiales bacterium (assembly GCA_038232515.1). GTDB lineage: Bacteria > Actinomycetota > Acidimicrobiia > Acidimicrobiales > JAUJNH01 > JBBSHS01. The sequence continues at coordinate 21,443 of JBBSHS010000030.1, forward strand.
TCCCCGGTACCGGCCCGATGATGAACAGCCCCATCTGGTCCACGAGGCTCAGGGCACTGCGAATGGCGGCGTGGCGGAAACCGATGGGGGCACCGACGACGGTGACGACCCGAAGCCCAAAAGCCGCTTTTCCCGGCGTTCGGCCCCGCCAGAGGGCTTCGAACAGGGCGGGATAGGCGAAGACGAGCAGGAAGATGGCGACCAGGAGAATGATCACCAGTGGCGTCGTCGGTACGCCGGCCGACGACGCCAGGCCGAGCAACAGCCCGAGGCCCAGGCCGACGACGATCTGGATGAGAAGATCCAGCAGCCGGGCGCCGACCCGGGTGGCCAGACCGGCCGTGCCCAGGTCGAGCACGACCGCCTCGGGAGTCACGATGCGGGGCCCGGCCACGGACGTCGAGGGTAGCGAAGACCGCTACCGTGCACCGCAGGTGGACATCGACCGGTTCATCGTTGCCAACACCCCCACATGGGAACGCCTGGCCGTGCTGACCCGCCGGGCCAGCCCACGCGCGGCGCGGTTGTCGGCAGCGGAGCTGGACGAGCTGCTGCACCTGTACCAGCGGGTGTCGACCCACCTGTCCTACGCCCGCACCAACTTCGGTGACCCCGGCCTCACCAACCGGCTGAGCCGGCTGGTGGCGTCGACCGGTGGTGTGATCTACGGCACCCGGGCGCGCAGCCTTCGGGCCGCCGGGCAGTTCTTCACCCGGTCGTTCCCCGCTGCCCTGTGGCACGTGCGCCCGTTCCTGGTGGCGTCGGCCGTGCTCACGTTCGGCCCGGCGGCGGCAGCGGCGGCGTGGCTGGCCCACTCCCACCGGTCCCTCGACCTGGTTGCCCCGGCGGCCAAGCGGGCCGCCTACGTCCGGGCCGAGAACGGCTACTACTCGGCCAAGCCATCGGCCCAGTTCGCCACCCAGGTGTTCACCAACAACATCACGGTGGCCATCCTGGCCTTCGCCTCGGGCATCCTCGTGTGCGGGTTCACCGCCTATGTGCTGGTCAACAATGGCGTGGCCATCGGCGTGGCCATCGCCGTGTTCAGCGATGCCGGCCAGCAGGCCCACCTGTGGGGTCTGCTCCTCCCCCACGGGCTCATCGAGCTCACGTCGGTCGTCATCGCCGGCGCCGCCGGGCTGCGCCTGGGCTGGACGATCATCGACCCGGGCGATCGCCCCCGGCCCGCGGCCCTGGCCGAGGAGGGCCGGCGGGCGGTGGTGCTGGTGTTCGGAGTGATCTTCACGCTGGCCGTGGCCGGCACCATCGAGGGCTTCGTCACCGGCAGCCCCCTGCCCACCAGCGTCCGGGTGGGCATCGGCGGGGTGGTGGAGGCGGCGTTCGTCTCCTACGCCTGGGTGTTCGGGCGCCAGGCCGCCACCGCCGGCTACACCGGCGCGCTGGGCGAGGGCGAGACGGGATGGCGTCGCTCCAACCGCTTCGACCACCCGTCCACCGCCGCACCGGCGACGTAGCCCCGGCTCACAGCCGGCCGGTGGCCTTCACCCGCAGATAGGCGTCAGCCAGGCGCGGGGCCAGCGCACCGGGTGGGGCGTCGACCACGGTGGCGCCCGCCCCCCGTAGCCGCACGGCCAGGCGGCCCCGTTCGTCGAGGGACCTGACGGCCGCCGCCTTGCGGTAGGCGCCACTGGCGTCGGTGGGCACCGACCGGCCCCAGCGCTCGACATCGGGGTCACGCACGGCGCCGACCACGACGACGTGGCTGCGCAGGACGAGAGGCAGTACGGGGAGGAGGGTCTCGGTGACGGCCTGGTGGTGCAGGTCGGTGAGCACCACCAACAGGGCCCGGCGCCGGAAGCGGCTCAGGGTCTCCGTCACCGCCCCCCGGTAGTCGCTCTCGGCCAGTTCGGGTTCGATGGCATACATGGCCTCGGTCACCCGGGCCAGCTGGTTGCCGTTGTGACTGGGTGGGACCACGGCGTTGACCCGGCTGCCGAAGGTCACCAGCCCGGCCTTGTCGCCCAGACGGGTGGCCAGGTACGTAAGCATCATCACCGCGTCCATGGCGTGCTCGACCCGGGGCACCTCCTCGACCCGTCCGGCCATCACCCGGCCGCAGTCCAGCAGGACGATCACCGTCTGGTTTCGCTCGGCGCGGTAGGTGCGCACGATCGGCTTGCCGGCCCGGGCCGTGGCCGACCAGTCCATGCGGCGGAACTCGTCGTCCACGGAATACTCACGGAGCTGCTCGAACTCTGTCCCACCGCCCAGACCGCGGGCCGACCTTAGGCCGATCTCGAGGATGCGGGCGCGGTCGAGGCGCAGCTCGGCCTCGTCGCGACTCTTGAAGGGCGGATAGACCCGCAGGAGGCCAGGCTCGGTGCGGCGGCGCTGGCGGCCCATGAGCCCGATGGGACCGTAGACCCGCACGGTCAGCTCCTCGATGTCGAACCGCCCCCGCCGGGTGGGACGCAGCGTGGTGTTGGCCGACATGGTGCCGCGAGGGGGCAACGACAGCGTCATCCGCCGCCGTCCGGCCCGCAAGGAAGGGGCCAGGTCGTCGGCCAACCCGACATGGAGGCGGCGCCCCGTCGGGTTGGTGACACGCCAGGTGACGGTGCCGTGACCGCCTAGGGCCACGATGCCCGGCAGCTCCCGCACCACACGTACCGTGCCCGGCGATGGTGCCAGAGCCAGGTCGACCAGGGCCAGCACGGCGACCAGCCCGTTGCCGGCCCACAGCACGAGTCCTTGATGGCGAGGGGCCAGCACCACGGCGAAGACGACCAGCCCGGCGGCGACGGCCAACCGGCCCGAGGCGGCCGGCCACTGCACCCGCTCCCGCCCTGTCACCTGGGAACGGGTACGGCGGCGATGACGCCGTCCAGGACGCCGTCGGGGGTGACCCCTTCGAGCTCGACCTCGGGCCGCAGCTGGACGCGGTGACGCAAGATGGGCCTGGCCATGGCCTGGACCTCGTCGGGGGTCACGTAGCCCCGTCCCGACATCCACGCCCACGCCTTGGCCCCCCGCAGCAGCATGGTGGCGCCGCGGGGAGAGACGCCGAGGGACAGCGACGGCGAGTCGCGGGTGGCCCGGCACAGGGCCACGATGTACTGCTGGACCTTGGGCTCGCAGCGCAGAGCGTCGACCTCTCGCCGGGCCGCGTCCAGGTCGCCGGCGTTGGCCACCACTCTGACCCCGGCGGCGGCGAGATCGTGGGGGTCGAGGCCGGCATCGTGGCGGGCCAGCACCGACACTTCCTGGTCGGCCGACGGGTAGGGCATGACCAACTTGCACAGGAACCGGTCGAGCTGCGCCTCGGGCAGCGGGTACGTGCCCTCGTATTCCACGGGGTTCTGGGTGGCCACCACCACGAAGGGCACGGGCAGGAGGCGGGTTTCGCCGCCGACCGACACCTGGTGCTCCTCCATGGCCTCGAGCAGCGCAGCCTGGGTCTTGGGCGGGGTGCGGTTGATCTCGTCGGCCAGGAGGAGGTTGGTGAACACCGGGCCGGAGCGGAACCGGAAGCCCCCGGTGCCCTGCTCGTAGATGGTCGACCCGACGATGTCCGAGGGCATGAGGTCAGGGGTGAACTGGACCCGCTTGAAGTCGAGGGAGAGGGCGGCCGCCACTGTCTTGACGAGCAGGGTCTTGGCCACGCCGGGCACGCCCTCGAGCAGGACGTGGCCCCTTACGAGCATGGCCGCGACCAGGCCGGACAAGGCGCCGTCCTGGCCGACGACGACCTTGGCCACCTCGGCCCGCAGGGCGAGGACGGCATCGTGGGGCGACTCGTGCAGGGGCGTCTGCAGGGCGGCAGTCTTGGCTGTGTTCATCGGGCTCGGGCGATCTCCTGGTGCACGACGGCACCGGTCTGGGCGAGGGCCAGCAGGTCGGAATCAGTGGCTGGGACGGGCGGGACCACGGCCGTCATGACCCGGTCCGTGTCGATCCCGGTGCGTGACGACGCCACCTGTGCCAGCACCCGAGGGGCCGTGTCGGCGGGCAGGCCCAGGCGGTCAGCCAGTACCCGCCTGGTGTCGGCCACCAGGTTGGCCGCCGCCTGCTGACGGCGCTGGCCCACCTGGTACAGGTCGCCCACGGCCACCACCAGCTCCGACCCGGGGATCTCGACCGGCTGGTGTTCGATCACCGGCCGCCCCAGGCGACGGGCCCGCCACATGCACACGGCCAGGAACACGGCGATCAGCTGCAGCAGTGCCAACTGCCAGCGCCGGGCCAACGCCTGCCACACGCTGGTGTGGGCCCGGGGTGCAGCGGCGGCGTCGGGAGCCAGATCGGACAACACCTCGACCTGCGTGCCCGGGGCCGGCACCAACAGGTTGACGGCCAGGACGGCGTTGTCGGCTTTGCCCAGATCGTGGTTGGTAAAGGGCCCGGCGCCGGCCAGGGCGACCACCGTCCCCCGGCCCTGGGGCCGGGCCAGCATGTAGGCACCCCCGTCGCCGGCGACGTAGCAGGCGCCCAGCCCGGGCTCGTCGGTGGGCACTTTGAAGAAGGCGGCCATGGCGGAGACCTTGACGGTGTCAGCGCCGGCCAGGGCGGCCAGTCCGCAGCCCGGGCGCAGGGTGACGTCGCTGTCGAGCCCGGCGAGGTTGGCGCTGGACGCCGGGTCGATCTCACCGCCGGCCAGCGAGGATGAGGGGTCGGCCACCACGAGCGTTCCGCCGGACCGGACCCAACGGTCGAGGGCGTCGGCGCGACCCCGGTCGAGGGTGTCCTGGAGGAGGACCACGGTCGTCGTGGACGATCCCGGCTCTCCGGCGGAGACGGTGACGTTGCCGCCGACCTCCCGGAGCAGCAGGACCAGCGCCTTGGCGCCCATAGGACCGGCCCCGCCGGGATCGAGGGGCTGGCCTGCTCCGTGGGGCCGGCCCGCAATCGCGAGGGCCACCAATGAGAGCCCGATGACCGCCACGAAGGCGGCCTTGCGCCCTCGCTGACCGCTCATGTCCGGGCGTGCCGCAGTACGCCGGCCAGCAGATCCTTGGCCTGGGAGCAGCCGGCCTCGCCGACGTCGGCGTGGGCGTACCACGCGTCCTCGAACATGCGGGTGGCGGCGGAGAAGCGCTCGGCGGAGTCGGGCAACGATTGGGCCAGGCGGCGGCGGTATTCGCCTGTGGTGCGGCCCGGGACCTCCTCCACCAGCCCACGTTCGGCCAGGTCGGCCACCGTGGCCCGCCAGTGGGCCCGCAACGCTCCCCGCCAGTCCTCCCGCTCCTCACAGGCCGCTGCCTCCAGGCGCCAGTCGACCGCCGCCCGCCGCGGCCCGTCGACGGCGACGCCTTCGAGCGACCGGCTCGGGTCCCGTTGCAGGCGGACCACGATGCGCCAGGCCACGAACCCGAGCACCACCGCCACACCGACAAGGAAGACCCATTGGGCCCACGCCGGGCCGCCGACGTTGCCGATCCGGTCGAAGAACTTGGCCATGAGCTCGAACACCTTGTCCTCGGCTCGCTGCACCAGGCCCTTGGGCGGCGCCCGGAACTCGGACCGGCTCAGGATCTCCTGCGCCGCCCGATGGGCCCGTTCGGGGCCGATGCCGGGGGGCGGCGGGTCGCCGGGGCCGCCCAGGAGGCCGGGGTAGGGCCGGCTCAACCCTGTGCCGTGCCCATATCGGTGGCCATGACCTGGAGATCGAACGCCTCGGTCCGGATGCGCAGGTCGAAGTAGATCAGGGTGGCCACGATGGCCGTGAGGGGCGACCGGACGAGCTCGGCCAGGATCCCGGCCAGGGCGACGAGCGGGAAGCCCCACTTGTAGCCGACGACCAGAGCTACCCCCGACGGGACGGCGGACAGGAACTGGCCGAGGATAAAGGTGAGCAACCCGGCCAGAAGGGCCACGCCCAACACCGGCCAGTAGCGCTTGGCCGCGAGCCGGTACGACCGCCCCATGCCCGCAAACGGACCGAGTTCCTCGACCACGATGGCGGGCACCACCACCACCCAGAGGGGCATGACGAAAAGGGCGCCCACCATGCACCCGATGAGGCCGACGGCTTCGGTCAGCTTCACGAACACGGCCGCCACCAGTAACGGGAAGAACCGACGGAGGGCCGTCCGCATGGCCTCAGAGGCGGTGATCTCCCGGCCCAGGTACGAAGAGGCCACGATCTTGGCGATGGCCCCGGCCACGAACGGCCCGACGAGCCAGCTGACCAGTACGGCCAGGCCCTGCACCAGGAACTGACCGGGGCTGCGGTTCATGTCGACCACGGTCGGGTCGCTCATGAAATCGATGACGCTTCGGCCCGCCAGCACGCTGCGGGAGGCCAGGCTGGCGACGATCTGCAGCGGCAGCTCGAAGACGAGGACGACGGTGATGATGGCGCCCAGGTTGGCCCGGTACAGGTTGAAGGCGCCGTCCAGGATGTCGCTGAAGGACATGGGGTGAAGCGGCAGAGGACCGGTTCGGGCACTGCCCCCCTTGGGCCCTACCGGCAGGGACGGCCCGCCCCAGGCCGCTGGTGGCGGTTGGCCGTAGCCCGGGGGTTGGCCGTAGCCCGGGGGTTGGCCGTAGCCCGGGGG
>JBBSHS010000031.1:0-26908 GCA_038232515.1 Acidimicrobiales bacterium
AGGCCCGCCCCCCCGCCCCCCGAGCCCCCCGCCGGGTGTGGCGCTCGCTTCGCTCGCCATTCTTCTGGTCGCCGTCGGCAAGCCGGCGGCGAACCTGTGGGGGGCAAGCCCCCCACGCCCCCCGGCCGGCTTCGCCGGCGACACGTCAAGAGACGGACATCGGTCGGTCCCTTGCCATGAAGGCATGAGATGAGTCTGGGCGGGGCGGGGGGCGGGGTGTTGGCGGCTTGGCGGGGGAACGACGTGAGTATGGGGGAGGTTCTGGGGCAGCTCGATGGGCTGCGCCGGGCGGGACAGCGGTCGCTGGCCAACAGGACGTCGGTCGTGACCTTGGTGGTGGCCGCCCGCAGCGAGACAGAGGCCACCGCCGCGGTGGAGGTGGTCCACGACTTCGGTGGCCGCCATCCGGCCCGGTGCGTGGTGGTGCGGGCCGCTCCCTCCGAAGTGCCGGCCGGCATCGACGCCCGGGTGGCACTGCTCCAAGGCTGCTCCGGCGACCACCCCGTTTGGTTCGAGGACATCCGGCTGACGGTGCGGGGCGCAGCCGCCCTGCACCTGGCCGAGTTGGTCGAGCCCCTCGTCCTTTCGGACCTGCCCGTGGCCGCCTGGTTCCCCAGTCGAGCTCCGACGCCACAGGACTCCCTGGTGGGGGCGGCCGACGCCGTCGTCATCGACAGCAAGTACGCCATAGAGGAGAACACCAGCAGCGACGACGACCCGATCAGGCCCGTGCCGAGGGCCGGTGACCTCGCCGCCGTGGCTGCGCTGTTCGACCGGCAGGCAGTCGTCGACCTGGCGTGGATCCGCCTGCGCCCATGGCGGGAGCTGACGGCGGCTCTGTTCGACGGACCTGACTACCGACCCTTCGCCGCTGGCGTCCGCTCCGCCAAGGTGGCGGGTAAGGCCGGGGCCCGGCTGCTGCTCGGCGGTTGGCTCACATCCAGGCTGAAGCTGCCATCGCCCCGGCTCCACCTCATCCCGGCCCGCCATGCCTCGCTGCGACTGGTGGCCGAGCACGGCGGCCGCCAGGGGACGTTCGTGGTCGAACGGGTGGCGGGAGAGCGCCTGGTGCGTGCCAGCGCGGCCATCGACGACGGCCCCTGCCACACCGAGGTCCTGGCCCTGCCGGAGGCGGACCTTTCCTGGTCGCTGACCCACGGGCTCGCCCATCTCAGGCGCGACCAGGTCTACGAGGACGCCGTGGAGGCGGCCCTGGCCCTCTCGTCCTGACCCGGGTTGGCCTCGCTCGGTCTGGCTAATGTGCCCGCCCATGGTTCCCGGCGAGCTGGTGGTGGTCGACGACGTGGCCGGGGCGTTCGCCGACCACGTCATCGCCGCGTTCACGGGGCGGAACGACGAATATTTCACGATGGCGCTGTCGGGTGGTGATACGGCTCGGCGCTGCTACGAGCGGCTGGCCGATCGGGGGGCTGAGTCCATCGACTGGTGGGCCGTCGACATCTACTGGGGCGACGAGCGTTGCGTGCCGCCCTCGTCACCTGACTCGAACGAGCGACTGGCGCGCGAGGCGCTGCTGGAGCGGGTTGGGGCAGCCCACGAGGTTCACCCGATGCGGTGCGAGGAGGGCGTGGACCCCTACCAGCTCCGCATCGGCGAGTTGGGCAGGATCGACGTCGTCCACCTCGGGCTCGGCCCCGACGGGCACACTGCGTCGCTGTTCCCGCAGTCCCCGGCGCTGCATGCCGAAGTGGGACGCCTGGTCGTGTTCAACGAGGACCCGCTCGGCCACAATCCGCTCCGGCGCATGACCTTCACGTTCGCCGCCATCGCCCGCGCCCGCCTTGTGCTCGTCACCGTCGAGGGCAAGGAGAAGCGGGCCGCCCTGCGAGCCATAGACGACGGCGCCGACCTTCCCGCCGCCCACATCAGCGCCGAACGTATCGTCTGGCTGGTGGACCCCGCCGCCGCACCCCGCTGATCCGGGCCGCCGTCCATCGGTCGGTGGTGTCGGAGGTTGGGGTTAGGCGCTTGGCGCGTAGGACCCGACACGATTGAGTCAAGCTCCATGCGGCCGTCGACAGGGCCAAATGAGGCCGTTTCGAGTTTGTCGAACTGACGGCGTAGCGGTATGCGATGGCCGGGGCGGGTTCGAGGGTGACAGCCGGCCCACGAACGCAGGGCGACTGCGCTTAGCTTAGCGTGCGGGTGAAGAACATCGCCGCTCGTAGGACCTTAGCTTCGGATGACCTGCTCGTCGGGCGGGGGCGAAGCCCCGGTAGCGTTTGGCCCGACCACCTGAGGGAGGACATGCCCGTGCGCACCGACCCCGATGGTCTGCTGGCCCTGTCCACGACCGAGCTGCTGGAACGGGCGGCGGCCGTGAGGGACGGGGCCACCGGTACCAGGGTGACCTTCTCACCCAAGGTCTTCATCCCTCTCACCGAGTTGTGCCAGGACCGCTGCGGGTACTGCACCTTCGCCAAGGCACCGGCCCGCATGGCCGCGCCGTACCTCTCACCCGACCAGGTGGTGGACATCGCCCGGGCCGGGGCCGGGGCCGGCTGCCATGAGGCGCTGTTCACCCTGGGCGAGCGCCCCGAGCTGCGCTATCCGGCGGCCAAAGCGTGGCTGGACGAGCACGGCTACGGGTCCACCATCGAGTACCTGGCCGCCATGTGCGCCCTCGTGCGGGACCAGACGGGCTTACTGCCCCACGCCAATGCCGGGGCCCTGAGCGAGGACGAGTTGGCCCGGCTCCGCCCGGTCAGCGCCTCGCAGGGGATGATGGTCGAGTCCCTGCGCCCCGATCTGGCCTGCCATCGGGGCTCACCCGACAAGGCGCCCGAGCGCCGACTGGCCACCCTCGACGCAGCCGGCCGGCTGGCCATCCCGTTCACCACCGGCATCCTGGTGGGAATGGGCGAGCACGAGGCCGACAGGCTGGCCGCCCTCCTGGCCATCGCCGAGCTGGCGGTCAGGTACGGGCACGTGCAGGAGGTGATAGTCCAGAACTTCCTACCCAAGCCGGGCACGGCCATGCGCTCGTGGCCGGCGGCCGACGGTGACGCCCACCTCAGGGCGGTGGCGCTCGCCCGGCTGGTGCTGCCGACATCCGTCCACCTCCAGGCCCCACCGAATCTGTCCGACGAGTTCGGCGTGCTCCTCGCCGCCGGGATCGACGACTGGGGCGGGGTGTCCGCCGTCACCATTGACCACGTCAACCCCGAACGGCCGTGGCCCGACCTGTACCGTCTTCGTGCTGTCACCGAGCAGCACGGCTTCACCCTCGCCCCCCGGCTCACCGCCTATCCCGAGTATGTGCTCGCCCCGGACCGGTGGCTCGACCCGGCCATGCGCTTCGCCGCCCTCGACCGCTCCGATGCCGAAGGCCTGGCCCGCGACCACGCCTGGTCGAGCGGCGGCGACCTCGACCCACCCCGGCTGCTGCCGGCCGGGGCCCGGGCCGGGGCCGGCAGCCCGGTGGCCGAGGTGCTGGCCGGCGTGCTCATGGGCCAGGAGGTGGCCCCCGACGAGATCGTCACTCTTTTCGGGGCCCGCGGCCCCGAGGTGGCGGCCGTGGCCCAGGTGGCCGACGGTTTGCGGCGCCACATCGTCGGCAAGGCCGTCACCTGGGTGGCCAACCGCAACATCAACTACACCAACGTGTGCACCTTCAAGTGCCGCTTCTGCGCCTTTTCGAAGGGACCGCTGTCGCTGAACCTGCGGGGTGCGCCGTACCTGCTGGAGCTGGGGGACATCACGGACCGGGTGGCCGAGGCGGAATCGAAGGGCGCTACCGAGGTGTGCCTGCAGGGCGGCATCCACCCCAGCTTCGACGGCGACTACTACCTCGAGGTCATCAGGGCCGTGAGAGCGGCGTCGCCCTCCATCCACATCCACGGCTTCACCGCCCTCGAGGTGACCGAAGGAGCCAAGCGCCTGGGCGAGCCCCTGGCCCACTACCTGCGCCGTCTGATGGACGCCGGCCTCAAGACCCTCCCGGGCACCGCCGCCGAGATCCTGGACGACGACATCCGCGCCATCCTGTGCCCCGACAAGGTCGACACCCAGGAGTGGCTCGACGCCCACCGCACCGCCCACGGCGTCGGTCTTCGCTCCAACATCACCATCATGTACGGGTCGGTCGAGCAGCCCGTGCACTGGGCCAACCACATCGTGCGAACCAGGGACCTGCAACGGGAGACGGGCGGCTTCACCGAGTTCGTACCCCTGCCTTTCGTGCACATGGCCGCGCCCATCTACCTCCAACGCAGGTCGCGGCGGGGGCCGACGTTCCGAGAGTCGCTGCTCATGCACTCGGTGGCCCGCATCGCCTATGGCCAGCTGGTGCCGAACATCCAGGTGAGTTGGGTGAAGATGGGGCCCCAAGGCGTGACCCAGGCACTGTTGGGCGGGGCCAACGATCTGGGCGGCACGTTGATGAACGAGAACATCAGCCGGGCAGCAGGGGCCAGCCACGGCCAGGAGATGGACGAGGACGGCTTCCAGCACATGGTTGACGCCGCCAACGTGGCAGACGGCGCCGGACGCCGCCTGGAACAGCGCACCACCCTGTATGCCCGGGTGGCCCCAGCCTTGAGCATGCATGAGGTGGGCTTCCCCCTCCCGGTCTCCCCCTGACCCGATGGCCGTCGGCGGTCAGCCGGCGTGCCAGTCTGTGTCGCGCACATGCCTGACCGAACCCCGCGCTACCGCACCGGCGATCCCGAGCTGGACCAACGCCTGGCCGAGCTGCTCGACGTCCTCGGCCCCCAGGCCAACCGCGATCAGCTCTTCGAGATCCTCGTGACCGTGGCTCGGCTGGCCGGAGACGGCGCCGACCGCCTCGACCTCAAGATCACCAACGCCGCGCTGAAGGAGATGCGTAGCGCCTTCGCCGTGTTCCGGCCGTTCCGGCGGGCCCTCAAGGTGACGATGTTCGGCTCGGCCCGCACGTCCCACGACGATCCCCTCTACGCCCAGGCCCGGAGCCTCGCCGCCGCCCTCGCCGCCCAGGATTGGATGGTCGTCACGGGCGCCGGTCCCGGCATCATGGAAGCGGGCATGGAGGGCGCCGGCCGGGAGGCCAGCATCGGGGTCAACATCCGCCTGCCGTTCGAGCAGGGCGCCAACGACATCATCGGGTCCGACGCCAAGTTGGTCGAGATGAAGTACTTCTTCACCCGCAAGCTGATGCTCGTCAAAGAGTCGGACGGCTACGCCGTTCTCCCAGGCGGGTTCGGCACGCTCGACGAGGCGTTCGAGCTCTTCACCCTCCTCCAGACGGGCAAGGCCGAGCCGGCTCCGGTGGTGCTGCTCGACGTTCCCGGAGGCCGCTACTGGCACGAGTGGGAGAGGTTCCTGCGCTGCGAAGTGGCCAGCCGCGGCCTCATCGGTGAGGACGACTTCTCGCTGTTCCGCATCACCGACGATGTGGCCGAGGCGACCGCCGAGCTCCTCGGCTTCTACCGCAACTTCATATCGATGCGATACGTGGGGGCCCGGTTGGTCCTGCGGCTGCGGGCCCGGCCCACCGACGACGAGCTGGCCGACCTGGCCCACCGCTTTGCCGACATCTGCACCTCCGGCTTGGAGGAGGTGGGCCCGTCCCCCGGCGAGATCTCCGCCCAGGAGCTGCTGGACTACCCGAGGATCGCATTGGCCTTCGACCGGCTGCAGCACGGACGGCTGCGCCAGCTGATCGACGCCCTGAACAACCTGGGGTCGGCGCCGGCGCTCCAGGCCGCCCATCCCCACAGCGCCGAGCTGTCGGCCGAGTTCGACGCCGAGACCGGCGGTTGACCGGCCCCGCTGTGCCTGTCCGGGATGGCCGGCCCGAGGGCATCACAGCTCGAGGCGCAGGTCGCTGACGCCGGCGACATCCCCGTCACCCACCAGCGCGGCCCGGGCCCCGACCCGGCCCGCGACCTCCAGGTCAAGGAAGTCCACCACCTCGCGTTCCACCACCGGTCGCCATCGGTTCGCTTCGGCGACGGGAGCCAGGTGACCGGCGCCCAGCAGGCGCAGGTAGGCGCGGGGAGGCCTCGCCGTGGCGTAGAGCTTGTCCCCCTCGGCCGGGGGGTTGACGGTGTCGGCGTCACCCTGGGCTACCAGCAACGGCACGGTACGGCCGAGCGGGGCGCCGTTGTCGATGGGGCTTCCGGCGAGGGCCACCACGGCTCGCAGGCGCTGGTCGGCAGGGCCGTCGAAGCCCGTGCCGAGCGCCGTCTCGGCGCCATCGGAGTGGCCCACCACCGCCACGCGGTCCGGATTGACCCTTCCGCCCAGGAGTCCGTCGAGCCGGGCGCTGCGCCGCTCCACCTCCGCCATCACCGCCCGGACGTCGCCCGGTTGCTGCTGTAGGTCGTCCTCGTCCAGCAGCGGCCCGGCAGCGCTGTTGGTGAGGGGGAACACGGGTGCCGCCACCACGTAGCCAGCGGCGGCGATGGTGTCGACCAGATGGGCGTAGGTGGCGGGCCCGACGTTGTAACCGTGGGCGAACACCACCAACGGCCAGGGGCCGCCCGTGGTGGGCCGGACGATGGTCGTCGGCAGGGTCCGCACCGCGCTCACCGGCCGGCCCCGGCTGACGGTCGGCCGGGAGGCGTCGACGACCGTCACCGTGCCCGACATCGTCGACAACGGCCCCCGGAGCGCCGGAAGGGCGGCCACGACCGGAGCCGGAGCCGGAGCCGTTCCGCCCACCGCCGGGTGCGGTGCTGCTGCGCCGGGCACGACCGTCGGCCGCCCGGGCGGGGCGGCGCCGGCCGGACGACCCGGCGGACGCCCGGGTGTGCATGCCGCCAGCACCGCGACGGCGCCGGCGACCGAGAGCCAACTCCGAAGTGGCACCGTCAGACCATGCCCGAAGTCACCGCCTCGGCCCCGTCAGGCCGTGCCGGCATAGCGCAGGAAGAGAAAACCGTCGTCCTCCAGCACGTGCAGGAGGGTCATCCGGGCGGCAACGCAGGAAATGGAGCCGCCCACGATGCGGCTGCCGCCGGCGCCGGCCATCATGGGTGACACCGTCAGGCACAGCTCGTCCAACTGGCCGGCCGCCACCAGGCCGCCGAGCAGGGTGGGCCCACCCTCGCACAGCACCCGTGTCAGCCCCAGGTCGACGAGGGCGGCCACGGCGAGGGCCGGGTCGACCAACCCCTCACCGGCCACGATGACGTCGGCCACGTCGGCCAGAGCCGCCCGGCGTGCGGCGGGCGCCGTGGCCACCGTGAGCACGATGGGGCGGACCACCGCCTCGGTGAAGAAGGCGGAGCTCTCGTCGAGGTGGAGCGACCCGGAGACCACGGCGATGGGCGGGACGGGCGCCAGTCCCAGTGCGCTCCGCCGCCGTTGACCCTCCGCCGAAGGCCGGGCTGGCCCGTACCTTTCGGTGCGCACGGTCCCGGCGCCCACCAGCACGGCGTCGCAGTGGCAGCGCAGGCGGGCGAACAACGACTTGTCGGCGGGTGAGGACAGGCCCGCCGACCGGCCGTCGGCCACCGCTGAGCCGTCGATGCTGCACACGAAGTTGGCCCGCACGTGGGGACGGCCGGGCATGGCGTAAGCCTCGTCCAGGTCGACGACGGCAGAGGGGTCCGGCATCAGGCGGCGCATCGTGGCTCCAGTGGTAGCACCGACCCGACCGGCCCGCGGCCGCGTGTCAGCCGGGTTCTGTCCCGGACAGGATGGCGGCCGCCTTCTCGACCGCCCGGCGGGCTCGGCTGAGCCGTCGCTCCTCGTCGGGCCGTGCCGTCTCGCCCGCTTCGACCGCGTCGCGCAGCACGGCGATGGCCCGCTCGGCCAGTTCCTCGGCTATCGCCTCCAGGCGGCCCACCAGGTGGCTGTCGTCGCTCACGGCCCCATTGTCGTCCTCCGCCGACCCGGCCGGGGCCCGGGCCGGCTTCCCCGCACGGCCGGCGACGGGGGGCTGGAGCCTTCGGGACCGACCTGTAGGGTCGGCGTGATGACCTCCAAGCCCGACGTGACCATTCCCGACACCACCCCTCCGGCGGAACTGGGAGTCGACGACCTCACCCTGGGTGACGGCGCCCAGGCCACCGTCGGGCAGGAGGTCCGGGTCCACTACGTGGGGGTGTCGTGGAGCACCGGCCGCCAGTTCGACAGCTCATGGGATCGCGGTCAGCCGTTCGAGTTCGGCCTCGGCCAGGGCCAGGTCATCGCCGGATGGGACCAGGGCGTGGCCGGTATGAAAGTGGGCGGACGACGCCGGCTCACCATCCCGCCCCACCTCGGCTACGGCAGCCGTGGCGCCGGTGGGGCCATCGGCCCTAACGAGACCCTGGTGTTCGTGGTCGACCTCCTCGGGACCCGTTGACCGGCCCGGAGCCAGCCATGGGTAGCAGTCCTGTCCGGTTCACCAAGAAGGACCGCCCCCACGAGTGGGTCAGCTTCGACGATGGCGCCGAGCAGCGCACCTGGGTCTTCGACGTGACGTTCCTGCTCAGCCACTGGCGCTGCATCTTCGGGCACGGCTGCCAAGGGGTGTTGACCGGGCCGGCGGCCGAGCAGGAGCAGGGCTGTTGCAGCTACGGCGCCCATTTCACCGACGAGGACGACCGCAGCCGCGTCGAGGCCGCAGCCGAGCGGCTCGGGGCCGAGCAGTGGCAGTGGCGGGCCGAGGCGGCCACGAACGGCGTCATCCACACCGACGGGTCCGGCGGCCTGGTGACCCACCTGGTCGAGGACGCCTGCATCTTCTTGAACCGGCCGGACTTTCCGGGCGGGGCGGGCTGCGCCCTGCACCGCGCCGCCCTGGAGAACGGGGAACGACCGCTCGACTGGAAGCCCAACGTCTGCTGGCAGCTCCCCCTGCGGCGCCTGGACGACGAGGACGGCACCGGCCACGTCACGTCCACCATCCGGCAGTGGGAGCGCCGCGACTGGGGCGAGGGCGGGGCCGAGTTCCACTGGTGGTGCACCGAGGCGAGCGAGGCGTTCAGCGGTGCCGAGCCCGTGTACCGCTCGATGGCCGACGAGCTCGTCGCCCTCAGCAGTCCGGCGGTGACCAGCAAGCTTGTCGCCTACCTCGACAGCCGGGCCGCCTCGGCCCTGCCTCATCCTGCCCAGAAGGCACGGCGAGCTCAGCGCCGGAGCACGGAGAGGCCTGGCCACAGCCCGTCGGCGGTGGTCCGGAAGTCGTAAAGGCCGCCGCCCACGCAGCCGAGGTCGGCGCAGGCTCTGACGTAGCCGGCGACATCGGCGGCGGTGGTCTGTTCGGCCAGGCCCCCAGCCACGGTCACCACCGCTGACGGCTTGCCCAGGTCGGCCCGCAGCAGGTCGATGTTGTCCCGGGTGTACCGGTAGGCGTCGCGATAGCCCGACTGCGGCGTGCGGTTCGTCCAGTACCCCATGGGCGTCCACACGTCGTAGGAGGAGGCGATGGCGTGCCAGGGAAACCCGGGCCAGTACGCCAGGTTGATGACGTCGGTGACGACACCGGGCAGGGTGATGGCCTGCAACGGCAGTCGGGTGGTGGCCCGGATGGCCCGGGTCACCTGCACCAGGGCGGCGCTGCGGGCCGTCGGGTCAGCCACCGCCCGCGACTCGATGTCGACTCCCAGAGCGTCGACCGGAAGCTGGGCGCTGGCCGTGAGCTTGGCCAGGTCGACACCCGTGTCGACCAGCGTGGGCAGGTACCACACCACCACCCGCAGGCCGCGGGCATGGGCCCGGGCGATCCAACGCCCGAGCAGCTCCGGCTCCAGAACGCCACCAGGCTGCTCCGCCTTGGCCGACTGGATCTCCAGAACCTGCACCCCGCGGGCGGCCATGGCGTCCACCGCTTCCGGACCGATGCTGGGATTCCCGTTGCTGTAGGCGGCCGACCAGTCGTACACGTCCACCCAGGCGGCCAGGCCCCGAAGCGGTCCCACCGACGTCGGCCTGGGTGGCGGGGCCACGGCCGGTCGGGAACTGCGCACCACCGACGTGGTGCGGGTCCTGGCCGCCGTGGCGGACGACGTGCTCCGAGGCGGCGGTGCGCTCGACGAGGGTGACGAGGGTGCAGCCCCGAGGGTCACCGTCGCCGAGGTGGCAGGGGCGTCCACGGTAACGACGGAGGGCAGGATGGTGGAGGCGACGTCGAATGGCGCCACGGTCGACAGATGGCGACGGGTGTCATGCGAGCGGCCGCCCACCGCCAGTGCCGCCGTGAGGCCGCCACCCAGGAGGACAGCCACCGCCATCACCAGGTTTTTTACCGGCCTAGCGCCCACGGGCGGCAGAGGTTAGAGCCTCCGGCCCGTCAGGTGGCGACGGGCAACAGGCGGGCGCTATTCCTCGTCGGCCTCGACGCCCTCGTCCGACTCGTACTCGCACCAGTCGGCGTGGGGATCGCCAGGCTTGGCGAAGCACTCGGGACAAGGTTCCTCTCGGATCTCGACGGCCTGCTTCAGGGCACGCGCCTCTTCGAACCGCCGATGGCGTCCCTTCCTCACGTGCCGCTCCCGAGGTGCTGGTGGCCGACAGGACCACGGCATAGTAACCCGCCCGGCGTTCTTCCCACCTCACCTGGCGCCCCACCTCCGCCGGGTAATGTGCGCCGATGGCCGACGACCTGGACCCCGAGGCCATGCTCGACCGCTTCCGGCAGCGGGCTCGTGCAGTGCGGGCTCGGGGCGTCCCCCCCATAGAGGGTGTCGAGCGCAAGCGCTTCCTGGAGCAGGCACAGCGGGACTACATGGATTTCGCCATGCTGGGCGACGCCGACATCGACCTCGACGACGGTGTGCTCACCCTCCGGATCGATCTACGACCCAAGTCCTGACCCTCCGGCGGCAAAGGGCGTGACGTCGTGACCAGTTTGGAGCGGGGCGGCCCACCCGGCCGCTCCGGCCCTCCGGCGCGCTCATGAGCGAACCTTGGTGGAAAGGCGCCGTCATCTATCAGATCTACCCGCGCAGCGTCCTCGAGGCCGACCCGGAGGGCCGAAGCCAGCGGATGGCGGGTGCCGACGTGCCCCGTTGGGGCGTGGGCGACCTCGAGGGCGTCCGTCGGCGCCTCGACCACCTCGTCTGGCTGGGGGTCGACGCCCTGTGGTTGTCGCCGGTTTTCCCCTCCCCCATGGCCGACTTCGGCTACGACGTGGCCGACTACTGCGACATCGACCCGCTGTTCGGGTCGCTGTCCACGTTCGACCGGCTGGTCGCCGATGCCCACGACCGAGGTCTGCGGGTCCTGCTCGACTGGGTCCCGAACCACTCGAGCGACCGTCATCCCTGGTTCCAGGCGAGCCGCTCGTCGCGGCGCGACACCCGTCGAGACTGGTATTTCTGGCGCCACGGGGCGGCCGACGGCGGTCCACCCAACAACTGGGTGTCCGCCTTCGGCGGTGCCGACTCCCAACCCGATGGTCCCCTTCCGTCGGCCTGGACCTACGACGAAGCCACCGGCCAGTGGTACCTCCATCTCTTCCTGCCCCAACAACCCGACCTGGACTGGAGCAATCCCGAGGTGGCCGAGGCCATGAAGGCGACGCTGCGCTTCTGGCTCGACCGCGGCGTCGACGGCTTCCGGGCCGACGTCATCCACGGGATCGGCAAAGACCCGGCCCTACCCGACGACCCTCCCGAACGGGCCGGCGTGGCCCGCTCGTCCACCAACGACGACCCGAGGACCCACCAACTGCTGCGGGAGCTACGGCGGCTGGTCGACGGCTACCCGGGCGACCGGGTGATGGTCGGTGAGGTGTTCCTGCTGGACACCAGGCAGGTGGCCACGTACTACGGACGGCCCGAAGAACCGGAGCTGCAGCTGGCGTTCAACTTCCCACCGCTCTTCGCCCCTTGGGACGCCGGCCACTGGCGTCAACGGATCGACCAGGTGGTGGCCGAGCTCGACCCCGTGGGCGCCTGGCCCACCTGGGTCTTGTCCAACCACGACAATCCTCGTCACGCCACCCGCTACGGCGACCGGGACGATCGGGCCCGGGCGGCAGCTGTGCTGCTGCTCGGATTGCGGGGAACGGCCTTCGTCTACGCCGGTGAGGAGCTGGGCCTGCGGGACGCCGACGTGCCCGCCGATAGGCGGGTCGACCCGGGTGGTCGCGACGGGAGCCGGGCGCCGATCCCGTGGGCCCCGGGCCCGGGCCACGGCTGGACCGCAGGCGCCGAACCTTGGCTGCCATGGCCGCCGGACGCAGACCGCGGCAACGTCGAGGCGCAGACGAGCGACCCGGGATCGATCCTGTGGCTGTACCGGCGGCTGCTGGGCGCCCGCCGCTCCTCCCCCGCTCTGAGCTCGGGATCGTTCGCCTGGCTGGATGGCGTGGGACATGGGGCCGGGGCCGACGGGGTCCTGGCGTGGGAGCGCAGGGCCGACGCCGACCGCCGGATCGTGGCCGTCAGCTTCGTGGACGAGCCGGTGGGCGTGGCCGTGGACGGCGACTGGGTGGTCGAGGTGGCCAGTGACGGCGTGGGCGAGGGCCGGCCCTACCCAGGGGTCGTAAGCCCCAGCCAGGCACTCGTCTTACGACCCGCCTAGAGAACGGCAGGGAACGGTGCCACGGCGTTGGCCGTCCCCGAGGGCTGCGGCTCATGGGACCGGGGGCAGGGGAGGGGCCTGGTGGCTGCGGGCCTCGAGCAAGAGACCGCCCTTGCCGTCGAAGGCCAGAGCGGCGTCGCCCTCGGCCAGCGACAGGACGGCGGCGCCCACCATCGCTCTGCGCCACCCCTGTGTGAGCCGGCCCTGCCTGGCGTTGAGAAGCAGGGCCAGATCGGCCCTGGTGGCCAGGAGGGCGGCGTCGATGCCCTCGTCCCTGGACAACTGCGCCACCCAGGCCGCGGCCAGCGCGATCGCAGCTCGCAGCTCACGGTCGCTGTCGTCACCCTGGGGCGTACACAGCTTCGACGGGCCCAGGTCACGTCCCCGGTTGACGGCCGCCAGGACCGCCTCGCCCAACGGCCCACGGGCCTGCTTGGCGTCCATTCCCCGCATCTCGACGAGGTCGGCCACCGTGCGGGGCGGCTTGTGGGCGATGCCCAGGAGGGCCAGGTCGGCCAGCACGAAGCGGGGCGGCACGTCGAGCTCCACCGCCCGCCGCTCCCGCCACGCCGCCACTTCCTGGGCCACGCCCCGGCTGGCCCCGCGCAGGGAGCGGCTGTCCTTGAGCCGCCACCAGGCGGTGTCGGGGTCCTGGGAGCCGCGGGGCCGGGCCAGCACCCGGGCACACTCCTCCTCTGCCCACCCCAGGCGGCCTCGCTCGTTGAGCCGAGCGGTGATCCGGTCGTGCAGGTCGAGAAGATGGGCCACGTCCGCCGCCGCGTAGGATAGCTGCCCAGCGGCCAACGGTCGCCGATTCCAGTCCGTGAGCCGGTCGCCTTTGGGAAGGCGGATTCCCAACAGCCGTTCGGCCAGGCTGGCCAGCGACGGCGTGGAGAACCCGACGAAGCCGGCGGCCAACTGGGTGTCGAACAGCCGCGTCGGGACGGTCCCGCAGGCCCGCTCGATGACCTCGAGATCCTGGTCGGCGGCGTGGGCCACCGCCAGCCCCGGTCCCTCCAACACCGCGGCCAACGGCCGCAGGTCGAGCCGCAGGGGGTCGACCAACGCGATGCCGTCCTTCCAGGCGATCTGGACGAGGGCCAGGCGGGCGAAATAAGTGCGTTCGCGGTGGAACTCGGTGTCGAAGGCCCACCGTTCCACCCCGGTCAGCTCGTCGACAAGCTCCTCAAGCGCCTCAGCGGTGTCGATCCAGCGGGCTGGCATGATCGGCCATCCTGCCCGAGACCTGGCCTACGGTCGATCCGCGGCCGGCGTTGTGCCTGTCCTGATCGAAGGACCTCCGCTTCGGGCCGGGCCGTGACCCCGACGTGCCGTCGAGGGCGGCCCTTCAGCCGCCGTAGTTCATCCGGGTGTCCTCCATGCGCAGGACCGGCGTGTCCTCGGCCTGCTGGAAGCCGGCGTCCACGACTTCCCCGACGAAGAACGTGTGGTCGCCGCAGTCGAGGGCATGGCGGAGCTCGCAGTCCAGGTAGGCGACGGCCTGATCGAGCACAGGAGCGCCGGTCTTGGCGTCGTGAAAGGGAAACCCGTTCAGGGCCCGGCCCTCGAGGTCCACCTCCACTGGTTTGACGAACTTGCGGACGATGGCCCGGTCGTCACGGGCGATGACATTGAGGCAGAAGACCCGGCCCTCGAGCACCATCTTGTGGCTCACGGCCTCCTTCATGACGCCGACACCGAACAGCTTGGGCTCGACCGCCACCTGGGTGGCGAAGTTCAGGGTCATGGCGTTGCGCCGCTCGCCGGCGCGTGTGCCCAGCACGTACAAGCCGTAGGGCAGGCTCCACAGGACCCGGCGTCGCCGCTTGTCGTACTCGTCATTGGTGGGTTCGGCGGCGTCGGTCATGGCCGCCAGCGTACGTCTGGAGACGCCAACGGCCGGCCCGGCGGGCACCGGACCCAGTGCCGGGGCGGCCCTACGCCCGTCGTCCCCGCCGGCGCACGCTGTGCCCGTTGGCGCGCACCGCCATCGACCACGCCGTAGCCTCTGGCCAATGACCGACGCTCCGCAGCCGCCACCCGACGAGCCGTACCCCGGTTCCTCCCAGCAGCCGGCCCCTCCGCCGTACCCGGCACCGCCCGGACCGCCTCCCGGGTACGGCCCTCCCGGCTACGCCAACCCCTCCTCCGGCCACGCCGGGCCGCCCGGCCCCCCCCAAGGCGAGCCTGGCCAGGCCCACCCCCAACCGCCTCAGTCTCCGGGCGCAGGTCAGGGCGATGGATGGCCCCCCGGCCCGCCTCCGCAAGCCGGTGGCTGGAGCCAGAACCCCCCGACCCAGCCCTTCGGGGGTCCATCCGGCTACCCCCCGCCGGGCAGCCCCTACTCGGCCGTCCCGCCGCCCCCCTCCAAGCCGAACCCGGTCCTGACCCTCGTGCGGTCCGGCCAGGCCCCGGTGCTGGCCGGGGCCGGCATCATCGTCGCCACCGCCATGTACTTCCTGGGCTGGGCACTCTTCGGCCTGGCCGAGGACTCGTTGGGCGAGCACTTCGTCAAGACCCGCCTCCGCCACATCTTCATGTTGTCCGACAGCCCACTCTTCGCCGTCGCCGTTCTGGTCGCCCTCATCCTGCTGGGCACGGCCACCGGGCGCCTTGAGGAGCAGGTCAAGCCGCTGCGCCTCGTCGCCGCCGTGCTCGGCGCGCTCATCGCCTTCGGGGCCTTCGTGCTGCTCTTCCCCGACCTGTCCGACATCGGACAGTCCGCCGCTCCGGCGTTGGGTCAGGCCATCATCCACCTGGGCAGCCTGCTCCTCGGTGTCCTGGTCGCCGTGGTCGGCATCGGACCGGCCCACCCGGTCGACGACGCCGCCAACATGCCGTGACCGCGTTCCCTCAGCCCAGATCCGGGTTGAGCCGATCCGGACGGCTGCACACCTGCGGCTGATGGAGCGGGAACAGAGCAACAGGGCCATCGTCGCCGCTTTCGCCGCCAACCTCGGCATCGCCCTGGCCAAGCTGGTGGCCTTCCTCCTCACCGGCGCCGCCTCCATGCTGGCCGAGTCCGTCCACTCCCTGGCCGACACCGGCAACCAGGCCCTTCTCATCCTGGGCGGCCACAAGGCCGACCGGCCCCCGGACGAGCGCCACCCCTTCGGGCACGGCCAGGAGCGGTACTTCTGGGCCTTCGTCGTCGCTCTGGTGCTGTTCAGCGTCGGCTCGCTGTTCGCCCTGGACGAGGCCTACAACAAGTTGCGGCGGCCTCATCCGCTCGAACAGGTGCCGGTGGCCATCGTGGTCCTGCTCCTCAGCTGCGTACTCGAGTCCCTCTCACTGCGCACGGCGGTCGGCGAGGCCAGACGGGAGAAGCGGTCAACCGAGACGTGGTACCACTTCATCCGCCGCACCAAGACCCCCGAGCTCCCGGCCGTGCTCCTGGAGGACAGCGCCGCGCTCTGCGGGCTCAGCTTCGCCCTCGCCGGCGTGGTCCTGACCGAGGTCACGGGCAACCCGCGTTGGGACGCCGTGGGCGGCCTGGCCATTGGCGTTCTGCTGGCCGTGGTGGCCGGCATCCTGGCGATCGAGATGAAGAGCTCTCTCATCGGCGAGGCCGCCGACCCTGAGGTGACCCGGCGCCTGAGGACCACCATCGAGGCAGACACCGTGGTCCGGCGCCTGATCCACCTCCGGACCCTTCAACTGGGGCCCACGGACATCCTGGTGGCAGCCAAGATCGAGCTCGACCACGACCTCAGCATCGAGAAGCTGACCACCGCCATCGACAGGATCGAGGCGACCTTGCGGGCCGCCGAACCCATGGCCCGCCTCATCTTCATCGAGCCGGACGTGTTCCGCCGGGAATCGTCAGCCCCGGTGCCCGAGCCGTAGCCCCGACCGGTCTCAGGCACGGTCCCAGTCGGGGTCAAGTTGGCTCAAGAAGGTGGCGATGCGCTCGGCCTCGTCGGCCTCGTGGATGCGCGCCGCCTGGCGACCGAGGCCGTCGAGGGCCCTGAGAAAACCGCGGTTGGTCGGCCGGCCCCAGCGCACGTAGCCCGAGCCCCGCCACCCGGCGGCCCGAAGGGCATCGAGGCCGCGGTGGTAGCCCACCCGGCAGTACGCGTAGGTCTCGATGTCGTCTCGGCCCAGTTCCCCCAGTGCCGCCCAGGCGTCGACGAAGCGGGGGTGGTCGGCGGCCACGGCCTGCACCGCCGTACGCCGCTCGTCCACGTCGTCCACCGCCAAGGCGTCAGCCAGACGGGCGGCGGCGTCGGGCGGCGGCGCCGGGAGCACGGTCTCGGGGAGGCCGGTGGAGATGGTCACGGGGCGTTGGTCTGACATGGCCAGATGCTGGCACGATCTCGGCCCCATGGGCGACGGCTGCGTCTTCTGCTCGATCCTGGCCGGCGCCATCCCCACCCATCTCGTGCTCGACGAGCCGTTGGTGGCCGCCTTTCTCGATGCCCGACCCCTGTTCGACGGGCACACGCTGGTGGTGCCGCGGGCCCATCACGAGACCCTCACCGACCTACCGGGCGAGTTGGTCGGCCCCCTGTTCTCGGCCACCCAGCGGGTGGCCGTCGCCGTCCGCCAGGCCACGGCTGCGCAGGGCACGTTCGTGGCCATGAACAACCGGGTAAGCCAGTCGGTCCCGCACGTACACGTCCACGTGGTCCCGCGCACCAAGGGCGACGGCCTACGCGGCTTCTTCTGGCCCCGCCACCGCTACGCCGCCGGGGTGGAGGAGCGGACTGCGGCCGCCATCCGGGGCGCCCTGGCCACCGGCTGAGCGGCGCGGAGGCTGGAGGGTCAGCTACAGCTGATGCGGCGGGAGAACCGGCCGGACGTGCACCTCACCGATCCGGTGGCCGAGCTGGTCAGGCCGCCGCTGGTGCCACCAACCGTGAACCACCCGGTCTGGCCCTGGTACGGGGTGGTGTCGTAAACGGCCACGCCCGAAGCGGGGTCGGCGTCAAGGGACACGTCGGGGGTGGCCCGCCTGCCCCTGCAGCCGGCCTGCCCGTACTGGGAGAAGCCGGACTGGGCTGACACGGCCGTCTCGTAGGCACTGCAGCCGCCGCCACCGCTGGTCCATGCCGTCTCCGACGAGAAGGCGCCCGAGCCGTCGAAGTGCAGCAGTGTCCCGCCCACCGAGATCACGTTGGGCGCGGCCGACGGGTAATCGGCGGGCAGCCCGGCATCGCCTGCGGCCACGAAGAAACTGACCCCGCTGCGGCTGAAGTGTGAGTCGTAGGACGACTCGCCGGAGAACTCCGGACCACCCCAGCTGTTGGAGACGTAGCCAGCGTGGGCACTGGCGTAGTCCTCGGCCGTCATCAGGTTGGCGAACGAGCTGGTGGTCGCCTCCACGAGCAGGATCTTCGCTGCCGGCGCGATGGCGTGGGCCCACTGCACGTCGAGGCTGATCTCCAGCGCCCATCCTGCGTCGGTCGGCGGATGGATCGTTCCACCCGTCTGGTTCACCCTGGAGAAGCACCCGCTGACCGTGCTGCAGGCCGGGAGCCCGTATTGGGAGCTGAAGCTGGCGAGGTCGGGCTCGGCCGTCGGGTCGCCGTAGGCGTCGACGATGGCGATGGTCTGACCGGCGCCGACGGTCTTCGCCGTGGGGAAGCCGTAAGCGGCCTGGATGGTGGCGGGGGCCAGACCGCTCGGGCCGGTCGTGGCGTCCGGCTGGGCCCCGTCGGCGGTGATGGCCGGCCAAGCCCGCCTCGCTGGGCAGGAAACCCCGCCAGACTGCAAACCACTGTCCAATCTGTTCATCGGCGACCAGGCGCCGGATCTGAGCGGTTCGCCCAAAGGCCCCGCCGGTGTGTCAGCCTGGCGGCCGGGGTGCCGGGACCATAGTCGGTCCCACCGCCCCTTCCACCACCAGAACGTGCTGGTCACGCCGGCCCCGCCGCAGGAGGACGAATCGCCCGTGCAGTGCATCGGCGGCGGTCAGGACCCGCTGGCCGTCGGTCTGGCGTCGGCCGTTGACGGAGACGCCTCCCTGGGCCAACAAGGTGGCCGACCGCCGGCGGGACTCACCGAAGGCCCGGGCGACTGCGTCGAGCAGCACCAACCCGGTCCCGGGCAGGACCGAGGTCGGTGCGTCGGCCACCGCCGCCGTCAACGTTGCCTCATCCACCCCGGCAATCTCGGGGGTGAAGAGAGCGCCGGCGACGTGTTCGGCCCGCCGGGCTGCTTCGGGTCCGTGGACCAGTGAGGTCACCTCCAGGGCCAACACCCGTTGTGCTTCACGGGCCTGGGGCCGCTCGGCGGTGGCCCGGTCGAGGTCGTCGATCCGCTGGCGGGCAAGATCGGTGAAGTAGCGGAGGTAGGCCCCGACCACCGAGTCCTGGCTGCGGAACAGGAACTGATAGAGCGCGTAGGGGGTCGTCCTGGCTGGGTCCAGCCATACGTTGCCCGACACGCTCTTGCCGAACTTGGTTCCGTCGGGCTTGACCACCAGAGGGCTGGTCAGACCGTAGGCCCGGCTGCCCCGCAGCCTGCGGATGAGGTCGATGCCCATGGTGATGTTGCCCCACTGGTCGCTGCCGCCCATCTGCACCGTGCAGCCGTAGCGGTCGTGGAGCTGTAGGAAGTCGTAGGCCTGCAGGAGCATGTAGCTGAACTCGGCGAAGCTGATCCCTCGGTCCTCGGCCTCGAACCGGGTCTTCACTGATTCCTTGGCCACCATCTGGTTGACCGTGAAGTGCTTGCCGACGTCTCGCAGGAACTCCAGGAGACCGACGTCCCACAGCCACTCACCGTTGTCGACCAGAAGGGCCCGGCCGCCGTCGAAGTCGACGAAGCGCTCGAGTTGGGCGCGGATGGCGGCCAGGTTGTGGGCCAGCTGGTCCCTGGTCAGCAGGTTGCGCTCGTCGGACCGGCCACCCGGGTCACCGATCATGCCGGTCCCACCCCCGGCGAGCAGGATGGGACGGTGACCGGCCCTCTGCATGCGGCGCAGGTTGCACAGCTGGAGCAGATTGCCGATGGTGAGCGAGTCAGCCGTGGGATCGAAGCCGATGTAGGCGCTGAGGCCGCCCCCGTCGATCAGCGCCGGGAGCTCGGGGTCGGTGACCTGATGGACGAGCCCACGCCAGGTCAGGTCTTCGAACAGGCCGGGCACGACCGGGGATCATCGCACGCCGGCGCTCCTTGTGGAGCCATCGAGTCGACACGGATCCGCTACGTCAGCGCAGCCGCGAGGTGTTGGTGCGGGCCGGGAAGCGCCCCGAGCGGGCTGACGTGTACGGTCAGGTAGCGGCCTTGTCCAGAACGGCGGTAGGGAAATGTTGCACAAGCAGATGAACATCCTGCGAGCGGGCCAGGCGGACGCAGGAAGCGAGAGCCTCCGTCCGGTCATGCTGGCCATCGCCGGCGACAGCGGGACGGGCAAGACGACCATCACGGCCGGGCTGGTCAAGGCTCTGGGCCATGACCGCATCACCTCCATCGGCGTCGACGACTACCACCGCTACGACCGGGAGGAGCGCAAGTCTCTCCCCTTCACGCCCCTGAGCCCGAAATGCAACTACATCGACATCATGGAACTGGACCTCCACCGCCTGGTGCTCGGCCAGCCCATCCTGAAGCCGGTCTATGACCACAGTTCGGGGAAGCTGGAACGCCCCGAGTACATCGAGCCACGCGAGTTCGTGATCGTCGAGGGACTGCTGCCCCTGCATACCCAGCTGTCCCGCTCGTGCTTCGACATCACGGTGTACATGGACCCCCCCGAGGACATCCGAATCGGCTGGAAGCTGGGCCGCGACACCAAGAAGCGGGGCTACACCGAAGAGCAGGTCCGCGAGGAGCTGGCCCGGCGGGAGCCGGAGTCGACCGAGTTCATCCAGCCTCAGCGGGCCTTGGCCGACATCGTCATCCGGTTCTCCCACATCGAAGAGCGGGCCGAGGCCGCCGATGACCCGCTGAGCGCCACTTTGCTGCTCAGGCCCACGATCAACCACCCGGACCTGTCCACCGTCCTGGATAACGACAGCAGGCAGGCCATGCACCTCAAGCTCAGCAGGGACGAAGCCGGCCGGCCCGTCGACGCCGTCCACATCCACTCCTACGCCGAGCCCGCCGTGACGAAGAAGGTGGAGCAGGCCATCTGGGGCCAACTCGGTGTCGACGAGCCCGTCCCCCAGTCACTCGGCTTGATCGAGGACGTGCGGGACGAGCCCCTGGCCCTGACCCAGCTCATCCTCCTCTACCACCTGATACAGGTGCAGAACGAGCTGACGAGGCCGGCGGCCGGCCCCGACGGTTAGGTGGACGGCGCGATCACCGGGCGCCCTACCGGGGCTTCGCCCCCGACCGACGAGGGGGCGCCTAGCGCCTAGCGCCTAGCGACGACCGCCGTAGAGAAAGGCTAGAATGCGCAGCATCTCGAGGTAGACCAGGACGATGGCCGTGAGCATGGCGAACGCCGCGAACCATTCGCCTTCTACGGCCACGCCCAGTCGCTCGGACTGCTCGACGTAGGAGAAGTCGACGAACAGGCTGATCACGCCGATGCCGAGGGCCACGATGCCGAAGATCAGGTACAACGGTGAGCCTACGTCGGACAGGGCCGGGATGTTCAGACCGATCATCGAGGCCACGGAGATGGTGATGAGGCCGACGGCGCCGACCATCGCCACGCTGGCCCATCGGGGCGTCACCTTGACCAGGCCCGTCCGGTAGGCCGCCAGACAGGCCACGAAGACACCACCGGTGAACAGGATGGCCAGGGGCACGATGCCGCCGAAGAAGCTGCTGTAGGCACGGGACACCACTCCGAGCGCCAGGCCTTCGGCCACGGCGTAGACAGGGGCCAGGACCTTCGACCACATCGGCCGGAAGTACGAGGCGATGACGACGCCGAGGCCCACGACGATGCCGGCGAAGCCGATGGCCGGGGGCAGGAAGGCGCCGGCCACCCCGCACACGACGACCAGGAAGAGGAGGCCGGCCAGTTTGTCGTACACGCCGGCGGCGGTGAATGTCGGTGCGCCGGGGACGGGCGCATAGCTCTGCGACAGCTTCTGGAAGCTGCGCTCCATGGTGGAGCTTCGAGTCGCCATTCGGGTGCTCCTTGTCGGGGGGTTGGAGGTCTCACCATTGTGCCACCCCGTCGCCCCAAGGACCCGTGCACCAGGCGATCGAAGTGCCAAGCCAGGCCATCGCCCCAGCCGGGCGGCCCCTGTGTCAAGACGAGATGAGGCCGGGCGGCGGCGCCGTCAGTTGAACGGGGCCCGGCGAGCCAGCACCTGGCGGCGGAGAACGCCCGGCGCTTCCTCCTCCACGCCCGGGATGGCGGCTCGTAGCCGGACCACCCAGTCCAGCCGGGTCAGATCGCCCTGGGCCAGTGCGGTCGAACGGAGGTTGGCGAGCAGCCGGGCCACGACCGCCCGAGGCTCCACCGGGTCGAGATACGAGGGCTGCCATGGGGCTTGACGGCCCAAGAGTGAGCGGAACCGGCTGCGGCAGGCGGCTTCGGTGACCTGCCGGCCGCCGTCGAAGGGGTCGAACAACGCTGCGGGCGGGGACGCGGCGCGCACGAGAAAGTGCCCGGGCATCCCGATGGGCTCAAAGGTCACGCCCAGCCGACGGCCGACGCCGATCGTCAACAAGGACAGAGTGATGGGGATGCCCACCCGCCGGTCAATCACGTCATCGAGATAGGAGTTCCGGGGGTCGTGGTAGCGGTCCTGGGTGGCGCCCGTGAATCCCAGGGTGTCGAACAGGTGGGTCAGGACGCCGGCGGCTGTCGGCATCGGGCAGGCGAGCGCCATGGCGTCCAGCCGACCGAGGTAGGCGTCGACGTCGAGCTCCTCATGAGCGTGCGCGGCCACCAGCAGGGCGGCCTCATCCAGGCGCCCGGCCAGGTCGGGCACGGGCCCCGACACCAATGCGAGGTAGCGGGCGGTCGGCGCCATGGTGTAACCCTCGCGCTCGGGAGAGGGTCGGACCATTCGATGTCAGTCCCCCTGCGCGCCCGCGCCGGCGAGGCGGTTTCCGCAGGCGTCGAAGAGGTGGGCGGCCGGGACGCCGTGGTCGTCCGGTCACAGCCCACTCGCCTGATGGGAGCGCTGTCCGAGCAGGACGGGCGCACGATCGCGGCCGCCGCCGACCAGGCCCGGCGGATGGGAATGCCGCTGGTCATCGTCGTCGCCTCCAGCGGCGCCAACATCGCCGAGGGCCTGCCGTCGCTGCACGGCTGGGGGCTGGCCGCCCGCTCGGTGGTCCGCTGCTCCGGCGTCGTGCCGATCGTCATGATCGTGAGCGGGTCCGCCGTCTCGGCGCCCGCCCTGCTCCTCGGTGTGGCCGACATCGTCGTCGCCTGCGAGGGTTCGGTCGCCTACGTGTCCGGCCCCAGCATGGTCGAGGAGATGACCGGCGTCGGGCTCACCCCCGAGGAGCTGGGAGGTAGCGGTACCCACCTGCGCTCGAGCGGCGTGGCCGCCTTGCTGGCGGCCGACGCCGGCGCAGCCATGGAGCTGGCCGGCGACGTTCTGGCACATCTGCCCGCCAACACCGACGAGGAACCACCCCGGTGGGCCAACGACGACCCGCCTGACCGCCCTACCCCTGAGCTTGTGGACCTTCTGCCGCCATCCACGGCCGGCGCCTATGACGTGCGGGCCGTAGCCGGCGCCATCGCCGACGACGGCGAGCTGCTCGAGCTCCGGGCCCGGTACGCCTCTCATCTGTTCACCGCCCTCGGCCGGGTGAGTGGCCGGCCGGTGGGCATCGTCGCCAACCAACCTTCGGCGCTGGCCGGTACTTTGGACATCGTCGCCAGCCAGAAGGGCGCTGCCTTCGTCAACTTCTGCGACACGGCCAACCTGCCCATCATCACCCTGGTGGATACGCCGGGTTTCTTCCCCGGCAAGGACCTCGAGTGGCGGGGAATGATCCGCCACGGCGCCGAGCTGGCGTTCGCCTACGCCCGTGCCACCGTCCCGCGGATCTGTCTCGTCCTGCGCAAGGCCTACGGTGGCGCCTACATCGTCATGGACTGCAAGTCCATGGGCAACGACCTCTGCATGGCCTGGCCCTCGGCCGAGGTGGCCGTCATGGGGGCGAAGGGGGCGGTGGAGATCCTGCACCGGCGGGCCACCGTCGAAGAGCGGACCGCCCGACAGGCCGAGTACGAGGCGGATTTCCTGACGCCGTGGGTCGTGGCCGAGCGGGGCTACGTCGATGCCGTCATCGACCCGACCGATACCCGGGTTGTCGTCGCCGGCGCCGTCGAGCTGCTGTGCTCCAAGAGGGAGCTGTTGGCCGCCCGCAAGCACGCCAACACCCCGGTGTAGCAGGCAGCTGCTCCTGCGGCTCCTGCCGGCTCAGCCCCCGCCGACCCCCGTGGTGGAGGTTGTGGCCGGCTGGCCCGGAGCTCGGGTGGTGGGCTCGGCCGGGAGGATGCCGCAGGTCTTCTGGTTGTAGTCCGTCACCCGGGTCTGGGCGTCGACCCCCTGGTTGCTGATGCGGTCGAAGTCCTGCCTGCTCACCTTCTTCACGTCGTAGCCGGCCTTGGACACCACGGTCACCAGGTCGTCGATGTCACCCACGACGACGCCGGCATCGCCGCGAACGGCAACGGGCGCCTGCTTGAGGGCGCTGTGGGCGTCGGCTTGGATGCCGGCGAGCATGGACTTCACCGCCGCCTTGTCGGACAGGTCGATGTGGCCCAGCCGGTCCGTGGCCCCGTCGAGGGCCTTGGCTTTGGCGCAGTACCCGGCCACGCTCTGGGTCTTGCCGCTCGACCCGCAGGCGGTTGCGCCGACGACAAGGGCGACGGCGGCAACCAGCATTGGAAGGTACCGACCGAGGCGCACGGACGCCCACCGTAGGCGCTGCCGCGGCGGCTTCCGCCCTTCGCCGTCGCCGTCAGCCGGCGGCGTGCCCGCCAGCCCAGCCCAACAGCCCGGCCACCGGCCAGGTGTTGACCACCGAGGCCGGCACCACGCCGCACTCCTCTGCCCGGGCGCAGCCGAACCGCTGCCACTCCAGCTGGCCGGGGGCGTGGGCGTCGGTGTCCACGGCCAACTTCACGTCCATGTCCACCAGCAGGGACAGCAGCCGCCTGGGCGGGTCGAGCCGCTCGGGCCGGCTGTTCACCTCCACCGCCTTGTCGAAGGACCTGGCCGCCTCGAAGACCAGCTCGGCGTCGAACTCGCTCTCGGGCCGACCCCGACCGACGACGATCCGGCCGGTGCAGTGCCCGAGGATGTCCATGTGGGGGTTGGCAAGGGCCACGCACAGGCGCCGGGTCATGGCCCGCTCCTCCATGCGCAATTTGGAGTGGACCGATGCCACCACGACATCGAGCTCCGACAGCAGTCGGGGGTCCTGGTCGAGGGTGCCGTCCTCGTTGATGTCGACCTCGATGCCGGTCAAGAGGCGGAAGGGGGCGAGCTGCTCGTTGAACCGGGCCACCAAGTCGAGCTGGCGACGCAGGCGCTCGGGCGACAGCCCGTTGGCCACCTTGAGCCGGGGCGAGTGGTCGGTCAACACCATGTAGTCGTGGCCCAGGTCCCGACCGGCGCGGGCCATCACGTCGATGGGCGAGCCACCGTCGGACCAGTCCGAATGGGTATGGCAGTCGCCTCGCAGTGCCGCCCGCAGGACCTCCCCAGGTGCGCCCTCGCCAGCCGCTTGCCTTTCGGCCGCGGCCTGTTCCAGGCGGGCGAGGTAACCGGGCTGCTCCCCCGCCAGTGACTCGCACACAACCCGCCCGGTCGAGTCGCCGATGCCGGGCAGGTCGTTGAGGGTACCCCTGGACACCCGCTCGTGGACTTCGGGGCGGCCCACGTCGGCGATCGTGGCCGCCGCCCGGCGGAAGGCCCGAACCCGGTGGGTCGGCTCATGGATGACCTCCAGCAGGTAGGCGATCCGCTCCAGGTCGGCGACGGGGTCGCGACCGTCGGTCACCGGGCCGCCTCCGTCAGCCGCTGTCATCTGCCTCCTTTGCGGTGATGGGCCGCCGCGGCACACTACCGACGTGCGTCGACGCCGCCCGGCCGGGCTCCTGCTCACCGGCGGGACGAGCTCACGGATGGGCTGCGACAAGGCGACGATGGAGATCGGCGGGCTGACGATGGCCCGTCGGGCGGCCGACGCCCTCGTCCAAGTGGCCTCACCGGTCATCGAGGTCGGGCCGGCCCGGACGGACCTGCGCAGCGTCGGGGACCCCCACATCGGCCCGCTCGGAGCGATGGCCGCCGGGTGGGAGGCCCTGCCCACGACGAGCGCCTGCGACCCGGTGCTCGTCCTGGCCTGTGACCTGCCGATGGTGACCGTCGCCCTGCTACGGCTCCTGGCCGATCACTCCGGCGACGGCACCGTGGTGCCGATGGCCGGCGACCGGCCCCAGCCCTTGTGCGCCCGCTGGTCGGCCACGGCCCTGGCGCGGACCACCGGACTGGTGGCTTCGGGCGAGCGTCGGGCCCGCGCCCTACTGGCCGTGGAACCGAACGTGACGTGGCTCGAGGAGGCCGTCTGGACCGCCGTCGGCGGGCCGCACGCCCTGGACGACGCCGACACGCCCGATGACCTCGAGCGGCTACGCGGCCTGGTACAGGCGCCCACGAACCACCGCACAAACCCCCCGAGGGGCACGGGCTACGGCTGCTGACCACCCTGTGGTCACACCGGGCCGAGCATCTCCATCTCGGCGATGAGCCGACCGGCCACCGCGGTGGCCGGGGGAGGCGGCGTCCGAGCCCGCCTGACGGGAAGGACGTCCACGGTGACGATGCTGCCGCCGGCCTCAGGGACCAGATGGATGCGGCAGAAACCCAGGGCCGGGTCGTCGACCAGGCCCTCCAGCAGATAGGGCTCGTCGACCACCTTGGGGTCTCCGATGGACGACAGGGCCATGACCAGCAACTCGAAGGCGACGGCCGGGAGCGCCTCGATCGAGAAGGTCACCGAACAGTCGTCATCGCCGCCTCGACCGGCGTCCTCCGGCGACGGCGCTGGCGCCGGCTGGCGGGCGACGGGCTGGTGGGCACGACGCTGGTCGCGGTCCGGCTCAGACGCATCCCGGGCCGACACGGCCGCCAACGCCAGGTCCAAGGCACGGTTGGCTTCGGCCAGCCGGGACTCGGCCTCTTGGCGCTCCGAGTCCCCGGCCCCCACCAGAGCGTCAGGATGCAGGGCTTTGGCCAGCCGACGCCGCGCCGCCCGAACCTCCCCGACGCTCGCCGTAGCCGCCACCCCGAGAACGGCGAACGGATCCGTCGGCGCAACCATCCAGCCCGACGATATGCCACATCCGATTCCGCTTCGATGGCGCTTCTACGATGCCTGTCAACGAGGAGCTGTGAGGGGGCCGGAACGCGTCAGCTGATTCTGCGGGGGTTCGGGGGCGGCCGCACCCGACGGGGGGCGTGGGGGGGCGGTGCCCCCCCCGGGGGGGCGGCCCCCGCGGCCGCCCGCGGGCCGGGAGCGGGGGGGGGCAGCGGGCACCCGCGCGGCGGTGCCCGCCCCA
>JBBSHS010000032.1:0-26844 GCA_038232515.1 Acidimicrobiales bacterium
GTCGGCTCCGTCGGTGTCGGCGAGGGTCTCCCACCTCCGCATGATCCGGGCCAGGTCGTCCACGCTCAGCCGGGCCGCCTCTTGGATGAGCACGGGCTCGTGCTCGGCGAACACCGCAGCGGTGCGTTCGTTCACGACCCGAGCCAGCACCCGGGCCTGAGCGGTGGACAGGGCGCCCGAGGCCACCGCCCCCGCCGTGGCCGCATCGACCGCAGCTTGCGACCCAACCCGAAGACCTGGTGGGCCTCGGCCCGGCTGATCCGGGCCCGGGGCGCCAGCCAGCACGCGGCGTTGGCCGCCCCGTCGGTGGCGTGGACCATACGGGCGTCGAATTCAGCCGCCACCGCAACCTGGTGGGTACGCATCCGATCGATGTGGTCGGTGACGGCCAGCAGCTCGGCCGTCAGCTGGCTGTCGCTGAGCTCTGGAGGATTACTAATGGAGCGAACACCAGTTCGATCATATCCCGAACACCCAGCCGCGGCAAGGCGTTTATCGGTTTCAACGGTGTTTGCTGCCTGGTTCGGCGGCTCGGACGCAACTGCCCGGAGCGTCGGCAGGGGGCGACTGCACGCCGCGACTACGACGCCGCTGAGGCGGGCTCCGGAGGCACGAGCGTGGAGATGACCTGACCCAGCCACTCGACGGCGGCGACACCCTTGGCCGGCACCGGCACCACCACCAGTCCGTCGGCCTCCTTGTAGACCGCCTTCGGGTAAAGGCGGTGGAGGCGCAGGCGCTGACTGGTCAGCAGCTCCAGCGGCGAGATTCGGGCCTGGGGGGGCTGGCCGAACCCACTGTCGCCCCGGCCCTTGGCGACCACCAGCTCCTTGACGCCGGTGCGGGCGCACTCGGCCCGGAGCCGGCCGACGGCGATCAGCCCCTCGGCGGGCGGCGGCAACGGGCCGAAGCGGTCCGCCCACTCCGCCCGGATGTCATCGACCTCGTCCTGGGTGGTGACGGCGGCCAAGCGACGGTAGGCCTCGAGGCGGAGGTCGTCGCGCTCCACGTAGGACGTGGGCAGATTGGCGTCGACCGGCACCTCGAGCTTGATCTCGGCCGGCTCCCGGGGCAACTCGCCCTTCAGCTCGGCCACCGCCTCGGACACGAGCTGGACGTAAAGGTCGTAGCCGACGGCGGCGATGTGCCCGGACTGGTCGCCACCGAGGAGGTTGCCCGCTCCCCGGATCTCCAGGTCTCGCATGGCGATCTTGAAACCGGAACCGAGCTCGGTGTGCTCGCCGATGGTCTTCAGCCGCTCGTAGGCCTCTTCGGTCAGGGACCGGTCGGGCGGGGTGAACAGGTAGGCGTAGGCCCGTTGGCCGGCCCGCCCGACCCGGCCCCGCAACTGGTGGAGCTGGCCCAGGCCGAGCAGGTCGGCCCGGTCGACCACCATGGTGTTGACGGTGGGCATGTCGATGCCCGACTCGATGATGGTGGTGCACACCAGCACGTCGTGCTGGCCCTGCCAGAAGTCGTACACCACCTTCTCGAGGCTGCCCTCATCCATCTGCCCGTGGGCTACGGCCACGCGGGCCTCGGGCACCAGGTCCCGGATGCGGGACGCGGTCTGGTCGATGTCCATCACCCGGTTGTGCACGAAGAAGACCTGGCCCTCGCGCAGCAGCTCACGCCGGATGGCTTCGGCTACGGCGTGCTCGTCGTAGTCACCGACATAGGTGAGGATGGGTTGGCGCTCGGCCGGCGGCGTGTTGAGCAGGGTGAGGTCGCGGATGCCGGTGAGGCTCATCTCCAGCGTGCGGGGGATGGGAGTGGCGGTGAGGGTGAGCACGTCGACGTTGGCCCTCAGCTGCTTGATCTGCTCCTTGTGGGTGACCCCGAAGCGCTGTTCCTCGTCCACCACCAGCAGGCCTAGGTCCTTGAAATGCACGTCGCCGGTGAGCAGCCGGTGGGTGCCGATGACCACGTCCACCTGACCGGTGGCCAGGTCGTGCATCACCTTGCGGGCCTGGGCGGCGGTGAGGAACCGCGACAGCACCTCGACCCGCACCGGGAAACCGGCGTAGCGGTCGGAGAACGTCTGGAAGTGCTGCTGGGCCAGGAGCGTGGTGGGCACCAGCACGGCCGCCTGCTTGCCGTCCTGGACGCACTTGAACACGGCGCGCAGGGCCACCTCGGTCTTGCCGAAGCCGACGTCGCCGCACACCAGGCGGTCCATGGGCCTGGGCTGCTCCATGTCCTGCTTGACATCGGTGACGGCCTTGGTCTGGTCGGGTGTCTCGATATAGGGGAACGAATCCTCCAGCTCGCGCTGCCACGGCGTGTCGGGCGCGAAGGCGTGGCCCGGGCTGACCTGTCGCTTCTGGTAGAGCACCACGAGCTCCTGGGCGATCTCGCGGACGGCGCTACGCACCTTGGCCTTGGTCCGGTTCCAGTCCGAACCGCCCATGCGGTTGAGCGACGGGCTCTCTCCGCCGGTGTAGGGGCGGATGAGGTCGATCTGGTCGGACGGCAGGTTCAAGGTGCCGTCGCGGTACTGGATCAAGAGATAGTCCCGCTCGGGGCCCCCCATGAGCGCCCGGCGAACCAGGCCCTGGTACCGGCCCACACCGTGGTGGTGATGGACCACGTGGTGGCCCGGTTGCAGGCTGTCGAAGAAGCCCTCGGTGGGCCGGGGCCGGGGCCGGGCCTGGCGGTGGGCCCGCCGCCGGCCGCTGAGATCGGCTTCGGCGACGACGGCCAGACGGGCGCCGGGCAGGACGAAGCCCCGGTCCAACGGCTGGACGACGACCCGGATCCCGGGCCTGGTCAGCTCCTCGGCATCGGCTTTGGCCAAGGGTGCGGTGACGCCCGAGTCGGCCAGGGACTGGGCGATGCGGGCCGCCGAGCCGGTACCGTCGCAGGCGACCGTGACGCGGTAGCCGTCGGCCAGCAGGCCGTCGACCCGCTTCACCAACGCGCTGGCCTCGCCGTTGGCGCCGGCGTCCCAACCGCTGGCTTCGATGACCGTGACTGCCGGGCCCGTCGACCGGTCGGCCGCGGCTCCGACGGGCGGCGGCACGCTGGTGACTGTCCAGGCCGGGGCGGTGGTGTGGGCCAGGAGCCGGTCGAAGGGAAGGTGGAGGCGGGGGAAGCCGGCGTGGGCGTCGGCCCCCCACGTGACGGCCAGCGTGCCCGCCAGGCTGGCTTCCTCGTCCAGGATGTCGCCGGCCCGGTCCCGCATGCGCCGCGGCTCGAGCAGCAGCACCTGGGCTGTCGCCGGCAACAGGTCGGACAGGAGGTGCTCGCCCGAAGTCAGCCATGGCAACCAGCTCTCCATGCCGTCAAAGCTGAGGCCGTGGGCCAGTTTCTCCCAGTGCTGGCGTCCCCACGGCGCCGTGGCCATGAGGCTCTGGGCCCGGGCCTGGACCTCCGGCGTGGGCAGCAGCTCCCGGCAGCCGAACAGGTCCACCTCGCCGATGTCGGCGGTGCTGCGCTGATCGGCCACGCTGAACTCGGTCAGCCGGTCGACCTCGTCGCCCCACAGGTCGATGCGTACCGGACCGGCGGCGGTGGAGGGGAACACGTCGACGATGGAGCCCCGCACGGCCAGCTCGCCGCGATGCTCAACCTGGTACTCGCGTCGGTAGCCGCTGGCCACCAGCCGCTCGACCAGCTTCTCGGGGTCAAGCTGGTCTCCGGCCCGGACCACGACGGGAGCGGCCTCCTCGACGTGGGGGCCGAGGCGCTGCACCAGGGCCCTGACCGTGGCCACCAGGACCCTCGGCGCCCCATCCGCCTGCTGGAGGCGCCACATGGCCCGTAGCCGGCGCCCCATGGTCTCAACGCTCGGGCTGACCCGCTCGAAGGGGAGCGTCTCCCAGGCCGGGAAGGTGTCGACGGCGTCGGGACCGAGAAAAGCGGCCACGTCGTGGGCCAGCCGCTCGGCGTCGGTCTGGGAGGGACAGGCCACGACGATCGGGTGCCGGCTCGACGAGGTGGCCAGTCCGGCCACCACGAACGGTCGGGCCGAGTCGGCCACGCTCAGGACGGCGCCGTGGTTGCCGACAAGGTCGCCGGCCGCCGGCAGGTCGCGCCACAGCCTCGGCAACGCCAGCAAGGTCACCCATCGAATCTACCGGGTCTACCCCCCTCCCGAACCCCTGGCCCGACGCAGGACGGACCCGAATCGGTCGCGGAAAAGGGCGCAGCCGGCGACGAACTTCGAAAGGGCCCGTATGGGGGTTATCAGCGCGCTTGACCGGCTGCCTACCCCCATATGAGCCCACAAAAACGGGCTCGTGCGCCCTTGGTTACGGCTTGGGGGGCGGAGTCGTCGGGGGGATAGCGGTGGTGGCCGGGACGGGGGCGGGGTTGGTCGGAGGTCCGGGGGCGGGTGCGGCCGCCGTGACGGGGGTGCCGCCTTTTGGGCCCAGCGCGGCGCCGGGCTGGGTGCTGGGCGGTGTGGCCGCTGCGGGCACGCCGAGTGGGACGGGCGTGACCGTGTCCGGTGTCACGAACGTGTACCCCTGGGCCTTCAACTGGTCAATGATGATGGGCAGGGCAGCCAGCGTCTGGCTGCGGTCGCCGCCGCCGTCGTGCATCAGGACGATGGAACCCGGCTTCACCTGGCCCACCACACGCGCCACGATGGCGGGTGTCCCGGGCTTTTTGTAGTCCGACGGGTCGACGGCCCATCCGATGACCTGCTCGCCTCTGCGGTTGGCGCTGTCGATGATCGTCTGGTTCAGCGCTCCCCCGGGTGGCCGGTACAGGGTGGGCGCCCTCCCCAGCACCTTGACCAGAGCGTCGAGGCCGCCTTGGACCTCGGTCTCGACCACCGGCGCCGGTGACCTGTCGAGGTGCTCGTTGTGGGTCAGAGTGTGATTACAGATGGTCATGCCCGCGTCTACGACCTGTTTGACCATGGCCGATCGGCGCGGCACCTGGTTCCCAATCATGCAGAACGTGGCCTTCACGCCCTTGGCTTGCAGGACCTGCAGGAACTGGGGCGTATCCGGCCATGGCCCGTCATCCAGCGTGAGCGCCACCTCCTTGTCGGTCACGGCCGCCGGGGACGAGGGTGCGGTGATCTGCTGGGCGCTGACGATCTCGCCGCTGACCATCCCGACGACGGCATTCGAAACGCCCGGTGTGCCCGGATGCCACAGGTAGTACTCGATACGGGGAATGGGCGGGGGAGGGATGGCCACCCCGCTCCTGGCCACTGTGCCCTCCACCTCGTCGGCACCGTTGGCCACCTCCAGAACGGGTTTTGTCGTGCGCAGACGGGTATCCCGGTCGGCGTGGCGGCCGTCGAGCGTGAAACGGGGAGGGAAGTCGTGGCCGGTGATGGCCTGGTGGGTTTTGGCGGTCAGCAGATGTCCCGCCACCGGCGTGATCCGGGCCGCCAGCAACGCCATGGCCACGGTTGGCGCTTCCTGCTTGACCACCACGTTGCGGTCGTGACCCTGGAACCGGATGACCACACGGACCTCGGACGTGCGGCCCCCGACGATGAACACACCCGCCGTCACCAGTGCCGCGAGGATGGCAGCGGCGGTAACGACCACGATGACGCGGCGGCGACGGTGGGCCGAACGGCGGCGGCCGGCCCGGTCCTGTCCGCGGCCTGCGCTCGTGCCGGCAAAGGGGCCGGCGACATCCCGCTCGGACGTGGGAGGGACCACGGGTTCGGCGGCGTTCTTCATGGCACCGAGACGTTGAAGCGGTTCATGGCGGTGCTCGGGCCCTCCAGCAGGATCGTCTCGACGGCGTCGGCCGCCTCTTCCACAGCCACGTCCAATGCTGCCCGATCCGCCGGGCTGGGCCGGCGCAGGACGAAGTCGGCGCCCGACTGGCGCCCCGGCGGCTTGCCGATCCCGATGCGTACCCGGACGAAGCCGTCGTCGTGGAGGTGGGCCTTGACCGACTTCAACCCGTTGTGGCCGGCCAGCCCGCCGCCCACCTTCACCTTCACCCGACCGACGGGCAGGTCGAGCTCGTCGTGCAGGATCACCAGGTTGGACAATTCTTCAATACCGTGCCTGCGGACCAGATGGTTGAGGACCGCGCCAGACTCGTTCATGTACGTGAGGGGCACGGCCAAGGCCAGCAACCGGCCGTCGAGCCTGATCTCGGCCATCACCGACCGCTCCCTGCCCCGCTTGAGCCGCACGCCGTGACGCGATGCCAACAGGGCGACGGCTTCGCCTCCGACGTTGTGGCGGGTGCCCTCGTATTCGGCCCCCGGATTGCCCAGACCGACGACCAGCAGGTCTGCCGGCGTACCTCTTCGCGTGGTTTCACGCCCCGACCCGGCGCTCAGGATCACGGCAGGAACCGCTCAGGTGCGCCCAACAAAGAGCTACCGGGGCTTCGCCCCCGCCCGACGAGCAGATCATCGTAGGACCTACGAGCGGCGAAGTTCCTCACCCTCACCCTAAGCGCAGTCGCCCTGCCTTCGTGGGCTGGCCGACACCCTCGAACCCGACCCGGCCCTACCACGCCGCTACGCCGTCAGTTCGACAAACTGAAGCGGCCTCACTGGCCTTGTCGACGCCGCATGGAACTTGACTCACTCGTGTCGGCTCCTAGACGCCAAGCGTCTAGCTCTGCTCCGGCGCCGGGTCGGCGCTGTCGCCGGCCTCGGCGGCCGCCAGCGCCTCGGCCTCTTCGGCCTCGACCTCGACGCTCACCGCCGACACCTTGGCCGTGACCACGAGCTCGGACGGCTCGACTTCGGTGGCGACCCCGGAAGGCAGGCGCAGATCGCCGACGGACACGTGCTCGCCGACCTGCATGGCACTGATGTCGACCTCGATGCTGTTGGGGATGTTCCCCGGCGTCGACTGGACGGTGAGGCTCGTCAGGACCTGCTCGATGACGCCTTCCGAACCCAGGTCCTTGGCCTCGCCCACCAACGTGATCGGAACCTCGGAGTTGATGACCTCGTGGCGGTTGACCACCAGGAAATCGAGGTGGGTGACCGTCTGGCGGGTCGGGTGGCGCTGGATCTGGCGGGCCAGGGCTATGTGCTCCTCGCCCCCCAGCTCGATGGTCAGCACCGCGTTGAGCCCGGCCGCGCCGGACAGGGCCTGGCGCAGGTCCCGGCCCTCGACGGTGATGGCCGTGGCCCCCATGCCGTGGCCGTACACGATGGCCGGGATCTTGCCCTCACGGCGCAGCCGCTTGGACGACCGGGTGCCCGGCGCCCGGCCGGTGTCGGCAGC
The DNA here is from genome assembly GCA_038232515.1 of Acidimicrobiales bacterium. Classification (GTDB taxonomy): domain Bacteria; phylum Actinomycetota; class Acidimicrobiia; order Acidimicrobiales; family JAUJNH01; genus JBBSHS01. Next base: position 7,173 of record JBBSHS010000032.1, read on the forward strand.
AAGTCGAATGTCAGCCATGGGCAGCGCTCCTGGTGGACGGCCGGACGATGGTAGTGCAGGGGGGCGGGCCAAAGCCCCTCCCCCCCGGCCCCCCTCCGCTTCTGGAGCTCGCTGCGCTCGCCCTCTTTCCCGGAAGGGCCGGACAAGCCGGTCCCTTGCTCGACTGTGGGGGGCAAAGCCCCCCACAGTGGGGGCAAAGCCCCCCACACCCCCCGGCCGGCTTCGCCGGCAGAGGCACCTCGCGTGCTCGCGTGGTTCCGGGTTGCGGACGGCGGCTAGGACTGGTTCTCCCCACCGAAGATCTCCGACACACTGGCGTCCTCGAACACTGCGTCGATGGCATCGGCGATGAGGGGCGCCACGGACACGACCTCGATCTTGTCGATCTGCTTCTCGCTGGGCAGCGGGATGGTGTCGGTGACCACCAGCTTGGTGAGAGCCGAGTTCTTCAGGCGGTCGATGGCCGGGCCGGAGAGCACCGGGTGGGTGGCCATGGCCCAGACCTCGGCGGCGCCGTAGGCCATGAGTATGTCGGCCGCCGCACAGATGGTGCCGGCCGTGTCGATCATGTCGTCGATCAGCACGCAGGTGCGGCCGTCGACCACCTCGGCGCCCATGACCCCGAGGGCCTGGGCCTGGTTGAGATGGTCCTTGCTGCGGGTCTTGTAGACCGAAGCCACGTTGTCGACCCCGAGGCGGCGGGCCAACTGCTCTGCCACCTTGGTCCGCCCGGTGTCAGGGGCGACGATGGCCACGTCCCCCACTTCGCTGCGGCGCAGGTAGTCGGTGAGGACCGGTAGAGCGGTGAGATGGTCGACCGGCCCGTCGAAGAAGCCCTGGATCTGACCGGTGTGGAGGTCGACGGACATCAGGCGGTCGGCGCCGGCCGCCGTGAACAGGTCGGCCACCAGCTTGGCGGTGATGGGCTCCCGGCCCTTGGACTTACGGTCCTGGCGGCTGTAGCCGTAGAAGGGCATCACCGCGGTGATGCGCTTGGCCGATGCCCGCTTGGCCGCGTCGATCATGATGAGGTGCTCCATCAGTGCGTCGTTGACCGACCGGCCGCCAGCCCCGGCGTGGGTCTGGACGATGAAGACGTCGGCGCCCCGGACGGACTCGCCGAAGCGGCAGCGGATCTCGCCACTGGCGAAGTCGACGATGTTGGGATCGCCCAGCTCGACCTCGAGATGCCCGGCGATCCGATCGGCCAGCGGCAGGTGGGCCCGCCCGGCGTAGAGCTGCAGCTTCCGGGTGGGGACCAGCTCCATGGGCGCTCCGCTTGCTCAGGTGTCGGCGGCGATGGTCAAGTGTGACCCGGTGGCGGTGTACGGGGCCACCGAGCTTCCCGGTTGGAGCACGGCGTAGGGCCCGACGGTGGCGCCGCCACCGATGGAGGCCTGGCGGCCCACCGCGTGCTCGACCACCGCCCCTTCGCCGACGGTGCAGTCGATCAGGCGGGTGTCGGGGCCGATCTCGGCGCCGGTGGCCACGGTGGTGCTGCCCTGGAGCATCGTTCCCGGATAGAGGGTGACGTCGCAGTCGAGGACCACGGTGACGTCGATGTAGGTGCGTTCCGGGTCGAGCATGGTGACGCCCCGGCGCATCCACCGCTCGTTGATGCGGTCGCGGAGCTCAGCCTCGGCCATGGCCAGCTGGGCCCGGTCGTTGACGCCGGCCGCTTCGCCGGCATCCGGGGCGGCCAACGCCGACACGGTGTACCCGGCGTCGTGGAGCACGCCCACGACATCGGTCAGGTAGTACTCGCCCTGCGCATTCTCCGGGCTCAGGCGACGCAGGCTGGGAGCCAGCACGCTGCGGCGGAAGACGTAGATGCTGGTGTTGACCTCTTTGATCTCCATCTCGTGGACGGCCTCGACGTCCTCGACGATGCGGGCGACGCCGCCGTTCTTGTCCCGAATGACCCGGCCGTAGCCGGTGGGGTCGTCGACCGAGGCGGTGAGCAGTGTGCAGGCCGCGTTCGTGACCCGGTGGTGGCGCACGAGGGCGGCCACGGTGAGGGGCCGCAGCAACGGGGTGTCGCCGGGCAGGACGACGACGTCGCCGTCCTCGTCGTCCTCGTCGGTGTCGGGCAAGCCGGTGAGGGCCACGCTGGCGGCGTCACCCGTGCCCCGCTGCACGTGCTGCTCGACGAACTCGATGTCCATACCGGCCGGCGCCTGCTCCAGCAGCGCCTTGGTGACGCGCTCGGCGCCGTGCCCGACCACCACGACGGCGCGCTGGACGGTCAGCTCGGCCAGAGCGTCCAGGACGTACAGCACCATGGGGCGACCGCACAGCCGGTGCAACGGCTTGGGCCGGGACGACCGCATGCGGGTGCCCTGCCCGGCGGCGAGCACCACGGCAGACAGCGGACGAGGGCTCATGCCCCAGTGTCTACCCGTTGGCGCCCGTCGTGGTGGAGGCCCATGCTCGGGGGCAGCGACTCGAACGCTGATTCCAGGGACCAAAACCCTGTGTCCTGCCGGTTGGACGACCCCCGAGGGCAGCGGCCACGATACGAGAAGGGCGGCTCTGGCCCGAAACGACGTCGCCTGGACGTCCGGCCCGCCCTGCCTCTGCGGTTTCGACCGGCGCTGCCACCAGCGCTATCCTGCCCGCCAGTCATGGGATCGCTCATCAAGAAGCGCCGCAAGCGCATGCGCAAGAAGAAGCACAAGAAGATGCTGAAAGCGACCCGCTGGCAGCGACGGGCCGGTAAGTGAGCATGGGGGAGGCAGCGCCTGGCTGAGCGTGGTGACTGGCGCGCGGTGCCGGCAAAGCCGGCCGGGGGGTTGCGGGGGGCCTTGCCCCCCGCACTGAGCAAGGATCCGGGTCTGCCGGTGCGTGTGGGGAAGATGACTAGCGCAGCGAGTTCCTGAAGCGGAGGGGGTCCACGGGGGAGGGGCTTTAGCCCTCCCCCGTGCTGAAAGGCGGGACGGGCGAGACCACCAGGCGGCCTTCGCCGGGGTAGGCGCCTTCGACGAACCAGGTACCGCCGCTGCCGGCCAGCACGGGTACCTGGCCGGCGGCGTCGCCCAGCCGGTCGCGCCACTCGGCCAGAGCCGGTTGGACAACCAGGGCGGCCGGTTCCAGGTCGTTGGGACCGTCGGCGGTGGGACCGCCCAGCTCGTCCCACGCCCGGTACACCGCCGGTGTGGACACATGAATGGTAGGGGTGACGACCGTCCAACGGCGATCGACCACCGCGGCGAAGGACAGCGGCTCGACGTCCTCGCCGACGCCGGTGACGCGGGCCCGGCCGCCGACCACGCAGAACGGCACGTCCGCACCGAGGGACGCGGCGACGGTCGGGTCGGTGACGCCGGCCCAACGCAGCACGGCAGCCGCGTCGGCCGACGCACCGCCCAGGCCCGCCCCTGACGGGATCGCCTTGTACAGGCGTACGTGGGCCTGGCGCCCGCAGGCGGCCAGCGCCCGCACCACCAGGTTGTCCGGTCCCCTGGGCACATCGGCGGCACCGTCCACCACTTCGAGGCCGTCGCCGGGACCGATGTCCAAACGGTCGGCCAGCGAGATCGCCACCATCTCGGCTTCGAGGAGGTGGTAGCCGTCGCCCCGCACGCCGGTCACGCGCAGCGACAGGGTCAGCTTGGCGGGGGCGAGCACGCCGCCAGCCTGCCCCATTCCTCCACGCCCAACTGCTCGGCACGGGCCGCCGGATCGACGCCGGCGGCAGCGAAGGACCCGGGGGCGACGAGATCCGCCAGGGCACCCCGGAGCATTTTGCGCCGGGTGGCGAAGCCGGCTCGGACCAGGCGGAACAACCAGGCCGGGTCTACCACTGCGGCGTCGACGGCCGGCGCCGGCCGGCGCACGATCGACACCAGCGCCGAGTCGACGCTGGGCCGGGGGAAGAACACGGTGGCCGGCACTCGCCCCGCCACCGAGGCGGTGGCCCAGTAGGCCACCTTCACCGACACGGCCCCGTACGCCTTGTCGCCGGGACCGGCGGCCAGTCGTTCAGCCACCTCGCGCTGCACCATCACCAGCATGCGGCTGATGGCCGGCACGCCGTCCAGCAGGTCGGCGACCAGCGGCGTGGCCACGTTGTAGGGCAGGTTGGCCACCAGCACCCATGGCCGGGCCGGCTGCGTCCCTCCGGGGCCGCCCGTGACGCACGAAGTGCCGCTTCGGGCGGGGCCGGGGCCGGGCCCGAGTAGCGCGGCCCAGTCGAGGTGCATGGCGTCGGCTTGGACGACGGTGACCCCGGCGCCCCCGACCACCTCCCGCAGCACCGGCACGAGGTGGCGGTCGACCTCGATGGCCGTCACCGACGCGCCCGTCTCGGCCAGCGCCAACGTGAGCGACCCCAGACCGGCGCCGATCTCGACGACCCGGTCTCCCGGGCCGACCCCGGCCAGCCGACTGATCCGTCGCACCGTGTTGGCGTCGGCCACGAAATTCTGGCCCAGGGCCCGGCTGGGGCGCAGGCCGTGGGCGGCCAGCAGCCCGAGCACCTCGGCCCGACTGTGGGTCACCTACCAGGTGATGCGCACGTCGATCGCGCCGGAGGCAGGGTTGGCGATGAGGGAGAAGACGCCCTGTTCGAGGTCGATGATCCGGCCGGTGACGTAGGGCCCGCGGTCGGCCACCCGGCAGGTGGTGGAGGCCCCGGTGCCGACGTTGGTGACGGTGACGATGGTGCCGAAGGCCAAGGTGCGATGGGCGCAGGTGCCAGGCGTGTACTGGTACCAGGATGCCTGCCCGCTCTCACTCCCCCGGATGGCAGGAGCGGCGTGGGCCTTGGGCGGCGGAGCCGGGGCCGGCTTGGCCTTGACGGGGGCGGGCTGGGCCGCCACAGGTGCCGGCTTCGCGGCCGCCGGGGCGGCCTTCGCCGGCGTGACGCCCGCGGCTCGCACCGTTGACTCCTTCGGGGCGGGAACGACGACCGTGGTCGGGGCGGCCGACGCCAACGCCGACACCGTCGTCGACCTCGTGACCGGTGCCCGGGTGGAGGGGTCGGCAGGGACCGTGCCAGAGTCGTCGCCGGGGCCGTCGTACACGGCGAAGGTCGGTGACGGCTGGGCGGCCACCTCGGCGGCCGTCGACCGGGTGGCACCCCGGCTGGCACGAGACCCGTCACCGGAGCGGTCGGCAGAGATGACCATGGTCGACTGCGCAGGGCCGTGGTTGGCGAAGGAGGCCAGAGGTATCGCCACAAGGCCGCCGCTGAGCGCCAGCCCGACCACCAACCTTCTTCTTCGTACAGCGGGGCTCGACAGTGTCCTGGGCCTTCCGGTCGGGGGCAGGGTCGGGTCCACAGACGCAGGCGCCAGCAAACCGTTCGTTCGGAGTCGTTGGGGAAGGCACTGGACCCTAGCCGTCCCTGCTTCAACCGCCCAAATGCGACGAAGGCTGAAATATCAGTCGGCGCCGGCGCCGCGAGGGCCGCGGCGTGTCGCGGGATTGGGTCGTGCGGTGGCCTTCACCGACCGAATGGAGCGCCGAAGGCCACGCTGCGACCCAATCTCGGACAGCTACTGCGGCAACCCGAACAGGTGCCCGGCGGTGGCCGACGTGGCCCTTTCGACCTCGGCCACGGTCTCGCCCCGCAACGTGGCGATGGCAGTCCCGACCACCGTGACCCACGCCGGCCGGTTGGGCTGGCCCCGGTGGGGCACCGGCGCCAGGAAGGGCGAGTCGGTCTCCACCATCAGCCGGTCGGACGGGCACAGGGCCGCCGCCTCCCGGACCTCAGGGGCGCCCTTGAACGTCACGATCCCGCTGAAGGAGAGACAGGCGCCCAGGTCCAGGCAGCGCCGGGCCTCATCGGGACCGCCGGTGAAGCAGTGGAAGACGGTTCGCGCCGGTACACCCTCGGCGGCCAGGATGCCCCACGTGTCGGCCCATGCTTCGCGGGTGTGGATCACCAGGGCCAGGCCACGTTCGTGGGCCAGTGCGATCTGGGCCCCGAAGGCGGCCCGCTGCACGTCCTTGGGCGAATGGTCGTAGTGGTAGTCCAGACCGCACTCCCCCACCGCCACCACCGTCGGGTCGTCGAACAGCCCGGTTAAGGAATCGACGCCCTGGATGGCGTCGTGGGGGTGGAGTCCGACGGTGGCCCAGACGCCCTCGTGCCCACGGGCCACCTCGATGGCGGCCGCCGACTGGGCGGCGTCGGTGCCCACCGTCACCAGCCGGTCGACTCCCGCGGCCCGGGCTTCGGCGACTGCGTCCTCGTCGGTCGCCCGGCCGTCGGTGGTGGCCAGGCGGATGTGGCAGTGCGAGTCGGTCCAGCCCATCTCTCTTTGCTACCAGCTCGACCTCAGCCCGCCCGGGCGGCTCGAGGTCTCATCCGAGGGCCAGTTGGTAGACGCGGCGCCGGCCCACGCCCAAGGCGTCGGCCACCTCCGCCACCGCGTCCCGGCGACTGGCGCCGGCGGCCACGGCCCCGGCCAGAGCCTCGACAATCTCCGCATCAGAGGCGGGCTGGACGGCGGGCGCGCCGGCGACGACGATCACATGCTCGCCCCGGGGCTCGACCGTGGCGGCCCGCTCCGCCGCCGCGCCCAGCGAGCCCCGCCACACCTCTTCGTGAACCTTGGTCACCTCCCGCACCACCGCCGCCGCCCGCAGCCGCCCGCAGGCGGCGGCCAGATCGGCCATGGTGGCGGCCAGACGATGAGGCGCTTCGAACAGGACGACGGTGCGGCGCTCGTCGGCCACGGCCGCGAGGCGCCCGGCCCGGTCCGACCCTTTGCGGGGCAGGAAACCCTCGAAGACGAACCGCCCGGTGGGCAGGCCGCTCACCACGAGCGCAGCCACCACGGCCGACGGCCCTGGAACCACTTCGACGCGGTGCCCGGCGGCAGCCGCGGCCGACACCACCCGCTCGCCCGGATCGGCCACGGCGGGCATGCCCGCGTCGCTGACCAGCGCCACCGTCAGGCCCTCGTCCAGCCACCTCAGGACCTGGCCGGCCCGTGCCGCCTCGTTGTGGTCATGGAGGGAGACAATTCGAGCCGGGTGCAGGCCGGCGTGGCCCAGCAGCTTGCGGGTATGGCGGGTGTCCTCGCAGCACAGCACGTCGGCCGCGGCCAGTGCCTCGACCGCCCGGGGCGACAGATCCCCGAGGTTGCCGATGGGGGTACCCACCAGCACCAGCCTGCCGGGGCCACTCACCTGCTCACTCGCGCAGCTCCAGGACGTCGCCCACGCACAGGCGCCACCGCTCGAAGGCACCGGCCTCGGCCTCCACCACCCGGCGGGCGGCGAAACGGGGGCGGCCCAACCGGTGACGGCCCATGGTGGTGAGGTCCACCACCTTCCAGCCGCCGTCCAGAAAGGCGACGTCGATCGGGAAGCGCATGCCGAGGGTGTGCACGCTGCGGACGTGGGGCAGCAGGAGCGCCCCGTCGATGCCGTCGCGGCCCAGCAGCCCCCGGGCCCGCCGGGCAAGGGAGTCGGCCACCTCCACGGTGGCCAGAACCTGCTCGTCCCGCACCAACCACGCCATCAGCCGACCCCGTCCTCAGACGCTGAAACGGATCTCGAGGACGTCGCCATCCTGGACCTCGTAATCCTTGCCCTCCACCCGCAGCCGGCCGGTCTCCCGGGCCCTGGACCACGATCCCAGTTCGATCAGGTCGTCCCAGTGGATCACCTCTGCCCGGATGAAGCCCCGCTGCAGGTCCGAATGGATGACGCCGGCGCACTCGGGGGCCTTGGCCCCGGCCCGGAACGTCCACGCCCGGCTCTCCTTGTCGCCGGTAGTGAGGAAGGTCCGTCGGCCCAGCAGGTGGTAGGCCGACCGCACCACGCGGGGCAGGGCGCCTTCACCCAGACCGAGACCCTCCAGCATCTCCACCCGCTCGCTCTCGGCCAGCTGCGCCGCCTCGGCCTCGAGCTGCACGCACATGCCCAGCACGTCGGCGTAGCCACCCATCTCGGACTCGACCGCTTTGGTCTTGTCGTCCAGGCACTCCAGATCGTCCTCGCCGACGTTCACCACGGCCAGCACCGGCTTGTTGGTGAGCAGGAACAAGGGGCGCAGCGCGTCACGGTGGTCCGCCGACAGGTCGGCCCGGTAGACGGGCGTACCCGCGGCCAGGCAGGCCTCGGCCGCCTGCAGGGCGGAGATCTCGGCGCCCAGGGTCTTGTCGAGCTTGGACGCCCTCACCTTGCGGGACAACTGGGTCTCGACGGCAGCCAGATCGGCCAGGCAGAGCTCGATCTCGACCGTCTGCAGGTGCTCCACCGGGTCGGCTGGTCCGACCACGTCGGTGTCCTCGAAGGCCCGCAGAACGTAGACGATGGTGTCGACCTCACGGATGCCACCGAGGAACTTGTTGCCCAGGCCCTCGCCCTGGCTGGCCCCGGCCACCAGCCCGCCGATGTCCATGAACTCGACGGTGGCGTGCACCACCTTGCGGCTCTTGGACATCTCGGCCAGCGCCAGCAGGCGATGGTCGGGCACGCGGGCCGAGCCGACGTTGGGATCCTTGGTGGCGAACGGGTACGGCGCGGCCAGCGCCGCTCCGCCCGTCAGAGCGTTGAACAGTGACGACTTGCCTGCGTTGGGAAGGCCGACGAACCCGAAACGCTCCATGCCGCGACCGAGGCTACCGGTGCCGCCGAGTACCCTCGTCCCCCATGTCCAAACGCACCGTCAAGCGCAAGCTGCGCAAGAAGAACAAGGCTAATCACGGCAAGAAGCCGAACTGCGGACGGGGCTAGAGCCCACCTGCGACGGCGCATGACGCCGGTGCGGCGGGCGCGGCAGGAACTGCGAGATTGGGTCGCAGCGTGGCCTTCGGCGCCCGTTTCGGCCCCTGAAGGCCACCGCACCACCCAATCTCGCGAAGACGATGAGCCGGCGAAGAAGAAGCGCCGTAGGGCGGAGCCGGGCACCCAGGCGGCGAAGGCGCCGGAGATGAGCAGGCCGACGGCGATGTCCCGCCAGACGGCCGCCCAGTCCATCACGATGTAGCCGGCGGTGGAGGTGAACCCGGCCCCACCCGGGCGATTCCGCACTCCCGGCTGGGAAATGCCGTGTGGTCCTCGGTGGTGGTCGTGACCCCTCTTGTGATGGCCGTGTCGCCGTGCATCGCATCCTCCTCGAAACCCTTAGTTGGTGTGAACGCCTACTGTACCCCCGTTGGGTACTTGCGGAGGAAGGCCAGAGTGCTCGTGTACCGTCGTCTTTATACCCAACCGGGGTATGGAACCTATGGAGGTCCGATGATGTCTGAGGCCAATCCGGATCGGCGGCGGTGGGGATGGCCCTGGCCTTCATCCCGTCGCTGGGTACGGCCATCTCGTCCGCCCGTGCGGAGGAGGGCGGCTTGGCATCGGGGATCGTGAACACCTCCTACCAGATCGGTTCCGCCCTCGGGCTCGCCGGCATGACCGCGGTCGCGGCTGGCCACGGCGCCAATCAGATCGGCCATCCGGCCGCCCTCACCAACGGGTTCTCCGCAGCTTTTCTCGGCGCCGCGGCCATTGCCGCTACCGGCGGCCTGCTGGCCCTGTTCACCCTGCGACCGCCCGGCGCCACCAGGTCGGCGGCGGACGAGGCCTCCGTGCCGTCCGCCGACCGGCCGACATCGTCCATCACCGCCGGTCGGTGAGCGGCACCGGGTGGTGGGGTGGGGTGGGGGAACTGGGGGCACGGGGCTGGCCCCGGCCTACATGGCCTCCTGGTCGGGCAGGAAGGTGTACGACGGGTTGAGCAGGGCCAGTTGTCCCTTGCGTTGGCCCACCATGCCCTCCACCCCGAGTCTGATGCCGACACGCATGCCTGCGATCTGGCGGCGACCGAGGAACACGACACTGATAGTGCCGTGGTCGTCGGCCAGGACCACTTCGAGGGTGGCCACACCCGACCAGGGCTGGAGCCGCATGGACTTGACCCGCCCCACGAGCGAGACGCGCTGGCGGAACTGAGCGGCGGCGATGCCTCCGCCGGCCGCCGGCGGCCGGCCGGCCATAGCGGCCAGGTTGTCGTCACCGTGGGCAACGGTGGCAGGCCCTCTCCTGTCGGTCGCCCGGGACAGGCCGGCTGCCTGCCTGCCGGTGTGGCCGCGGGCGTCGCCGGCATCGTCGAGGTCGTCGCCCCTGGTCCCTTCGTCGTCATCGGTCGGCGTCCGGTCCGGCTCCGCGGAGCCGGTGCCCCTGGCCCGGGCCAGCACCTCGTCCACCGTGATCTCGTGAAGGTCGCGTCCGAGATGGAACGGCACGAACGTCACGTTGACGTGCGCCAACGGTGCCAGGCCTTCGGCAATGGCGTCGGCGGTGCGGTCGTGGAGGAGCCGATGCCAGGTGCGCCGGTGCTCGAGCCGGGGAAGCAGGACCGACACCTCGGTGCCGCCGTCTCCGGCCGCCTCGGCCGCCGCTTCCAGGGCGGAGCGGACGATGCGGCGGTCCGGGCAGTCGACAAGCTGCAGGGGCAGCCGGGAGAGCCCGAGCCGGCTCCAGTCCGACGACAGCGCCTCCGCCCGTTGGTCGTCGACGACGAAGTGGACGGCTTGCAACTCGTCGGGCATGAGGGCACGGGCGTACTGGATGGCACGGGCCGTGGCCCGGTCGAGGTCGTCGACCAGCACCAGCACCACGTGGCGCCGGAGAATGGGCTGGACCGCGGCCTGCTTGGCCTCGTCCTTCAGCTCCACCGCCTCGGACTCGTACTGCTTGTTGAGCCGGGTCAGCAGGAACACCATGGCCGGGACCAGGACGATGATGACCCAGGCGCCGTGGGTGAACTTGGTGATGGCGATGACCACGTCGACGATGAGCGAGAGCGCAGCGCCGGTCCCGTTCACGAAGGCGCCGGAGCGCCAACCCGGCTCCTTCTTCCGGAAGTGGTGCCGGGTCATGCCCGCCTGGCTCAGCGTGAAGCTGGTGAACACGCCGATGGCGTAAAGCGGGATAAGGCGGTCGACCTTTGCATTGGTCACCACCAGCACGACCACGGCGGCCACGGACAGGCCGATGATGCCGTTGGAGAAGACCAGCCGGTGACCCCGCTTGGTCAACTGGCGGGGCATGAAGTTGTCGCCGGCGTGGAAGCTGGCCAGGCGCGGGAAGTCGGCGAAGCTGGTGTTGGCGGCCAGGATGAGGATGAGGGCGGTGCCGGCCTGGAGGGCGTAGTACATGACGCGTCCGACGGCGCTCTTGGCGAAGACGGCCGAGCCGACCTGTGAGATGACCGTAGGTGTGCCGCTCTGGAAGGGCACGACGTGGATCTTGGCGGCCATGACCGACAGGCCGAGGAACATGACCCCCAGCATCGACCCCATGACGACGAGAGTGCTCCTGGCATTCTTCCACTCCGGCGGCCGGAAGGCGGGAACGCCGTTGGAGATGGCCTCGACCCCCGTGACGGCCGCCCCCCCAGATGCGAAGGCATGCATCACCACATAGACGCCGGCACCGGCCAGAAGGACGCCGTTGGCCCCGTGGGCCCCAAGCTTTACGATGCCGTGTTGGGCCCTTACGGAGGCGTCGGGCACCGTGCCCAGGCGGCCGGTGACCAGCTTGAAGACACCGACGCCGATGAGCAGGACCATGTCGGCGATGAAGAAGTAGGTGGGCACGGCGAACAGTCGGCCCGACTCCTTGACGCCCTTGAGGTTGCCCAGGGCGATCAGCGCCACCAGGGCCACCGATATCTCCAGGGTGTAGGGAGCGATGGCCCCGAAGGCGGAGGCAATCGCCGCCGTGCCGGCCGCCACCGACACCGCCACCGTCAGGATGTAGTCGGTCAACAGGGCGACGCCGGCCACTTGGGCCGGGATGAGGCCGAAGTTGTCCTTGGTGACGATGTAGGCGCCGCCGGCCGAGGGGTACTCCTTGATCGTCTGGCGGTAGCTGAGGATCAGGAAGCCCAGAACGACAAGAAGGGCGATGGTGATGGGCACCACCAGGCTGAAGGCGAACAACCCGATGGCCGGCACCAGGACCCGCAGGATCTCCTCGGTGGCGTAGGCCGACGAGGACAGGTTGTCGCTGGCGAACACGGCCAGAGCGGTGGGCCTGCCCAATCGCTCGTGGGCCAGTTCCTTGGTGTGCAGGGGCGGACCCAGGACCTTGTTCTTGATCTTGAAGCCCAGGGTCTCGGGCAGAATGGGCGCCACCGGCCGGGCCATGGGCGGCGGCGGCGAGCCCGGGCGAGCAGGCGGACTCTCGTCGGCCGGCGACTCGACGCTCGTGGACGACGGCACCACGTCTACCACCGCGACGCCATGGCGGGTGCGGGGCGGCGTAGGAGGACCGCCGGCGGGTGCGCCCGATCAGTGATCCTGCCCGGCCGCTCCTGGTCATGGAAGGCACGCCCGCGCCGAGTGTCAAGAACGGGACGCATCCCTCGACTGTGGTGGCACGCACCTAAAGGTGGCGTCAACGGCGCACGTCTCGGCATTAACAGACCGTCAAATCAGGCGCTGGGGGCTTCGAACGCACGCCTCCGCATCGGTTTGTAGCCGAAATCGGGCCGGACCCAGGACTACAACCGGTGACCCGCTTCTACGCTTGGGGAGCATGACGCCGCTGGCCGATCAGATCCCCGCCCGGGCCCGTCTGTGGGCCGGCTGGGCGGTTGCCTTCGGCGGCCTGGCCGTCGCCACCGGCGCTCTCATCCCGTTCCGCAGTCACATCGAGGTGGCCACCTCTGCCCTCGTCCTGGTCGTGCCCGTGGTCCTGGGCGTGGCCGTGGGCGGCTTCCCGGTGGCGCCGGTGGGCGTAGCTGCCGGCTTCGTGACCTTTGACTTCTTCTTCGTCCCGCCCTATCACCGGTTCCAGGTCGGGGCGGGTGAGCACTGGGTCAGCCTCGGGGTCTACGCCGCGGTGGCGCTGGTGGTGAGTGCCGTCGTGGCCGAGGCTCAGCGGGCGCGGTCCCACGCCGAAGCCCGGGAGGGCGAGAACCAGGCCTTCTTCGACCTGTCCCATGCCCTCACCGAGGAAGGCGACATCGACGCCGCCCTGTTCGACATCGTGGTCAAGGCCCGCCAGGTGCTGGGCATGGACGCCGTCGAGGTGCTGGTGGCCGACGGCGAGGTCGACGGCGGCATGGTGGTCCGGGCCACTGACGGAAGGGCCCTCGACGCCGTCTCGCGCCACAGATCGCTGGCCGTCGTCTGCGACGGTGAGCCGGAGCAACGGTTCGGCGACGTGACCTCGATCGTCATCCGGTCCTCCCACGGGCCCGTCGGCGCGCTGGTGGCGGCCGGGGGTGTGGTCAGCAGTGAAGGAGAGCGGACGTTGGTCACGTTCGCCAACCAGGCGGCTCTGGCCATGGAACGGGCCCGGTTGACCGAGGAGGCCACCAGGACCAGACTGCTCGAAGAGGTCAACCGGCTGCGCTCGGCCCTGGTCGGCTCCGTCTCCCACGACCTGCGCACGCCCCTGGCATCGATCAAGGCATCGGTGTCGGACCTCGTCGACCCGGCGGTGACGCTCAGCGAGGACGATCGTCGGACGCTTCTGTCGACCATCGACGAGGAGACCGACCGCCTCACCCGCTTCGTGTCCAACCTGCTCGACATGACCCGCATCGAGGCGGGCGCGCTCGAGCTGCACCGCGCCGCCACCCCGCTGGACGAGTTGGTGGGCACGGTCACCGAGCGCATGGGCCGGCTCCTGGCCCCCTACCGCGTGCGCGTCCTGATCGACGAAGACCTGCCGCTGGTCGATATCGACTACATGCTGGTCGAACAGGTGCTGGCCAACCTGTTGGAGAACGCCGGCCGCCACAGCCCGCCGGGCGGCATCATCGCCATCGTCGCCACCCAACTGGTAAAGCAATGGGTGGAGCTGCGCGTGGTCGACCATGGCCCGGGCATCCCCGAAGCCGAACGGTTGCGAATCTTCGAGCAGTTCTACCGGTTCCGGGCCGATGCCAGCCGCCCGCCCGGCATCGGATTGGGGTTGGCCATCTGCCATGGCATTCTGGCCGCCCACGGCGGGCGCATCTGGGTCGAGGCCACAGCTGGCGGCGGGGCCACGTTCGTGGTCCGCCTACCGGTGGCTGGCGTCCGCCGTATCGACCCCTCCCGAGCCGCCCCCGCTAGCGCCTGATGGCGAGGATCCTCGTCGTCGACGACGAGGTGGCCATCGTGCGGGCGCTGGCCACCGGGCTACGGGCCCGAGGCCACGACGTGCTCCTGGCCCGGACCGGCGAGGAGGGGCTTTCCCAGGCTGCGCTCGGCTCACCCGATGTCGTCGTGCTGGACCTGGGGGTGCCCGACCTCGACGGGATCGAGGTGTGCCGGCGCCTCCGGGCCTGGAGCGACGTCCCGGTGATCGTGCTGTCCGCCCACGGCAGCGAGCCCCGCAAGGTCCAGGCCCTCGACGAGGGAGCCGACGACTTCATCACCAAGCCCTTCGGCATGGCCGAGCTCGAAGCCCGGCTGCGAGTGGCGTTGCGTCACCGTGACCGGTGGTCGGCAGTGGCCGAGGAACCGGTGATCGAGGTCGGCCCGCTGCAGGTGGACCTGGCCCGGCGGACGGTGCAGGTCGACGGGCGGACAGTGCAGCTCACCGCCCGGGAGTTCGACTTCCTCGCCTTCTTGGCCCGCCACGCCGGCAAGGTCGTCACCCACCGGATGCTGCTTGGCGAGGTCTGGGGGCCCGAGTACGGCGAGGAGACCCACTATCTGCGGGTCTACGCCAGTCATCTGCGCAAGAAGCTCGAAGACGATCCCGCCCGCCCCCGCCTGTTGCTCACCAGCCCGGGCGTGGGCTATCAGCTCGTCGCCCCGGACGCAGGTTCCTGAGAGATCCGCTTCGAGGCTCGGGTGCGCCTCTGGCCGGGCTCCGGCGGTGGAGAAGGACGGCGGACTCGACCGGTGGGCCGGTCCAGCCGGTCGAGGAGGTCGCCAGCCGCGAACTGGCGCTGCTGCCAGAGAAGGTGGGGTCGGAACCCCATCGCCTGGTTGATCGACAACATGGCCCGGTTGGCGTCCTGGTTCCACGTATCCACCACCGGCGCCGACGGCCGCTCATCCAGGAGCTTGAGCGCCATGGCCGCCTTCAACCAACGCCCGAGTCCCCGTCCCCGATGGGCAGGGTCGACACCGGTGTTGGCCTGTTCCACCCGCCATGGTCGCAGCGGGTCGATCAGCACCTGGGTGAGGCCGGCGAACCGACCGACCTCGTCGGCCACCACCATCGTCCACTGCTCATACCCCTGGTCCAGCCCCGCCCGTTCGGACTCCCGAACCCGGTCGGGGGTGAACACCTCGTCCTCGATGTCCAATGCTTCCATCGGGGCGGAGTTCATCACGTGCAGCACGGCCACGAACCCGTCGAGGTACTCCTCGGGCGTGGCTCCCTCCCACGCCACCAGCGAGTAGGCGCCCGCACGCTCCTTCGACTTGTTGAGCCAACCCTCCATGAGCTGGCGGTCGACCTCGGCGAGATGCAGGCGGCTCTCACGCTCCAGGTAGACGGCCCGGCCGCCGAGGCCGGCGAGGAAGCGGTCACCGGCGCCATCCTGCACGGCGTCAACCAGCAGCTTGGGACGGCCTACGCCCAGCGCCTTCCGGGCCGGCGCCTCGAGGAGCCGGCGACCGACGCCCCGCCCGCGGGCCTCGGGGAGGACGGCGGCATCGACCAGCGCAAGGTCGCGGTTGTCGACGACGTCATCGACGCACAGGGACGAAGCACCGACGATGTGGCCGCCGTCGCGGCTCACCCATCGGTGCACGGTGCGGTAGGCGGGTCCGTTGAGGGCGTCGAGGACCAGGCGCCGAGGCGGTACGGGCGGATCCAGCGGCACCCGTTCCTTGTCGACGACAGCCGTCAGCTCGCACCACGCCGCCAAGTCGACGTCGTCGGCCTCGCCCACGCCGAACGGTTCGATGTCGCCCACGGACGTTCGGGGTGGCACTCAAGGGGCGTCCCGGCCAACGAGTTCTGCACCGTCAAGCACACAGAATGGCCATGGCGGGCCATCTGGCGGCCAACTTACGCCACCCGGAATGCAAGCCTCGGGATCGTAACGGCGCAGCCGACTACGCGCTACGCGGGGGGAGCCAACCTGCTCCCCGGAGGTCGAGGACGCGGGCGCAGACGCTGGGCCAGTCGCTCATGATCCCGTCGACACCAAGGCCGATCAGGCGCACCATCTCGTCGGGGTCGTCGATCGTCCACACGTGCACGGCCAAGCCGGCGTCGTGGGCCCGGGCCACAGATTCGGCCGTCACCACGTCGGTGCCGGCGAAGCGGGGCGGGACCTGCACGGCGGCGTGGCGGGTGACCTCGGCAGGGATGGTCCCGCCCGTGGCCAGGGCCATGGCCAGCAGTGACACGGCCCGGGGGCCAGCCGACGTCGGGATCTCGGGTGCATATCCGGCGAAGGCGTCGAGAGCAGCGTCGATGAACGAGGCCACGATCACGTCGTCGGTGCGGCCGTGAGCCCGAAGGAGGTCGGCCAGCCTCCTCTCGTACGGCGGCACGTCGGGCACCGACTCCTTGATGTCGAGGTTGATCAGCACATCGGGGAAGGCGTCCAGGACGGCCTCGAGGGTGGCGATGCCGTAGCCGGGATCGGACGGCGCCCGGCCCCGAAGTACGTACGCATGCTCGTCGGCGTCGTGGTCGACCACCTCGCCCGGCACCCACCAGTAGGCGTTGTCGAGGGCCGACAGCTGAGCGAGGGTGAGGTCGGCGATCCGGCCCGTCCCGTTCGTGGTGCGGTCGACGGTCGGGTCGTGGCACACCACCAGGTGGCCGTCGGCGCTGCAGTGGACGTCCATCTCGAGGGCGTCGGCACCCGCCGCCAGCGCCGCCCGAAACGCGGCCAGTGTCGACGACGGCTGCTCACGGGCTCCGCCCTGGTGGGCGAAGTTCAGCACCCGGCGGCCCGTCCATGAATTGGCCGAGCGCGCCGGCGGCGTCGGGTCAGTCACAGCACGAGTCCCGCCAGCCACACGCCCGGCAGCGGAAGTGGGCGTGCTCGGGGGCCAGGTCCCGTCCGCACAACGGGCACTCCGTGAACGTGCCCAGGGGCGACGGGCACACGACCAGACCGGCGTCACCGGCGGCCATGGCGGCAGGGTCGGCGTCGGCCAGGTCGGGCATCGGCCCGAAGTTACTCAGCCGGAGGCCCGATCTCTATGACCACCTCGTGCTCGCCCCGCAGCCTGTCCATGAGGCGGAAGCTGCGAGCCATGACCCGGTACTTGCGCAGCTGTGCACGCGCGAACGGGGCGCCCTCCTGTTGGTCGAGGATGCGGGCCCGACCGTCCACCGACGGGCCGAGGGCCTTTCCCCGCTGCGTCGAAGGTGCCAGCGCCACCCCGGGCGTATGGCGGATGCGCTTGAGCTTGGCCGCGGCGGAGCCGGTGACCACGTACAGGCGGTCTCCCACCGCCACCGGCCACACCGGCGTGGCCACGGCCGTGCCGTCCCGGCGAAAGGTCGTGAGCACGACCGCCCGGTAGCGACCCAGCTCGGCCACAGGCCCCGCGGACCGGCCTCCCGGGCCGGTCACGGTCACAGCAGGCCGCGTCGGGTGGCCACGTCGGCCAGGCGGGTCTGGGGCCGGGCCCCGAAGTGGCCGATGACCTCGGCCGCGGCCAGCGCGCCGAGCCGGGCGCAGGTGGCCGGGTCGGCGCCGGCGGTCGTCCCCCGCAGGAAGCCGGCGGCGAACAGGTCGCCGGCGCCGGTGGTGTCGACCACCTCGTCGACCGCGTCGGCGGCCACATCGGTACGGGCTCCCTCGGCCACGACGGTGACCCCGTCCGCCCCACGGGTGACGACCACCACGGCACAGCGGTCGGCCAGCGGGCGCAGGGCGTCCTCCAGCTCGTCCACCTGAAAAAGGCCCGTGGCTTCGGCCTCGTTGCAGAAGACGAGGTCGACCCGGCCGACCAGGTCGACCAGCTCAGCGCGGTGGCGGTCGACACAGAACGGATCGGAGAGCGACAGGGCCACGTATCGGCCGTGACCGTGGGCGTGGTCGATGGCCACCCGCAGGGCCTGCTTGGCCTCGGGCTCATCCCACAGGTAGCCCTCGAGATAGGTGACGGCGGCCGACCCGACGAGCTCCGCGGGTATGTCGGAGGCGGTCAGCTCGGCGGCCGCGCCCAGGAACGTGCTCATAGTGCGCTCGCCGTCGGGCGTCACGGCGATGAGGCAGCGGCCGGTGGGGTTGCCGCCGGCCGCCAGGTCGGACTCGAAGCGGACGCCGGACGCCCTGATGTCGTGGGCGAAGACCTCCCCCAGCTGGTCCGCGGCCACCCGGCCGACGAAGGCGGCGCTACCCCCGAGAGACACCATGCCCACGGCCGTGTTGGCCGCGCAGCCGCCGGACGCCTCGATGCCGGGCGGCAGCGCCGCGTACAGGTCGACGGCTCGCCGGGCGTCGATGAGCGCCATCGTCCCCTTGGCCAGCCCGCACTGGGCGACGAGCCCGTCGTCGACGCTGGACAACACGTCGACCAACGCGTTGCCGACGGCCAGGACGTCGAGGGTCGGGGCCGGGGCGGTGTCGGGCACGGGCGGTCAAGGTAGCCGGCACCCGGCTTGGCGGGACGATGGGGTGACCACACACCGCCTGCCGGGCGGCTCAGGGACGAGGCAACCCTCCGTCGGCCAGCTCACGGTAGGCGTGGCCGATGGCGACCCACCGGTCGTTGGCCTCGGCCCTGAAACGCTGCACCTCTTCGGGGGTCGAGATGCGCCTCACCGGCGCCGGCCGGGGCCTGACCCAACCCCGCAGGAAGGACACCGCCGGCGGCGGTCCGGGGCGCCAGCGCACGGCGTCAGCACCGACGGTGGGGTCACCATGGGTCACCCATTCGCTGTCCCGCAACCATTGGTCGAGCTCGCCGCGGCCGGCCATCCCGCCTCCTTCGACAGGCGCATCCCATCACCGCAATCGTCAAGGTTTCGCGGCGCTGGCGCTGGCCGACATTCTGGCCTCGGTGGGACTTCACTGCAAGGTGCCGGATAGGTTGCCGGCCGTGGACCAGTACCGACTTCCCGCCACCGTCCTGCCCAGCCGCTACGAGCTGACCCTGGCGCCCGATCTTGAGACGTTCACGTTCGCCGGAGAAGAGCGCGTCCACGTCCAGGTCTCCGAGCCGGTCACCGAGGTGGTCCTCAACGCCATCGAGCTCGACGTCCACAGCGCCGAGCTGGTGGCCGAGGACGGCCGCCGCCTGGGTGCCACCGTGGCCCTGGACGAGGCCACCGAGCGGGCCACGCTGTCCCTCGACGGCACGGCCGAGCCCGGTGGGTGGGTGCTGCACATCACCTTCTCCGGCACCTTGAACGACAAGCTCCACGGCTTCTACCGCTCCACCTTCTCCGACGGCGACGGCGTGGAGCAGGTGATCGCCACGACCCAGTTCGAGGCCACCGACGCCCGCCGGGCCTTTCCGTGCTGGGACGAGCCGTCCTGCAAAGCCGTCTTCTCGGTCACCCTGCTGGTCGACGAGGAGCTGCTGGCGGTGTCGAACTCCGCCGTCATGGAGGACATCACCCTCGCCAACGGGAAGCGCGAGGTCCGTTTCGCCGACACCATGAAGATGAGCACCTATCTGGTCGCCTTCATCGTTGGGCCGCTGGTGGCCACCGACGCGGTGGACGTGGACGGGGTACCCCTGCGGGTGGTGGCGCCGGCTCACCGCATCGGCCTGGCCCCCTTCGCCCTGGAGGTCGGAGCCGCCGCTCTCCGGTACTACACCGACTGGTTCGCCATTGCCTA
>JBBSHS010000033.1:0-25847 GCA_038232515.1 Acidimicrobiales bacterium
GCCGGGGCCGACGCCTTCTGCACCAAGCCGTTCTCACCCGTCGAACTGCTCGAGGTGGTCGAGCGTCTGATCAGCCCGACAGTGGGCGGGCCGTGATCCCGAGGGCAGGGCCGGTTCGGTCCGCGTTGCGTCGAGGTTGGAACGCTCGCCTCTACGCTGACCTTCGTGCCGGACCTCCCCGACCGCTGGCGTGACCTGGGAGAGTTCATCCGCGATCAGCGGACCCATGAGCGCCTCAGCCTGCGACGTCTGTCGGATCTGGCCGGCATCTCCAACCCGTACCTGAGCCAGATCGAGCGCGGGTTGCGCAAACCGTCAGCCGAGATCCTCCAGCAGATCGCCCGCGCCCTGCGGATCTCCGCCGAGACGCTGTACGTCCGGGCCGGGATCCTCGAAGAGCACGACGGCGACGACCTGGAGGGCCATGTCCTTCGCGACGCGTTCCTGAAGGAGGACCAGAAGCAGACGCTGCTCACCGTCTACCGCAGTTTCCGCCACGAGAACGAGTCCCGGCCGATCGCCCGGTAAAAGGGCGGTCCTCCGTACCTCCCTCGCCCGGATGTCTGAGTGGTTGGGTAGGGTTTCGATCTGTCTATGCGGTCTCTAGCCGTGCTCAGCTTCCACACCTCACCGCTGGCCCAGCCGGGCACGGGCGACGGCGGTGGCATGAACGTCTACGTGCTGGCCCTCACGTCCTCCCTGGCGCGGGCGGGCGTGGCCTGTGACGTCTACACGCGGGCCACATCCACCATGGTGGCCGACACCGTGGTGGTCGAGCCCGGCCTGCGGGTCCACCATGTGGTCGCCGGCCCCATGGCGGACGTGGCCAAGGAGGACCTCCCGGGCCTGTTGCCGACGTTCACGGCTGCCGTGCTCGACCGCCTGGACAACGGTCGGCGACCGGAGGCCATCCACGCCAACTACTGGCTGTCGGGCGTGGCCGGGCACGCCATCAAGCACGAGCTCGATCTGCCGCTGCTCTCGACTTTCCACACCCTTGCCCGGGTCAAGGCCGACGGGGGGGCCCTCGAGGGGGAGGCAGCCGCCCGGGCCCGGGCCGAGGGTGAGGTCATGGGCTGCTCGGACGCCATCCTGGCGTCCGGCACTGTCGAGGCTCTGCAGCTGGAGACGCTCTACGGCGCCGACCCGGACCGGATAGAAATCGTCCCGCTCGGGGTGGACCGTGCCTTCTTCACCCCCGGCGACCGGGCCCAGGCCCGCCGGGCCGCCGGGCTGCCCCGTGACGTGCCGTTGCTGTTGTGCGCCGGGCGCATCCAGCCCCTCAAGGGCTTCGACGTGGCCGTGCGGGCCCTCGCCTGTCTCGAGGGATACCCCGATGCCCACCTCGTGTTACTGGGTGGGCCCAGCGGTCCGGAGGGAGTGGCGGAGATGGAGCGGCTCCGCACCCTCGTTCGGGCCTTCGGTCTGGTCGACCGGGTACGGTTCCTGGCCCCGGTCCGCCACGAGCTGCTGTCGACTTTCTACCGGGCGGCCGACGTCGTGCTGGTGCCATCACGGTCCGAGTCGTTCGGGCTGGTGGCGCTTGAGGCCCAGGCCTGCGGCACGCCGGTCGTGGCCGCCGCCGTAGGCGGCCTGGCCACGGTGGTGGCCGACGGCCGCACGGGGTATCTCGTCGAGACCCGAGGGGCAGCGGCGTATGCCGACCATGTCTCCGCCATCCTCGCCGACCCGGGTCTGGGCCGCCGGCTCGGCGCCGCCGCCGCCGCCGCCGCTTCTCGGCACACCTGGACGGCGGCGGCCGGACGGCTCCGCCGGGTCGTGGCCGGGCTCACCGATCGCGACCTGGTCACCTGCGCCTGACGTCCTCGCCGCGGCCGCGACGACCTCGGCCCGGCGGATCCGGTCCGTCGAGATTCCGGCTCTCTTCGTAGCATTTGGTTGCATCGTGCGCAGGCCGGTCGAGCGGGCTACGGTACGCCTGTCGCGGCCCGGGAAGCCCAAACCGTGCCATCCGTTCGGGGAAGTGCGGATGGCCGGAAGGTGGCCCGGGCCGCGGCGCGTCGGTCCATCGGGACGGGACGGCCCCGGGCGGTCGTCCAGCCGATAGCGTCGCGGCGGTGGGCGTGCGGCTGGCGGTCATGGGCGGCGGGAGGATGGGAGAGGCCCTGCTCGCCGGCTTGCTGGCCGCCGGGTGGGCCCAGCCGGACGAATTGGCGGTGGTCGAGCCGTTGTCGGCCCGGCGCCAGGAGTTGGTGGGGCGGTTCCCCGGGGTGGCGGTGGCCGCCGAGGCCGTCCCGGCCGACGGCGTGGTGTTGGCCGTCAAGCCCGGCGACGTCGGGGCTGCCTGCCGGGCCACGGCGGGGGCCGGCTGCGGGCGGGCGCTGTCCATCGTGGCCGGGGTGCCGCTGGCCCGGCTCGAGGAGTGGCTGGGGGCCGATATCCCGGTTGTACGGGCCATGCCCAACACCGCTGCTCTGGTGGGAGCCGGTGCCGCAGCCATTTCACCGGGTACCACCGCCAGCGCCGACCACCTGGACTGGGCCGAAGCCGTCCTCAGCGCCGTGGGAGTCGTCGTCCGGGTCCCCGAGCGCCTCATGGACGCCGTCACGGGGCTGTCCGGGTCGGGCCCGGCCTACGTCTTCGTGGTGGCCGAAGCCCTCACCGAGGCCGGCGTGCTCGTCGGGCTGCCGAGGGACGTCGCCGCCAACCTCGCCCACCAGACCCTGCTCGGGGCCGCCCGTCTGTTGACCGAGACCGGACTGGGTCCCGAGGAGCTCCGGGCCATGGTCACCTCGCCGGGGGGTACGACGGCGGCCGGCCTACGGGCCTTGGAGAACCGTGGCATCCGGGCTGCGTTCCTCGATGCGGTGGTGGCCGCCAGCGAGCGGTCAGGTCAGCTCGGCGCCGTCTGAAACCGTCGGCAACCCCACTGGGCCCAGTGGCGCAGCCGCCACTTTCCCCCCAGCCACACCCCCGGTACAGTTCCCTCTGCGGAGAGGGGTGGTTCCACTGAACGAGACGAAGACGACATATGTGACCGTCGCTGAGGTGGCGTCGTTCCTGCGCGTCTCCAGCATGACGGTGTACCGCCTGATCCAGGCCGGCGATCTGGCCGCTGTACGGGTGGGCAAGTCCTACCGGCTCCGGTCCGATGATGTCGACCGGTTCCTGGCCAGGAAGTACACCCAGGCGGGCTGAAGGGTTCCTGGCCCCGTCCGATGGCTAGGCGCTTGGCGCCAAGGAGCCGACACGATTGAGTCAAGTTCCATGCGGCGTCGACAAGGCCAAGTGGGGACGCTGCGACATTTGTCGAACTGACGGCGAAGCGGTGTGGGAGTGCCGGGTCGGGTTCGAGCTTACAGCCAGCTCACCGACGCAGGGCGACTGCGCTTAGCGTGTGGGTGAGGAAAATCGCCGCTCGTAGGCCCCAGGATGACCTGCTCGTCGGGTGGGGGCGAAGCCCCGGTAGGGTTTCTGACGTGACCGACTTTCTCTCCGACGTCCAGACACTGCGGGACCGAGCCCGCCAGCACATCGACCGGGGCCCCATAACCGACACCTACGGGGCGGACCGGGAGCGGGTCATCTCTGTTCTCAACGAGGCCCTGGCCACCGAGTTGGTCTGCGTGCTCCGCTACAAGCGGCACTACTACATGGCCGAGGGCATCAACTCGCAGTCGGTGGCCGCCGAGTTCCTGCAGCACGCCGCCGAGGAGCAGGGCCACGCCGACCAGATCGCGGCGCGGATCGTCCAGCTCCAGGGCGAACCTGACTTCAACCCGGCCACTCTGGTCCAGCGCAGCCACGCCGAATACGTGGCCGGCACCGACCTGGTGGACATGATCAAAGAGGACCTCGTGGCCGAGCGGGTGGCCATCGCCTCCTACGGGGAGGTCGTCCGGTGGTTGGGCGACAACGACCCGACCACCCGCCGGTTGATGGAGGGCATCCTCGCCGTCGAAGAGGAGCACGCCGACGACCTGCTGACCTTCCTCAAGGAGATGGGCGTCCAGGTCGCGTAGCGTGGGGGGCAGCTACGACACGGTCTCGTTCCTGTCCGACTACGGGACGGCGGACGAGTTCGTGGGCGTGGTGCACTCGGTCATCCGCAGCATCGCCGCCCACGTGGTGACGATCGACATCACCCACGATGTGCCGCCCCACGACGTACGGGCCGGCGGGCTGGCCCTGGTGCGGTCGGTGCAGTACCTGGCTCCTGGCATCGTGCTGGCCGTTGT
Organism: Acidimicrobiales bacterium; assembly: GCA_038232515.1. GTDB lineage: Bacteria > Actinomycetota > Acidimicrobiia > Acidimicrobiales > JAUJNH01 > JBBSHS01. Next base: position 4,200 of record JBBSHS010000033.1, read on the forward strand.
CGACCCCGGGGTGGGCACGTCCCGCCGGGCGGTGGCGGTCGAGGTCGGCGAAGGCGAGGCCGTGCTGATGGGACCGGACAACGGGCTCCTGGCTGCGGCCGTGGCCATGTGCGGCGGAGCCGGGCGCGTCGTCGAACTGGCCGAGACCCGCTACCAGCTGCCTGCCCCTGGGCCCACCTTCGCCGGGCGTGACATCTTCGCACCTGCTGCCGCCCACTTGTGCAACGGCGTCGACCTGGCCGAGCTGGGGCCGGCGCTCGACCCCTTCGGCCTGGTCCCCGGCCTCGTGCCCCTCACCCGGGAAGAAGACGGCGGGCTGGCGTGCGAGGTGCTGTGGGTGGACCGGTTCGGCAATGTGCAGCTCAATGCCGATCCGGACGACACGCTCGGGTTCGGAGACCGGGTGGCCGTGCGGGTGGGGGACCGCCTGCGCACCGCCGTTCGAGCCACCGCCTACGGCGAGCTCGGTCAAGGGGCGCTCGGCCTGATCGTCGACTCGTACGGATTGTGCAGCCTGGCTCTCAACCGGTCGCCGGCCAGCGAAGAACTGGGCCTGGCCCCCGGCGATCCAGTGCTCCTGCAGGCCCCCGCCGACTCGTGAGACGCGGCACCACCATTGCCCTCGCCGCCATCGTCCTGGCCCTGTTCGGCGCCGTCATCATCCAGTTCGTCGTCCTCGGGACCGGCCACCGCGCCAGGTGTGAAGGGACCGTGACGGCAGAGGGATCACCGATGTACGTGCTGCCCAAGCCTGACGGCGGGCTCGCCCCACTCGACGGGAAGGTGGTGACGGGGTGCGGGGTCCGCATCCAGTCGGCGGCCGGCAGCGGGTTTTGGATCGGCCAGGACAACAACCGGGTCTTCGTCGTGGCCGCCGCCAGCTTCATCCCCAGGGTGGGCGACAAGGTCGACCTCACCGGAACGCTCAAGCCTGTCGATCGTGACCAGGTCGCCGGCTTGTCAGACGCCGATCGTCAGGTGCTCCTACAGGAGGTCGATTATCTGGCCGCCAACACCGTGACCCCCCACAGCTGAGGGCCCCCGTTCAACGGTCCGGCACGCCGGTCGAAGGGATCGGGCAGGTCAGCCAGGCGCCCGAGCCGGGGTGGGCCCGGGGAGCGAAGGGGCGGCGCCGTCGACTGCGGCCGGTCTGGCTCCTGTCGGCGCCGCGGACCGCCGGCCGGTCCCGGCGGTGGCCAGCAGGAAGCCGGCGAAGATCACGCTGATCCCGACCACGAGGGCCACGGCGAAGGCCCCCATGGCATCGAGCAGCGAGTTGAACAGGCCGGACGCTCCCGTGATCAGCGTCCCGGTGGCAATGAGCCCGTTGGAGGCGACGAACCGCCACGATCCCCGTCTGCGGCGCGTGGCCATGATGCTCCACAGCGCGCCAGCCACGACGACGAGGGCCGCCAGCCCCGAGGCCACACCGGCCAGGATGCGCGGCAGCGGACCGAATACCTGTGAGCCCTGCACAAGGTGCCCGACCGGGATGGGGGCGGTGAACGGAGCCATGGTGACGACGCCGGCGGCCCACGCCACGACCAGCGACACGGCCGGGGTGACGATACGGCCGATCTTGGCGCCGAACAGCAGCTCGATCTCGCCGATGGCCAGAAAGGGCACATTGGCGATGGCCCCGAAGACGAAGAAGACCCGGAAGGCGGGGCCGTTCCACCCGACGCCGGCGCCGTAGGCCAGCGCCGCCGAGGCCACTGCGAACAAGACGAACGCCACCGTCCACGCTGCCTCGTGGCGTTTGCGCCGGGCCAGCCAGCGCTCGAACGTCGACATGGCGAAGGCCATGGCCACGAGGGCGGCGGCGACGGCGAGCGCGGCGTCGAGGTTCATGCCGGAGCTGAGCCTACGGCTGTGCCCGCGGCTCGCCCCGTCGACTCGGCACCGGAGTTCGTGCGTTCGTGAACGGGTCGGTACTCTCTTCGGGTGCCCGATCTCCGACACGTCCCGGAGGCCACGGTCGCCCGATTGCCGGTGTACCTGCGCAGCCTGGTGCAGGTGGCCGAGGCCGCAGTCACCACGGTGAGCAGTGAGCGTCTGGCCGAGCTGGCCGGGGTCAATGCCGCCAAGGTCCGCAAGGACCTCTCCTATCTTGGTTCTTACGGCACCCGCGGGGTCGGCTACGACGTCGAGTTCCTGATGTTCCAGATCCGCAGGGAGGTGGGCCTCACTCAGGACTGGCCGGTCGCCATCGTCGGCGTCGGGAATCTCGGTCAGGCTCTGGCCGGCTTTCGGGGCTTCTCGGCCCGGGGCTTTCGGATCGCCGCCCTTATCGACGACGACCCGGCCAAGGTCGGACAGCGCATCAGCGGGACCGTCGTACGGCCCAGCGCCCAGATGGCCGAGGTGCTGGCCGAGAACAAGGTGTCCATAGGGGTCATCTGCACGCCTCCAGAGGTGGCCCAGGAGGTGGTCGACGGCCTCGTGGCCGGTGGCGTCGGCAGCATCTTGTCGTTTGCGCCGACATTGCTCACCGTGCCGCCCACGGTGAGCCTGCGCAAGGTCGACCTTTCGCTCGAGCTGCAGATCCTCTCCTTCTACTCCCAGCGGGCCCAGGGCGCCGCCGTCCCCGGCCTGGCCGAGGAGCTGGCCGAGCTGGCCTCCTCCACCCCCGCCGAGGGCCCGACGGCGACAGCCAGCGCCTAGCCGGGCTGCCCCGATGCCCGTCGGCGCCCCTCAGTACCCCGTCAACCTGGTCGTGGCCGGACGGCGCTGCCTGGTCGTGGGGGGCGGGGCGGTGGCGGCCCGTAAGGTCGAGGGGCTCCTGGCCGCCGACGCCTCCGTGCACGTGGTCGCCACCCGTCTGGGGGCTCGTGTCGCTGAACTGGCGGAGGCCGGTGCCGTCACCGTCGAGGAGAGGCCATGGGAGAGGGCCGACCTTGACCGGGCCTGGCTGGCCGTCGCCGCCACCGACGACCCGTCGGTCAACCGGGCCGTGTTCGAAGAGGGCGAGGCCCGGCGGGTGTGGGTGAACGCCGCCGACGAACCTTCGTCCTGCTCCTACACGCTGCCCTCGGTCGTGCGCCAGGGGCCGCTGCTGGTCACCGTGGCCACCGGGGGCCGGAGCCCGGCGCTGGCCACCTGGTTGCGCGGCCACGTCGAGGCCGAGCTGGGCGAGGAGTACGCGGTGCTGGCCGAGCTGCTCTCGGCCGAACGGGATGCGATTCGGTCCCGCGGTGGTTCCACTGAGGGTCTCGATTGGATCGCGGCCATCGAGTCGGGGATGCTGGAGATGATTCGCGAGGGTTCCATCGACCTAGCCAGGGAGCGCCTGCAGGCGTGTCTGTCGTCGTCATCGGACTGAACCACCGCACCGTCCCGCTGGCGGTGTTGGAACGGATGACGTTCAGCCCGTCGCGCCTGCCCAAGGCCCTGGACGACCTGGCCGGTCGCGAGCACGTGGGCGAGGCCGTCGTCCTGTCCACCTGCGAGCGCACCGAGGTCTACGTGGTGGCCGAGCGCTTCCACGGGGTACTGCAGTCGGTGCGGAACTTCCTGGCCGAGCAGTCCTTCACCGCCCCGGAGGACTTCGGCGACCACCTGTACGCCTACTACGAGGACAACGCCGTCGGCCACCTGTTCAAGGTGGCCTGCGGGCTCGACTCGGCCGTGCTGGGCGAGGGCGAGATCCTGGGCCAGGTGCGGGGCGCGGCAGAGGCGGCCCGCGTGTCCGGGTCGGCTGGTCCGGTCCTCCTCGGCCTGTTCCGCCAGGCGGTGGAGGTCGGGAAGCGGGCCCGCTCGGACACGGCCATCGCCCGTGGCGTCACCTCGGTGTCCCAGGCGGCGGTGGCCATGGCCACCCAACGCCTCGGAACTCTCGACGGCAGCCGGGTCCTGGTGGTGGGGGCGGGCGAGACGGGCGAGGGCATCGTGGTCGCCCTCAGCGGTCGGGCCGAGGTGCTGGTGGCCAACCGGACACTGCGCAAGGCGGCCGAGGTTGCCCACCGGGTCGGCGGCACGCCCCTCGAGCTGTCCGCCGTTCCCGCCGCCTTGGCGTCGGTCGACGTCCTGCTCACCTCCACGTCGGCGCCCGGCACGGTGCTCGACGCCGATGACCTGGTCGCCGTGATGAGTGACCGGGACGGCCGCCCTCTGCTCGTGGTCGACGTGGCCCTGCCCCGCGATGTCGAGCCGGCGGCAGCCGACATCGAAGGCGTGACCCTTCTGGACATGGATGACATCCGGGCTTTTGCCGAGGCCGGTCGGGCCGACCGGCTCCGGGAGGTCGACCGGGTCATGGCCATCGTCGAGGATGAGGTTGCCCGCTACGGAGCCACGGTGGCCGAGCGCCAGGTGGCACCGCTGGTGGCCGCACTACGCCAGAGGGCCGAGCGCGTCCGTCAGGGCGAGCTGCAACGCTTCGGGGGCCGGCTCGACGGCCTCGATCCGAAGCAGCGTGAGGCGGTTGACGCCGTCACCAGAGGCATCCTGGCCAAGCTGCTCCACGAGCCGACCGTCCGACTGAAGGACGAGGCCGGCACCCCCAAGGGCGAGCGCCTGGCCGACGCCGTGAGGACTCTGTTCGGCCTGTAGCCCCTCACGCCCGCCGGTCCTGGATCTCTCGGTGCGCGTCGATCCCGAGTCGGGCAGGATCGTGGGCGTGTCCCGACGCCTGCGCATCGCCACCCGGTCGAGCCCTCTGGCCCGGTGGCAGGCCCAGCGGGTGACCACGTTGCTGCCCGTGGGCACCGAACTCGTGTTGGTCGACACGCTGGGGGACCGGATGTCGGACCGGCCCCTGCACCAGATCGGCGGCCAGGGCGTCTTCGTGAAGGAGGTGCAGGCGGCGGTCCTGCGGGGCGAGGCCGACATCGCCGTGCACTCGGCCAAGGACCTGCCCTCGGGCCCGTCGCCCGATGGGCTCGTGCTGGCCTGCGTGCCGGAGAGGGAAGCGCCGTGGGATGCCCTGGTGGGATCCACCCTCGACGACCTCGCCCCTGGCGCCACGGTGGCCACCGGCTCGGTGCGGCGACGGGCTCAGCTCGGCCATGCCCGGCCCGATCTCGTCTTCGCCGAGCTGCGGGGCAACATGGCCACCCGTCTGGCCAAGGTGCCCCCGGACGGGGCCGTGGTGGTGGCACTGGCGGCTCTGCGCCGCCTGGGCCGGGCCGGACAGGTGGCGCAGGTATTGGACGCCACCGTGATGCTCCCCCAGGTGGGCCAAGGTGCGCTGGCCGTGGAATGCCGGGTGGATGACGAGGAGGCACGGGCGCGGCTGGCGCCGCTGGAGGACGGCGCCGCCCGCCGGGCAGTGGACGCCGAGCGGGCGTTCCTGGCCGAGCTGGGGAGCGGTTGCGATCTGCCGGTGGCCAGCCTGGCCACTCTCGAGCCGGGCGGAGATGTCTCCGTGGCCGGGCTGGTGGCCAGCCTGGACGGCACCACGGTCGTCCGGGCCTGCGGCCGTGGGCCCGACGGCGTAGCCGTGGGTCGCCGGCTGGCCCACCATCTGCTCGACGAGCGGGGGGCCCGGTCACTGCTGGATCGGGCGCCGGGTTGAGCCGGCCGACGGGGGCCGGTCCGGCTTCACCGTGGTGGCCGTGACGGTCTACCTGGTGGGTGCCGGCCCGGGCGATCCCGGGCTGTTGACGGTGCGGGCGGCCGAGGTGCTCGGCCACGCCGACGTCGTCGTACACGACCGGCTGGCCGAGATCTCCCTGCTGGACATGGCCCCCGTCGGGGCCGACCGCGTCGACGTCGGCAAGGCGCCGGGGGGGCCGGTCGACCAGGATGCCATCAACCGGCTGCTGGTGGAGAACGGACGGGCCGGGCGGGAGGTGGTCCGCCTCAAGGGCGGCGACCCCTTCGTCTTCGGCCGGGGCGGCGAGGAGGCCCAGGCACTGCTGGCCGCCGGCGTGGCCTTCGAAGTGGTGCCCGGCATCACCTCGGCTGTGGCTGTCCCCGCCTATGCCGGCATTCCCGTGACCCATCGAGGTCTGTCCACCTCGTTCACCGTGGTGACCGGCCACAGCCGGGTGGCCGTGGACACCGAGACCAACTGGGAGGCCCTGGCCCAGGTGGGCGGGACCATCGTCGTGTTGATGGGCGTGGCCCACCGCGCCGACATCGCCGCCCGGCTGGTGGCCGGTGGGCTGCCGCCCACGACCCCGGTCGCCGCCGTGCACTGGGGGACGCGTCCCGCTCAGCGCAGCGTACGGACCACACTGGCCGGACTGGGCCAGGTCGAGCTTCAGCCGCCCAGCACGATCGTGGTCGGCGACGTGGCCGGCCTGGACCTCTCGTGGTTCGAGGACCGGCCCCTGTTCGGCCGTACCATCGTCGTGACCCGGGCCCGGGAGCAGGCGTCGGGCCTGGCCGAGCGGCTGCGTCGATCGGGAGCGGCCGTGGTGGAGGTCCCGACCGTGGCGCTGATCGATCCCGCGGATGGCGGGACGGCGCTGGGGGAGGCTGCCGCCGGCCTGGCGGAATTCGACTGGGTCGTCTTCGCGTCGACCAACGCCGTCGAGCGGCTGTGGGCCCATGTCAATGACGCCCGGGCTTTCGGTTCGTGCCGCCTGGCTGCCGTGGGTGCGGCCACCGCCGACGCACTGGCGGCCCATGGCTTGCGGCCTGATCTGGTCCCTTCGGGCCTGGCCACGGCGGAGGCCCTGGCCGCCGCTTTGCCATCGGGGAATGGCCGTGTGCTCCTGCCCCAGGCCGACCGGGCGCAGCCGACCCTGGCCGAGGGCCTGGCTGGCAAAGGCTGGCAGGTGGACGTGGTCGAGGCCTACAGGACGGTGACGGCCGCGCCCGTGCCCGCCAAGCTGACGGCGGCGGCGGATGCCGACGCCATCACCTTCACCTCGGGCAGCACCGTCACCGGCTACCTGGCCGTGGCCGGCAACCCGCCGGCCGTCCCACCGGTCGTGGTCACCATCGGTCCGAGGACGACTGCGGCGGCCCGGGAGGCAGGCCTCACCGTGACGGCCGAGGCGGCCGAGGCCACTATCGAGGCGCTGGCGGAGGCGGTGGCCAAGGCCGTGGGCCGCCCCCCACGACACGATGGCGGCGAGCGGTAGGTACATGGCGTACATGGCGTACATGGCAAGACGGGTCACGTGCATGGCGGGCTCAGAAGCGCGTGGCGGTGAATACGAGCGCTGACACCCCGATGATGCTGGAGAAGAGGGTGAGCGACAGGGCGCGTGTCTGCACGGCCATGGCCAACGAGACCTTCTGGGCCACCACCAGGCCGATGTGCTCGTCCTGGAGGTCGAAGCGGCGCATGATCCGATCGTCCAGGTCAGCCAGGTCGGACTTCATGGTCACACTGGCCCATCCGCCCGGAGGCAGGTGCTCCATCAGGATGGCCGCTTCGTCGGCCCCGAGAACGGCTTCCAACCGCAGGTGGAGCTGATGGCGTTGGCGCTCATCGGCGGCCATGATCCTCCCTTGGAACAGACCTTGCAAGCAGGAAGGGGAGCGCCGCACGTTCCCGAGATGCCGACACTCTATCGAACGGGTGTTCGTACGTCAAGGGACAATCCGGGAGTAGGCCGGCGGGCTCTACGATCGGTGGATGGCCTTTCCCGCTCGCCGGATGCGGCGGTTGCGGCGAACGCCGACGTTGCGCCGGCTGGTGGCCGAGACCCGCCTGACGGTCGACGACCTCGTCGCTCCCATGTTCGTGCGCCAGGCAGGCGGGGAGCCCCGGCCCATTCCCAGCCTGCCCGGAGTCGTGCAGCACAGCCGCGACAGCCTGGTCAAGGAGGCCGACAGACTGGCGAACCTCGGCGTGCCGGCACTGATGCTGTTCGGCGTGCCCGAACGCAGGGACGCCGAAGGCAGCCAGGCCTGGGACCCCGAGGGCATTGTGCAGCTGGCCGTGCGAGACCTGAAGCAGGAGCTGGGTCAACGCCTGGTGGTCATGTGCGATCTGTGCCTGGACGAGTACACTGATCACGGCCACTGCGGCGTGCTCGACGACAAGGGTCAGCCCGACAACGACCCGACCATCGAGCTCTACGGCCGGGTGGCGGTGGCCCAGGCCGAGGCCGGCGCCGATGTCGTGGCCCCCAGCGGGATGATGGACGGCCAGGTGGCCGCCATCAGATCGGCATTGGACGCGTCCGGTCATGACGACGTCTGCATCCTGGCCTACGCGGCCAAGTACGCCAGCGCTCTGTACGGGCCGTTCCGTGACGCGGTCGACGTCACCATCGCCGCCGGAGGTGACCGCAGGGGCTACCAGCAGGATCCCCGCAACCGCCGGGAGGCGATGGCCGAGGTGTTGGCCGACGTGGAAGAGGGCGCCGACATGGTGATGGTCAAGCCCGCCCTCGCCTACCTCGACGTCGTCGCCGACGTGGCCGCCGCCGTCGACGTGCCGGTGGCCGCCTATCACGTGAGCGGCGAGTACGCCATGTTGAAGGCGGCCGACGAACGGGGGTGGATCGACGGCCGAGCCGTGGCCCTCGAGGTGACCACCGCCATCAAGCGGGCCGGTGCCGACATGATCCTCACCTACCTGGCCGGCGAACTGGCCGAGACCCTGGGCGCCTGAACGTCGCCCGTAACCAGATGGGAGCGGAATGTGCCGGGGCCATGGCGCGCCCATCGTCCCCGCCATGAGAGGTTTGCCGATGACCACCAACGAGGAGCTGTGGGCCCGGGCCCGGGCGGTGCTGCCGGGCGGGGTCAACTCGCCGGTGCGGAGCTTCCGGTCGGTCGGGGGGGGCACGCCTTATTTCGTGGCCCGGGGCCGAGGCCAGTTCGTGTGGGACGTCGAGGGGCGCCGGTACCTCGACTACGTGCAGTCCTACGGTGCGTCGATCCTGGGCCACGCCCATCCTGCCATCGTCGACGCCGTGCGGGAGGCGGCCGCCCAGGGCACGACCTTCGGGGCCCCGACCGAGCGCGAGGTGCTGCTGGCCGAGGAGATGACCGGCCGTGTGCCGGGCCTGGAGATGATCAGGATGACCAGCTCGGGCACGGAGGCGGCCATGTCCGCCATCCGCCTGGCCCGGGGGGCCACGGGACGGTCCAAGATCGTCAAGTTCGCCGGTTGCTACCACGGTCACAGTGACTCACTGCTGGCCGCCGCCGGCAGCGGCGTGGCCAACCAGGGCCTGCCCGGTTCCGCCGGGGTCCCGCCGGCGGCGGTGGCCGACACCATCGTCGTGCCCTACAACGAGATGCCCGTGGTCGACGAGGAGGTCGCGGTCGTATGCGTCGAGCCGGTGGCCGCCAACATGGGCCTGGTGGCACCCGCTCCAGGTTTCCTCGAAGGCCTGCGTCGGGCCTGCGACGACGCCGGCGCCCTCCTGCTGTTCGACGAGGTCATCACCGGGTTCCGGCTGGCGCGGGGAGGGGCCACCGAACGGTTCGGCGTGCAGCCTGACGTGTGGTGCTTCGGCAAGGTCATCGGCGGCGGCCTGCCGGTAGGGGCGTTCGGGGCCAGCCGGGCTGTGATGGAGATGCTGGCGCCGCTCGGCCCCGTGTACCAGGGCGGCACGTTGTCGGGCAACCCGTTGGCCACGGCCGCCGGCCTGGCCGTTCTGGGCCAGCTGGACGACGCCGCCTACACCATGCTCGAGGGCCGGGCCACGGAGCTGGCGCAGCTGCTGCAGATGGTGATCCAGGAGGCGGGCGTGGCCGTGCAGGTACCCCGGGTGGGCCCGCTGCTGGGCCTGTTCCTGGGCGCCGACGAGCCCGTCACCGACTACGAGGCGGCCAGGCGGTGCGCCGACTCCGGCCTGTACGCGCGCTTCTTCACGGCCATGCTCGACCGGGGCGTGGCCCTGGCTCCGGGCCCCTACGAGGCCATCTTCCCCAGCCTGGCCCACACGCGTGACGACATAGAGAGCACCGTGGACCTGGCCGCGGCCGCCATCCGCCAAGTAACCACCGCCGCCGCTCGGACGTCACCGTGAATCCCCGGCGCTTGGCACAGTGACAGCTCCAGGCGACGCTTCTGCCGGCAAGCCGGCCGGGGGGTGTGGGGGGACTTTGCCCCCCGCGCTTAGCTCAGCCGGGCGATGGCCGCCACGGCCTTGTAGGCGGCCTCGGCCGGCCCCAGCTCGTCGGGCCGCAGCAGGTTGGCCATGATGCGCAGGACCCAGTCCATCAGCGTCTCGGAGCGCATGCCCGTGCTCACCAGCATCCGCATGAGCTCGGGGCGGCCGATGATGCGTACGAAGGCACGGGCCACCTTGAAATACAGGCCGTACTCCTCCTGCAGGCGGCGGTCGTAGTCGGACAGGGCCATTCCGTCCCCTGTCACCAGGGCCTCGTGGACGGCGTCGGCGGCCATGCGCCCGGTCTCGTAGGCGTAGGCGATGCCCTCGCCGTTGAACGGGTTGATCGCCCCGCCGGCGTCGCCGGTCAACAACCACGTGGGCCCGCTGTGGGGCCCGACGGACAGGGCCATGGGCAGCCGTCCCCCGGTCGGCGGCCCGCACGCCGTCTCGGACCGCAGTCCCCAGGACTCGTCCGCCTGATCCACGTAGGCGGCCATCAGGTGGGTGGTGTTGACGGCCTTCCACTGGTTGAAGGTGGACAGCAGGCCGACGCCCACGTTCACCCGTCCGTCGCCTACCGGGAAGATCCAGCCGTAGCCGGGCAGGACGTTGCCCTGCTTGTCCCGGATGTCGAGCCTGCTCTCGATCCACTCCTCGGCGTGGCGGGGCGACTCGTAGTAGCCGCGGATGGCCATGCCCAGCGGGTATGCCCGGTTTCTGGTGGTGCCCAGGGCCCGGCCGAAGCGGGAGTTGGCCCCGTCGGCCACGACCACGTACCGGGCCCGGACCTCGACGGGGCCGGGGCCGGGGTCGCCCTTGCGCTTGACCATGGCCCCCCGCAGCAGCCCACCTACCAGGACGGGAGCCACCGCCTCGGACTCCTGCCACAGCGTGGCGCCGGCCTTGACCGCCCGTTCGGCCACCAACATGTCGAGGTCCTTGCGGGTGACGACGTAGCCGAAGTCGGGAAATCCGGGGTGGGCGGGCCAGCGCAGCTCGAGGCTGCGGCCGAAGGCCACCGAGCGCAGCCCGATGAACTTGTGGTGCTCGGCCAGCTCGTCGGCCAGGCCCAGGTCGAACAGCTGCTTGACAGCCCGTGGGGTCAGCCCGTCACCGCAGGTCTTCTCCCGTGGGAACCGCTTCTTTTCCACCAAGAGGACGTCGTGGCCGGCGTCGGCCAGCCAGTGGGCGCACGAAGCGCCGGACGGGCCGCCCCCGACGACAAGGACGTCGTGGCGGTGCACGGTGGTCACGCGACCAGTCCTACCGCCTCGGCGGCACCTCTGTCACGCCGGCATGGGCGGGATGGCCCATCTCACAGCTTTTCCCGCTCGTACTGCACGACGGCGGCCACCTGGGCGTCGCTGAGCTGGCCGGCGAAGGCTGGCATGGCCCCTGTGGCCGGACCGTGCTGGCCGCCGGGCCGGTTCGGGTCGCCGTACTTCTGGCCTTGGAAGGGTGCCGAGCCGGTCTTGACCCATGCGATGTGGTCGGCGACGGTGGGGAACGTCTTGACCGCTTCGCCCTGGTGCAGCACCGGGCCGACACCGCCCTCGCCGTTGGCGCCGTGACAGCCGGAGCAACCGGCGGTGCGGTACACCTCGGCGCCCAGCACCAGCGGGTCGGTTGGGACCTCCTTCGGCGGGGTCTGGAACCCGTGGGCGTAGAAGAAGGCGAACAGGGGCAGTACGAGGATCACGGGCAGGGCGAACAGCGGGATCTTGGCTTTGCCGGGCGGGATGGGAGGCGCCTCGGGCCGGGGCTCGGCCACCGCCGCCACGCGGGGCGCAGCCTGGACCGGGGCGGCCGCAGGGGCGGCGGCGGCGGCCGGCGCGCTGGTAGGCCCCGTCGTGGCCGGAAGCGAGGATGCCTCGCCGGGGCCGCCTTCGCCGTCGCCCTGGCCGAGAGCGGCCCGCCGCTCGCGTGAGCGGCGCAGTAGGTGGTCGGGTATCTCGGTCACCGGCGCGACTGTATGCGCCGTCGGCACCTGCCGACCAGGCCGGTGGACACACCGGGTCGGCCGACGAGGGCCGGCGGCCACTTCGGCCCCACCGGAGGCCGGCGGGATGCCGATGTGCCCGCCTCGCAGGGGTCGTGGTAGACCCGCAGACCACGGGACCCGTTCTTCGACTACATGGTCATGCCGCCCCCCAGGTACAGTTGTGCACGGATTCACGAGGGTGCCGTGGAGGCCTCCCGCTGATCCGGTCGAGAGTGAAAGGAGCCGAGGACCCCGAGTGATCGCCTTCTACGCGTCGATCGCCATCACGCTGGTGCTGCTCAGCGCGGTCTTCGTCGTGGCCCGTCACCGTCCTCCGGGTCAGAGGCTGACGTGGGGCGAGGCGTTCGCCGCCGCCCTGTGGGTCTTCTTGCTGTTCGTCATGATCTACGGCGTCGTGCCCGACCGGTTCTTGCGGTGGGCCGACGGTGATCTCGGCTGGCGGTCTGACAAGATCGGCATCCCGACCGGCCCATTGCCGGTCAACCACAAGCACCTCATCTGGAGCGGAGGCTTCCACGTCCCCTTCACCGGTGGGCACTGGTACGGCACGGTGGGCCGGGTGCTCATCAACGCCCAGCACATTCGGGACCTCATCGCCGCCACGATCTACATCGCCGGCCTGGCCGTGCAGTTCATGCTGTGGTCGTGGTGGCAGAAGCGCAGCAAGACGGCCACGCAGGTCGCCCAGGCTGCGCTCACGTCCACGTCGGCCTACGGCCGGCCGCTCACCAAGCCGAGCCAGGCGTAGGAGGTCCCGATGGCCCGTACCGATGCCAATCCGCCGCTACCGAGCTTCCCGGGTGAGTACACGCTCACCGAGATCCCCCACGAGGAGCTGTCCAAGGCGGTCAAGCCCAAGCAGTTCCTGCACATCGACCAGTCCGAGTGCATCATGTGCGAGGGCTGCGTCGACATCTGCCCGTGGAAGTGCATCCACATGCTGGACGCGGCCACCGTGGCCGAGGCCCTCGAGACCGACCAGCCGGGCACCGACCCCGACGACCATGTCATCTTCGTGGTCGACGAGGACGTGTGCACCCGGTGCGGTCTGTGCGTCGACCGGTGCCCCACAGGCGTGATCATCATGGGCAAGGCTGGGGTGGCGCCGCGTGAAGGCGACCAGCACCAGCGTGACACCAAGCACGGCTTCAGCTACGGCATGCGCTGGTAGCGGGTTCGCGAGGAGACTGAACCATGGCAAAGCGGATCGCCGTCAAAGAGCGCAAGAGCCCGGCGGCCCGGGCGCGCGAGTCGTGGGGCCGCGTCCAGGGTGGCCAGGTGTGGGCCTCGATCTTCCGGCCCGGGTCCATCTTCCGCAAGGGCTACTCCGACAGCCCGAGGAACCGGTCGTACGTGATCATGAACTCGGTGCTGTACCACCTGCACCCGGTCAAGGTGAAGCGCCACGCGGTGAAGGTCAGCTACACGCTGTGCCTGGGCGGCATGAGCTTCTTCCTGTTCATCATCGAGACGGTCACGGGCATCTTCTTGATGTTCTTCTACCGGCCGACCGACACGGCGGCGTGGTCGGACATCAAGTCGTTGGAGACGTCGGTGACCTTCGGGCTCCTGGTGAGGAACATGCACCGTTGGGGGGCCCACCTCATGGTGATCTCGGTGTTCCTGCACATGGCCCGGGTCTTCTACCACGGCGCCTACAAGGCGCCGCGGGAGTTCAACTGGGTGATCGGCGTCATCCTGCTCACCCTCACCCTGCTGCTGTCGTTCACCGGCTACCTGCTCCCCTGGGACCAGTTGGCCCTGTGGGCGGTGACGGTGGGCACCAACATGATCGGCTATTCGCCGGTGGTGGGGACACAGGTGAGGTTCGTCCTGTTGGGCGGGGTGGAGATCGGCCCTGCCACCCTGCTTCGATGGTATGTGCTCCATGTGCTGATGTTCCCGTTCGTGATCGTTATCTTCATGGCCATCCACTTCTGGAGGGTCCGCAAGGACGGAGGCATAAGTGGCCCGCTCTGATCGACCGATGCGCACTGCGGAGGTGACTGTTCGTGGCTGAGATCCCCGACCACCTCCTCAAGAGAGCGGCGGAGCGGAAGGCCGCGCTCGAGGCCAAGAAAGCCGAGGAGGCACCCGGCGCTGGTGGCGCCGCATCCGTCGCTGGACCGGAGGCGCCGGGCGGGTCCGACGCAGCCGGAGGGACCGCCACTCCCAGCGACCCGTCGGGCAAGATCCCCGACGCCCTGCTGGAGCGCTCGGCAGCCGCCAAAGCCGCCAGAGCGGCAGCTGGAGGCGGGGGTGGGACCGGCGCGGGTGGTGCCGGTGAAGGCCAGCCCGGCGCTGGCGGCGGCGTGGCCACCAAAGAGGCCCCGGCCGCCACGGCGGCCGCCGCCCGGGTGACCGGCGGCGGGACCGGTGGAGCGGTGGCCGGGGCCGCCGGGCACACCCAGCGCCTTCTCACCGTGGTCAAGGCCGGGTCCATCCAGGACGTCAAGTCGGTGCCCACCGACAAGGTGCACGTCTGGCCCCATCTGCTGGTCTCGGAGTTCGTGGCCGCGCTGGGCATGACCTCGTTCCTCCTGGTCTTCGCCACGTTCGTGAACGCGCCGCTTCTGGGCGCGGCCAACTACAACCTCACCCCCAACCCGTCCAAGGCCCCCTGGTACTTCCTCGGTCTCCAGGAGCTGTTGACCATGTTCCACCCGATGGTCGCCGGTGTGGCCATTCCCGGCGTCGGCCTGGCCGGTCTGGCCGTGGCCGGCTACATCGACAGGAACCCGTCGCACAAGCCCGAGGACCGCAAGTTCGCCATCGCCATCTTCACCTTCTTCCTGATGTTCTGGGCCAGCCTCGTCATCATCGGCTGCTTCTTCCGGGGCGAGGGCTTCAACTTCATCCTGCCGTGGCGCCAGGGCGTCCACGACATCTTCGAGCTGTAGGAGCGAGGCACCCGTGTTTCTGGCAGTGGGAGGCGGAGTCTGGTCGCTCGTCGGCATCGGCGTCGTCGTGGTGCTGGCCGCCATCTTCGTGATCACGACGGCGGTACGCCGCGACCGCAACCGGGCCACCGGCCTGGTCACGCGCGAGACGGCCAGTCGTGACCGGCGCAACCCCGTTCTCGACGACCTCGAGGCGTCGGCCCCTCCAGGCACCGGTCGGGCGCTCGAGCGGGCGGCCGCCCTGGAAGCCCGCGGCGGGGGCGAGGTGGCCAAGCGGCCTGAGGCCGTGCCGCCGGCCGTGCGGGAGCCGCTCGACGAGGAGGCCCTTGGCGTCACCCGCCGACAGTTCCTCAACCGCGGCGTGGTCGGTATGTTCGCCTTCGGGCTCTCGGGCTTCGGGGCGGCCATGCTCGCCTTCTTGTGGCCCACACTGTCCGGAGGCTTCGGCTCGAAGATCAAGGTGTCCGTGGGCGATCTCACCGCCGACTTCGCCAAGAAGGAACCTCACTACGTGCCTGACGGCCGGCTCTACATCCAGCCCTTCCCCAAGGAGGATGTCGACAAGGCCAAGAAGATCACGGCCTACGCGCCGCTCATCCCGGGCATGACCGCCGGCTATGTGGCCCTGTACCAGAAGTGCGTCCACCTGGGCTGCCGGGTCCCATGGTGCGGGTCGTCGCAGTGGTTCGAGTGCCCGTGCCACGGCTCGAAGTACAACCGGGTGGGCGAGAAGAAGGCTGGTCCGGCCCCCCGTGGCCTCGACCGGTTCGCCATCATCGCCAGCGCCGACTCGCTGGCCATCGACACGTCCAAGGTCATCCAGGGGCCGCCCATCGGTACCAACAGCACGGGACAGGAACAGGAGGGCCCCCACTGTGCCTGAGGCGGCCCGTCCTCTCCCGACCCGCGCCGGAGCGTGGCGTTGACGCTTGCGGCTTTCACCGCCCAGCAGAAGATCGGGCTCATCGTCGCCGCCGCCCTCGTCGTCGGCTGGCTGGCCTTCGTCGTCGCCCACGTGAAGAAGGCCGGGCCCGCGCCCGGCTCCGAGCGTGCGTTGGCCCCCAATCGCAAGCCGTACTACGACGACGACATCCTGGAGACCAAGCGCCTCGACCGGGCACTGTCGATGGCGCTCATCCTGCTGGTCATCGTGGCCATCGGCCTGCCGCTGTACTGGGTACGGGAAGAGACCCGTAAGGCCAACGCCGTGCAGGGCTTCGCCCAGCAGTCGGTCGAGCGGGGCAAGGGTCTCTTCCAGCCCACCACCTCGACCCTCCCGGGCGCCCACTTCGGCTGCGGCACCTGTCACGGGGTCGATGGCAGCGGCGGCAGCACGACGTACTCGATCACCGACCTGCTCGGTCGTACCCGTCAGGTCACCTGGAAGGCGCCGGCCATCAGCACCGCCGCCCTGCGTTTCCCCACGGCAGGGGAGAAGTACGACCCCACCAAGGTCGACCCCACCGACGCGCTGCGCATCATCCTCGTGTACGGACGGGCCGGGACGCCCATGCCGGCGTGGGGCGTTGCCGGCGGGGGCGCCCTCAACGGCCAGCAGATCGACGACCTGGTCAACTACCTGCGGACCCCGAAGAGCCAGGGTGGCCTGGAGCTGTCCGCTGCCGACGCCCGCAAGTTCTGGACGGACGCGGCGGCCACGGAGGCCAAGACGGAGGGCAGGATGGACGGCAGCCCGATGGTCGATGGTCAGGTGTTGTTCAACACCAACTGCGCCCGCTGCCACACCGAGGGTTTCTCCTTCGGCGAGGCCGACGTCACCGCCGGCGGGCGCTACGGCCCGAACCTCACCAACGGTGACACGATCAGACGGTTCCCGAACGAGGCGGACATGGTCAAGTTCCTCTCCGAAGGGGTGCTGTTCGGCGAGACCTATGGGCGGGGAGGGATCGGCCAGAGCGCGGGGGGCGGTATGCCGCACTTCGGCGAGTACCTGAGCCCGGCGGATATCACGGCCATCGCCGATTACGAACGGAGCCTGTAGATGCTGCACGCGCTCCTGCCCCTCGTCGCCGTGTTCCAGTGGGATCCCCAGGTCCGCGGCATCCTCATCGTGCTCGTGGCCGCCATAGCCCTACCGGGGAGCGTCTACCTGTTGTTGGCCACCAACATGGGCGCCCGGCTGGGCGCGGTCCTGGCCGTCGCCGGGCTGTCGGGATGGGTGATGGTGATGGCCATCGTCTGGGCCGTGTTCGGCATAGGGATCCAGGGCCGGCCGGCCACGTGGAAGGCGGTCGAGATCACCAGCGGGCCGCCCTCGGCCTCGGCCCTCAACGCGGGCCGGGGCCTCCCGAGTGATCCCCATAATCCCGGCGGGCTCGGCAACGGGTGGAAGGCCCTGGCCGCGGGCGAGCCCGTCTACGGCGACTCCGTGGCCTCGGCCGACAAGATCCTGGCCCCCAACACCACGAAGTCGGCCACCGGCGAGCTGCCCAAGCCGCCCAAGTTCACCCCGCCGTTCTCCGCCTCCACCGACTACGTCTATGTGGCCGGCTTCGAGAAGAACAGCAAGGAGGACGCCACCTGGTTCTCGATCGGGCGCCACCGCTTCTTCAAGAACGGTCCGGCCTGGAACCCGATCGGATGGTTCCGGCACGAACCCCACTACGTGGTGCTGGTGGTGCAGAAGGCGTACAAGGATCCGCTGGCCACGGCCACGTCCAAGCCGGCGCCGGACAAGACCCAGCCCTACACCTCGCTGCTCATCGTGCGGGACCTCGGGTCGCTGCGCTTCCCACCGGTCATGGTGGCCGTGGCTGCCGGGCTCGTGTTCGGGGTGAGCTGCTACTGGCTGCACAAGCGGGACCAGGAGATCTGGGCCGCCGACGAGGCCGGCCTGGCCAACCCGGCGCCCGCCTGACGGGCGCGGGATAGGCTCTGGGGCCGTGGACGACTACCTGCCTGTCGTGGCCATGCTCGTCCTGGGCGTGGGCTTCGCCGCCGGGTCCCTCGTGGCCTCGGCGCTGTTGTCGACCCGTCGGCCAAACGCGGCCAAGTCGGCCCCCTACGAGTCCGGCATCGTTCCCACCAGCGACCCGGCCGAGCGCTTCCCCGTCCGCTTCTACCTCGTGGCCATGATCTTCGTCATCTTCGACATCGAGATCATCTTCTTGTACCCGTGGGCGGTCATCTACCGACAGCTGGCCACTTTCGGGTTGGTCGAGATGGTGGTGTTCGCGGTGGCGGTCTTCGTGTCGTTCATGTACCTCCTGGCCAACGGCGCACTCGACTGGGGCCCGACCCGCAAGGCGGCCAGGCCGAGGCCCACGGGAGCCACTGGCCCGGAGCGCACGACGCCCACCACGATCCAGGTCGGCCGCCCGGCGGCCTGAGGGCCGGTGCGGCGCCAGCGGCACGCGGTCAGCCGTGTCCCAGCCTCCGCTTGACTAGCGTGTGAGGTGATGGGCCTCGAGAGCCTCAACCACAATTTCCTCACGGGCACCGTCGAGAACCTGGTCAAGTGGGCCAGGGAGAAGAGCCTGTGGCCGGCCAACTTCGGTCTGGCCTGCTGCGCCATCGAGATGATGGCGGCGGGTGGGCCCGGTTACGACCTGGCCCGCTTCGGCATGGAGGTGTTCCGGGCGTCACCGCGCCAGGCCGACCTGATGATCGTGGCCGGCCGGGTCAGCCAGAAGATGGCGCCCGTGCTCCGCAACGTCTACGACCAGATGATGGAGCCCAAATGGGTGCTCTCGATGGGGGTGTGCGCCAGCACTGGGGGCATGTTCAACAACTACGCCATCGTCCAGGGCGTGGACCAGGTTGTGCCCGTCGATGTCTACGCCCCGGGTTGCCCCCCGAGCCCGGAGACCCTCATCCACGCCATCCTCACCTTGCATCAGAAGATCCACGACGGCGAGATCACCCAGCGCCGTCTCGAGACCGGCGCCGGCGCCGGCCTGCGGCTCGACGTTCCGGCCCCGGCTCGCACGGCATGAGCGCCGTGCCGCCGGTCGAAGCCGGCGAGGAGGCGCCGGCGGCGGTCGCCACCAGTGTCCACGGCCACCCCACCACCGACCACCAGGGCCAGGCGGTCGCGCACACCGACGTGGCCGGCTACCACGACCTCGTGGCCGGGCTGCGGAGCGACGGCTACACGTTCTGCAGCGACCTGTGCGCGGTGGACTACCTCACCGCCCCGCGGCAACTGCCGGACGGTGTGGCCGCCCAGCGGTTCGAGGTGGTCGTCAGCCTGTTGGACATGGCCCAGCGCCGCCGCGTCCGGGTCCGGTGCCAGGTTCCGGCCGACCAGCCGGTGACGCCCACGCTGTTCGACCTGTACCCCGGCACCGATGCCATGGAGCGCGAGGCGTACGACCTCATGGGCATCGTCTTCGACGGCCACCCTGACCTGACCCGGATCCTCATGCCCGACGAGTGGGAGGGCCACCCGCTGCGCAAGGACTACGCCGTCGGCCGGGTGCCCGTGCAGTTCAAGACCCCGGCCGACACCCGATGAGCGGGCCCGACATGCAGCACGCCAGGGCCACCTCCAGGCTCTCGGCAGAGACCGCCGAGCCGACCCAGGAGATGCACCCTCGCGCCGAAGAGGACGGCCTCAACCTCCTGCGCGAGGAGGGGGCGTTCCTGCGGCTGCCCGAAGGTGTCGGCATCGACCCGTCCGACGTGGACGTCGAATACCCGTCGGACGAGACCATGATCATCAACATGGGCCCCCAGCACCCCAGCACCCATGGCGTGCTACGGGTGATGCTCGAGCTCGACGGCGAGACCGTGCTGCGCTGCAAGCCCGTCATCGGCTACCTCCACACCGGCATGGAGAAGACGGGCGAGGAGCTGATGTACATCCAGGGCAGCACCAACGTCACCCGTATGGACTACCTGGCGCCCTTCCACAACGAGGCCGTGTACTCCATGGCCGTGGAGCAGTTGCTGGGCTTGGAGGTCCCGGACCGGGCGCAGTGGATCCGCACTCTCATGCTGGAGCTGAACCGCCTCTCGAGCCACCTGGTGTGGATCGGTACCAACAGCAACGACCTGGGCGGGGTCGGTGTGTTCACCTACGTCCTGCGCGAGCGCGAGCTGCTGCTGGCCTTCTTCGAGAAGGTCACGGGCCTGCGCATGAACCACAACTACATCCGTCCGGGGGGCGTGGTCGTCGACCTGCCGGCCGGGTGGCGCCAGGACGTCATCACAATCTGCGACACGGTCGACAACCGGCTGCGGGAGTACGAGGACATCCTCACCGGTCAGCCCATCTTCATCGAACGGACCCGTGGCGTCGGCATCATCACCGCCGAGCAGGCCATCGCCCTGTCGGCGTCGGGGCCGGTGCTGCGCTCTACGGGGGTCGACTGGGACCTGCGCCGCGACATGCCCTACCTCAAGTACGCAGAGTTGGAGTTCGACGTGGTCGTCGGCGAGTACGGCGACTGCTGGGACCGCTACGCCCAGCGCGTCGAAGAGGTCCGCCAGTCGTTGCGCATGTGCCGCCAGATGGTGGACCTGATCCCGGGCGGCGACTTCCGGGCCCAGGACAAGAAGATCACACCGCCGCCCCGGGCCCGTATCAACGAGTCGATGGAGGCCCTCATCCATCACTTCAAGCTGTTCACAGAGGGCTTCAAGGTGCCCTCGGGCGAGGTCTACACCGCCATCGAGTCACCCCGGGGCGAGCTGGGTTGCTATCTGGTGGCCGACGGCTCGGCCAAGCCGTACCGGCTGCACATCCGGGCGCCCAGCTTCGTGAACCTGCAGACGATGCCCGTCATGGTCCACGGCGCCCTGGTGGCCGACGCCATCGCCATCATCTCGACCATCGACCCCGTCATGGGAGACGTGGACCGTTAGATGGGGCGCCTGACGGCTACCAACGAGAAACGGGCCAGGGACACCGTCGTCTTGTACCCCAAGGCCCGCTCGGCCCTCATCCCGCTCCTGCACCTGTGCCAGGAACAGGACGGGTACCTCACGGCTGAGGCCATGGAGCACGTGGCCGAGCTGTTGGACCTCACGGCGGCCGAGATCCTGGGCACGGCCAGTTTCTACGACATGCTGTTCACCGAGCCGGTGGGGACCTGGCTGGTGTCGATCTGCACCAACATCGCCTGCCTGCTGAACGGCGGCTACGAGTTGTTGGAGCACGCCGGTGAGCGCCTGGGGGTCAAGCCCGGTCAGACCACCGAGGACGGTCGCTTCACCCTCGAAGAGGTCGAGTGCATCGCCTACTGCGACAAGGCGCCGTGCCTGGCCGTGAACTGGCGTTTCTTCGGGCCGCTCACCGACAACGGCTTCGACCAGTTGATCGACGACCTGGAGGCCGACCGCCTGAGCGGCGACGTGCCCGCCCACGGGTCCCTGTGCCGGGCCCGGCGCGAGGGCGGCCTGCGGGTTAGCCCCGAGCAGATCGACAAGGAGCGCCGGGCCATGGACGCGGCCATCGCCGAGCGCAAAGCCGTGGCCGACCAGGCCAAGGCCCGGGCCGAGGAAGCCAAGAAACGGGACGAAGGCAAAGCCGCCGGGGAGGGCTCGGACGAGCCCAAGCCAAACGACAAGTCGGGCCCGGCCAAGCCGGCCCAGGACAAGACGGCCCCCGAGAAGCCGGACCCGGCCGGCGAGGGCGCGGCCACGGCCGAGAACAACGAGACCGAAGGGAAGCCGGCCCCGGCCGGCGAGGGCGCCGACGAAGGCGACGACAAGCAGCACCAGGCCAAGCAGGCGGCGGCCGACGAGGCCCAGGCCGCTCAGCCCGAGGAGACCGGTCCCCAACCTGACCAGGCGGCTGAGGGCGAGC
>JBBSHS010000034.1:0-25841 GCA_038232515.1 Acidimicrobiales bacterium
CGACCACCCGACCGACCACCCGACCGACCACCAGTCCGCCACCGCCGACGACGGTCCCGCCCGCCACCGTCACGATCGGGTCACCGCCCACCCGCTGACCGCCGTCCCACAGAGTCGTCCGCAGGGGTGCCGACCTGTGGCCGCGCAGCCCGGGGCCGGCCCAGGAACCTCATCTGCCGACGGTGTACGGTCAGCCCGGCGGTGTCCGGGGCGTCGACCCCCGCTTCGAAGGCGGCCGGGCGATAGCAGTACTGACGTTCGACCCCGAAGGAGACGACGTGGGGGATTACGGCAGCGGGGAATGGCACCGGCTGGGACAACCGCCGGTCGAGCCTGGGCCTTCGGAGCCGCCGCCCGGTTGGTCACCGCCGCCGCCCGCCGGGTCACCGCCTCCGGCCTGGTCACCGCCTCCCGCCGGGTCACCGCCTCCGGCCTGGTCCCCCTAGGCCCCGGCGATGGCGGGCGGAGGATGGCCGCCGCCTCCTCCATCCCACGGTCCAGGGGCACTCCGGACCGAGCCGTTGGCGAGCTGGTCGCTCGGCCTCGGGCTCTTCTCGTTCTTCGTCTGCCCGCCGGCCGGGATCGCCGCCCTCATCACCGGGTTCAAGGCCAAGAGGATCATCGACTCGTCGGCCGGGGCGAAGGCGGGAAGGAACAACGCCATCGCCGGTCAGGTGCTGGGGGTGTTGGGGATCGTGTCCTCGCTGATCCTCGGTACCGCGCCATCGCGGTCTACCTGGTGGCCGCCAGCCACCACGTTTCCTACACCCGGTTGACGAACGGGGACTGCTTCAACCGCGACGTCACGAGCGTGTTCGCCGACAAGGTGACCAAAGTCCCCTGTGCCAAGTCCCACAACGGGGAGGTGGTGGGTTCGTTCACCGCGGACAACGGCGCATGGCCCGGCCCGGTCGGCATGCAGGCCATCGTCGGTCAACGCTGCGACCAGGCGGCCCGGCGCTACACGACTTCGCGACCTGCCGAGGTCGGCATCTACTTCCTCTACCCCGGCCGACGTGCCTGGGACAACGGGAGCCGCCTGGTCGTCTGTGAGCTGCACAATCGGGACGGAAGCAGACGATCGGGATCGGTGGCGGCGTAAGCCCTCCGGGCGCCGGCCTCGGGCGCTTCCCCGGTCGGCCAGCGCCCACCGTGCCGCTACCCTGACAGGCCGCATGTTCGACTCGCTCTCCGACCGTCTCGATGGCATCTTCGGCCGCCTCCGCAAGAAGGGGCGGATCGACGAGGCCGACGTCGATGAGGTGCTGCGCGAGATCCGCCAGGCCCTTCTGGAAGCCGATGTCAACTTCCGGGTGGCCCGTCAGATGGTCGCCCGCATCCGGGAACGGGCCATCGGCGCCGAGCTGCACAACGCCTTCAGCCCCGCCCAACAGGTGGTCAAGCTCGTCTACGAGGAGCTCGTCAACGTCCTCGGGGGCGAGACCCTCAAGATCTCCTATGCATCCAGGCCGCCCACCGTCGTGTTGCTGGCCGGCTTGCAGGGCTCGGGCAAGACAACGGCAGCCGGAAAGCTGGGACGCTGGTTCAAGCAGCAGGGCCGCCACCCGCTGTTGGTCGGGGCCGACCTCCAGCGGCCGGCGGCCGTGCAGCAGCTCCAGGTGCTGGGGGGCCAGGTCGGCGTGCCTGTGTTCTCCGAGCCCACCGATCCGGTCAGCGTGGCCACCGCTGGCCTGGAGGAGGCCCGCCGCACAGGCCGGGACGTGCTGATCGTCGATACCGCCGGACGCCTCACCATCGACGCCGACCTCATGGACGAGGTCAGCCGCATCTCCAGGGCGGTCGAGCCCCGATACACGTTCCTGGTCATCGACGCCATGATCGGCCAAGAGGCCGTGGCCACGGCCGAGGCGTTCAACGAGGCCCTCGAGCTCGACGGGGTCATCCTCACCAAGCTCGATGGTGACGCCCGCGGTGGGGCCGCCCTGAGCGTCAAGGAGGTCGTCGGCAAGCCCATCGTCTTCGCCAGTACGGGCGAGAAGCTGGTGGAGTTCCAGCAGTTCCACCCGGACGGCATGGCCGACCGCATCATGGGCCAGGGCGACATGCGGGCCGTCCTGGCCCGGGCCGAGGCGGAGTACGACCAGGACGTGGCCGGCAAGGCGGCCGATGCGCTCATGGAAGGGCGTTTCACCCTCGAGGACTTCCTGGAGCAGATGCAGCAGGTCAAGAAGATGGGACCCCTCAAGGGCATCGTGGCTATGCTCCCCGGGGTCCCGAAGGAGTTGAAGGACGCCGACATCGACGACAGCCAGCTCGCCCGGGTCGAGGCGATGATCCGCTCGATGACGCCCACGGAGCGGCAGGCGCCCGACGGCATCGACGGGTCGAGGCGACTGCGCATCGCCAACGGCAGCGGTGCCACCACCTCGGAGGTCAACCTGCTGCTGAAGCAGTTCAAGGAGGTGCAGCGGATGATGCAGGGCATGCCCGGGCTCGCCCGCCGGGCCAAAGCGAAGTCCAACAAGAAGCGCAAGGGCGGGCGGGTCACACCCAAGCGGTGACCCGGTCGACCAGACCCCTACACGGAAAGAAAATCGACGACCATGGCCGTGAAGCTCCGCCTGATGCGGATGGGCAAGACCAAACAGCCGACCTACCGGGTGGTGGCGGCCGACAGCCGTTCGCCCCGCGACGGCCGCTTCATCGAGGTGCTCGGCACCTACGAGCCGCGGCTCGAGCCGTCCGGGGTCAAGATCGACAACGAGCGGGCCCTCGTGTACCTCCGCGATGGCGCCCAGCCGACCGATCGGGTGCGCAAGCTCCTCGAGACCTCGGGGGCGTGGGCCGAGTTCAAGCCCGAGGCCCCATGAGCGGGCAGAGCGAGCGCGGCCCGAGCGGCCCCCTGAGCGGGCAGACGTGAGCGATCCGGGCGACAGGGAGGCGGCCGCTCTGCCGGCAGACCTCGCGTTCGAGGCCGACGACGAGGTGGACGAGGCCGAGCTGGACGACATCGAGGACCCCGACGGCCTGGTTGCCGACCTGGCGGCCGATGACGACGCCGACGACGACAGCAGCCGACGCCAGGGGGCGCTGGCCGTCGGAGTGCTCGAATACCTCGCCAAGGCCATCGTCGACGAACCGGGTGCGGTGGAGGTCGAGCTGGACGACAGCCGGCGGCAGGGCATCGCCCTGCGCCTCCACGTCGCCCAGGAAGACATGGGCAAGGTGATCGGCCGTCGCGGCCGGGTCGCCCAGGCGCTGCGCACGGTGGTCCGGGCCGCCGGTGCCAGCGAGGGAATCGACGTCCACGTCGACATCGTCGATTAGGGCAACCGGCACCCACCCGTGAGCGGGCTCCTGGAAGTGGGGCGGGTCATGCGGGCCCATGGCCTGCGGGGCGACGTCGTCGTCAACCTCACCACCACGCGCCAGGAGCGCCTGGCCCATGGAGCGGTGCTGCGCACCACCGGCACGGCCGCCGGAACGGTAGAGATCGAGCGGTCAAGTCCGCACTCCGGCCACTGGATCGTCCATTTCCGGGGATACGACACGCGCGAGGCGGCAGAGGGACTACGAGGCACCATCCTGTGCGCCGAGCCCATCGACGACCCGGACGAGCTGTGGGTGCACCGCCTGGTGGGCGCCGAGGTGGTGGACCAGCACGGCGTGGCCCGGGGACACTGCTGCGAGGTCCACGCCGGCGCGGCCAGCGACCTGCTGGTGCTCGACACCGGGGCGCTGGTCCCCGTGGCCTTCGTGCGGGGCCAGGACGGCGACCGCATCCTCGTCGACGTACCCGACGGCCTCTTCGACTTGTAGCCGTCCTCGGCGGCCGTCGCTCGCCGTCCTCGGCGGCCGTCGCTCGCTGCGCTCGCTCGGCCGCCTGCGGCGGGAACTGCCGGGTCGACGGCCTGCGGCCGGCTCACTCTCGGTTCGCCTGCGGCGGAGCCGGCGGCGACCACGGGGGGGGGCAAGGCCCCCCACACCCCCCGGCCGGCTGCGCCGGCGGGGCCTCGGGGCTGAGATCACCGGACAGCCGAGGTGCGGCAAGCCGGCGGCGAAAACCGTGGGACAGGATCCCCACACCCCCGGCCGGCTGCGGCGGCGGGGCCTCGGGGCTGAGATCACCGGACGGCCGAGGTGCGGCAAGCCGGCGGCGAAAACCGTGGGACAGGATCCCCACACCCGCAGGGCGGCTTCCGAGCCGGGGTCAGGCGGGGGAGAACGGGGGGGAGTACTCTGCCCGTCGGGCCGGAACGGGCCAGCAGGCTGAGCACAGGAGCCGCAGTGCGGACCTCTTCCACGGCTGCACCCGTCGACCGGACACGATGGTGAAGCGCAGTTGACGGTCGCCCCTGAACCAGTCCCCGCCGGTGTCGACGCCCGGCCGGGGGGGCCGCCGCTGGTGGCGGTGGAAGGGGTTCACAAGTCCTTCGGCGAAACGGAGGTACTGCACGGCATCGACCTGAACGTCGCCCCGAAGGAGGTCGTGGTCGTCATCGGCCCGTCCGGCTCGGGGAAGTCGACGTTGTGCCGCTGTATCAACCGGTTGGAAACGATCGACTCGGGGACCATCCGCATCGACGGCGTGCTGCTGCCCCAGGAGGGCAAGGCCCTGGCCCGTTTGCGGGCCGACGTGGGCATGGTATTCCAGTCGTTCAATCTTTTCGCCCACAAGACGATCCTCGACAACGTCACGATGGGTCCTCGCCGGGTCAAGAAGGTGCCCAAAACTGAGGCCCGGGAGCGGGCCATGGCCCTTCTGCACCGGGTCGGTATAGCCGACAAGGCCGACGAATACCCGGCCCAGCTCTCGGGTGGTCAGCAGCAGCGGGCGGCCATCGCCCGGGCCCTGGCCATGGAGCCGAAGGTGATGCTTTTCGACGAGCCCACCTCCGCCCTCGACCCCGAGATGATCAAAGAGGTGCTCGACGTCATGCTGGAGCTGGCTGACACCGGCATGACGATGGTGGTCGTGTCCCACGAGATGGGTTTCGTCCGCTCCGCCGCCAACCAGGTGGTTTTCATGGACGCCGGCAAGATCGTGGAGGCGGCGCCGCCCCAGCAGTTCTTCGCCCACCCGACCACCGAACGCGCCCGAGATTTCCTGTCCAAGATCCTCGCCCACTGAGGGCTGAGCCATGCCGAGACGTCCATCATGAGATCCCCACCGAGCCCACCCACAAGGAGAACCGCCCACCCATGAAACCCAACCGCTGGCGTTTCGCCGCCGTTCTCGCCGTCACCGCTCTTGTGCTTGCCGCATGCGGCAGCAGCGGCTCGTCGTCCAAGGCGTCGTCGTCCAAGGCGCCCACCTTCCCGGCGGGTTCGACCATGGACGCCATCCAGAAGAGGGGCAAGCTGATCGTCGGCACCAAGTTCGACCAGCCCCTGTTCGGCCTGAAGAGCGCCACCTCCGGCAAGGTCGAGGGCTTCGACGTGGACATCGCCCGGGAGATGGCCAAAGGCATCTTCGGCGACGTCTCCAACATCGACAGCAAGATCCAGCTCGTGGAGACGGTGTCGAAGAACCGCGAGGCGTTCATCCAGAACGGCACCGTGGACATCGTGGTGGCCACCTACACCGTCAACGACACCCGCAAGCAGGTGGTGGACTTCGCCGGCCCGTACTTCCTGGCCCACGAGGACATCATGGTCAAAAAGGCCGACAACACCATCAAATCGGTCACCGATCTGAACGGCAAGAAAGTCTGCTCGGCACAAGGCTCGACGTCGATCAAGAACCTCATGGCCAAGGCGCCGCAGGCGGACACGTCGATCACCTTCGACACGTACTCGCAGTGCGCCGACGCCATGGGCGACGGCCGGGTGCAGGCCGTGGTCACCGACAACGCCATCCTGGCCGGCCTGGTCCAGAACTCCGGCGGCAAGTACAAGCTGCTCAACGCCCCGTTCAGCGACGAGCCCTACGGCATCGGCCTGAAGAAGGGCGACAACGCGTTCCGGTCGTTCCTGAACGACCAACTCGACAAGATCGAGAAGGACGGCACCTGGAAGAAGCTGTTCACGTCCACCGTGGCGTCCGGGGGCGTCGAGACCCCCACGCCGCCGGCTCCGAACCGCTACTGAGCCGGCCCCCAGCCCGCCCCCAGCCCATGCGCCACGGCAGGGACGCATGAACGCCGTTCTGTCCCACCTGGGTGACTACGCCCATGGGATGGAGACGACGGTCGTCCTGACCCTCGTCTCCTACCTCGGGGCGTTCGCGATCGGGCTGGCGGTGGCGTCGTGCCGGGTCAGCCCGGTACCGCCGCTGAGGGCCATCGGCACGCTGTACATCGACGTCGTCCGCAACGTGCCGCTGCTGGTCCAGTTCTTCATCTTCTTCTTCGGGCTGACCAAGGTCGGCATCAGGTTCTCCCCGTTCACGACGTCGATCATCGTCTTGTCCATGTACCACGGGGCCTTCGTGGGCGAGGTCGTGCGGGCCGGCGTCAACACCGTCGACAAGGGCCAGATCGACGCCGCCCGGGCGCTCGGCTTCACTTTCCCGGCGGTCCTCCTGCTGCTCGTCCTGCCCCAGGCTGTCCGGTCCGTCGTGCAGCCACTGGGCAACGTCTTCATCGCCCTCATCAAGAACTCGTCAGTGGCCTACACGATCTCGGTGGTCGAGCTGACGGGCACCGCCGACCGCCTGAACAGCGAGCTGGCCCGGGCCATCGCGGTGTTCACCGGGGCCGCCATCGGCTATTTGGTCCTGGCCCTGGCCAGCGCCTTCGTCCTGCGGCAGATGGAGAAGCGGCTGGCGATGGTGCGATGAAGCGGGCCCCGAGCGGTCCGGTCCTGGGCGACGACCTCGGGCCCCGGGCCCGGCGGATGGTCAACGTCGTCTCCGCCGTCGTACTGGTCATCCTGGCCGCACTGCTGTGGACCGCCATCCAGCGACTGCGGTCCAACGGCCAGCTCACCGCCGACAAGTGGCGGTGGTTCACCAACGTCAAGGTGCAGCGCTTCGTCCTGGTCGGGCTGCTCGACACCGTCAAGGTCGCCGTCGTGGCCATGGCCCTTTCGCTCACGGTCGGGGCCCTGCTGGCCCTGGGCCGCATCGCGCCGCAGCGGCCCGTGCGCCTGGTGGCCACGGTCGTCATCGAGTTCTTCCGGGCCATGCCCCTGCTCCTGCTCATCCTGTTCATCGGCCTCACCTTTCCGACCCACCATCTGCCGCTCGGGGCGTTCTGGTACCTGGTCATCGGGCTCACCGCCTACAACGGCGCAGTGTTGGGCGAGGTCTTCCGGGCCGGCATCGCCTCGCTGGACCGTGGCCAGACCGAGGCGGCCCAGGCGCTGGGCCTGCGGTGGTGGCAGACCATGCGGCTGGTCGTGGTGCCCCAGGCTCTGCGACGCATGGTGCCGGCCATCGTCAGCCAGCTGGTGACCCTGCTGAAGGACACGTCGCTCGGGTTCGTGCTCCCCTACGAGGAGCTGCTGCGCCGGGGCCGGGAGCTGGGACAGGACTTCACGCTCCACCAGCCCGCTCTGCAGGCGCTCATCGAGGTGGCTGTTCTCTACGCCCTGGTGAACTTCACCCTTTCCCGGGTCGCCCACCGCCTGGAGCTGCACCAGCGCCGCAGCGGCCGGGGGTCGGCACCGGCCGTGACGGGCGCCTTGGAGATGGCCGCCCTCGACGCCCGGTCGGCTGCCTCCGCCGTGAGCGGGACCGGGGTGACCTGAACACCGGGCGGCAACCGGTCGGTGGACGCGCCCTCACGGCACCACAGGTTACGTCCGTACGAATACTCCTTGACGAGTAATCCAGGACGGGTATTCTGCCGACGTGCCCGCCCACAGCCGCCGGTCGAACCCTCTGGCTCTGGCCGTCCTCACCTGCTTCCTGGAAAAGCCAATGCATCCCTACGAGGTGGCCCAGACCCTGCGTAACCGGGCCAAGCACCAGAGCATCCGCCTGAACTACGGGGCGCTCTACGGTGTGGTGGAAGCTCTGGAGAAGCACCAGCTGATCCGGGCCCGGGAGACCGTGCGAGCGGGGCGCCGGCCCGAGCGCACCATCTACGAGATCACCGATGCCGGCCTGAGGGAGATGGCCGACTGGTTGTCGGAGCTGGTGTCCGGGCCCGTGAAGGAGTACCTGCAGTTCGAGGCCGCGCTCAGCCTGTTGCCCGCTCTGCCCCCGGACGAGGCTCTGGCCGGCCTCCTCCACCGTGCCAAGACCCTCGAGATAGAGATCGCCCTCTTCGACGGCGCCCTCGCCGCCGCCAGGGCGCACGGCCTGCCCCGGCTCTTCGCCCTCGAGACCGAGTACGTCCAGGTCCTCCGGCGGGCCGAGCTCGACTACGTGAGAAGCCTGGCCAAGGACATCGAGTCCGGGGAGCTCACCGGCATGGACGACTGGCGCAGCTGGTACGCCCCGGGCGGCGAGCGGGCCGAGCTGGAGGTCCACCCCGACACGGGCGACGACGCCCCACCCGACCGGCGACAGCCGCCGAGCTAGGAGAACCGCATTGCCCCCCATCCTGGAGGCCCGAGGCCTCACCAAGCGCTTCAAGACCACCCACGCTCTCGACGGGCTGGACCTGACCGCCGAGCGGGGCCAGGTCACCGCCGTCCTGGGGCCCAACGGGGCGGGTAAGACCACCTTCGTCCGCATGGTTGCCACCCTGCTGCGGCCCGACGCGGGCACGCTCACGGTGGCCGGCATCGACGCCCTCGCCCAGCCGGCCAAGGTTCGGCGGGCCATCGGCCTGGCCGGCCAGTCGGCCGCCGTCGAGGCGGCCATGACGGGGCGGGAGAACCTGGAGCTCATCGGGCGCTTGTTCGGCCACGGCCACCGCCAGGCCAAGGCCAGTGCCCAGGTCGCCCTCGAGCTGCTGAACCTCACCGACAGCGGCGACCGACTGGTGCGCACCTACTCGGGCGGCATGCGCCGCAAGCTCGACCTGGGCGCCAGCCTGGTGGGCGCGCCGGAGTTGCTGCTGCTCGACGAGCCCACCACCGGTCTGGACCCTCGCAGCCGCAACGAGCTGTGGGACGCCATCCGTGACCTGGTGGCGTCGGGCACCGACGTGCTGCTCACCACCCAGTACCTGGACGAGGCCGACCACCTGGCGGCCCGCATCGCCATCATCGATCAAGGCAAGGTCATTGCCGAGGGCACCCCCGACGAGCTCAAGTCCCTGGGTGGTATCGACGTCATCCAGGTCCACGTGGCCAAAGCCGCCGACATGGACCGCGTGGTCGCCGTCCTCGGTCCCCTCGGTGCCGAGGCGCCCAGGGTCGACGTGCCCACCCGGTCGGTCGCCGTCCCGGTGGAGCAGGGCTCGGCCCGCCTGCTCGAGGCCGTCCGGTCCCTCGACGGCCTCGGGCTGGTCGTCACCGACATCGGCCTGCGCCGGGCCACGCTCGACGAAGTGTTCCTCAGCCTCACCGGCCACAGCACACAAGTCCCTGCTGAGCCCGACAATGAGCAGCCAGCCGCCACCGACCGCTCCCGCTGCCGCCGTCGAGCGGCCTGATCCGAAGCGAGACGACGAGCCATGACCTCCATCGCCCCCACCATTCCCGTCGGCCAGGAAAGGGCCGCCCGTCTGCCCCGGCCCACCCGCCCGGCCGGCTCGGTGGCCACCACCCTGGCCGTGGCCTGGCGCACCGTGCTACGCACCGTGCGCACCCCTCAGGTGTTCGTCGTCGGCCTGATCCAGGGCGGCATGTTCCTACTGATCTTCCGCTACGTGTTCGGCGGCGCCATCACGAGCGGCATCCGCTACGTCGACTTCCTGGTCCCCGGGTTCATCGCCACCGGAGTGCTGTTCTCAGGTATGTCGTCGGCCACCGGTGCCGCCGCAGACCTCACCGAGGGGCTGTTCGACCGGCTCCGTTCGCTGCCCGTGCCCCGCGTCGCCGTGGTCGCAGGCCGGGTCGTGGCCGACACCGC
This sequence comes from Acidimicrobiales bacterium, assembly GCA_038232515.1. Taxonomy (GTDB): domain Bacteria; phylum Actinomycetota; class Acidimicrobiia; order Acidimicrobiales; family JAUJNH01; genus JBBSHS01. Next base: position 9,872 of record JBBSHS010000034.1, read on the forward strand.
CCTTGCCGCGCTCGGCTTGGTCGTCACCACCGCCATCGGGTTCGCAGTGGGGTTTCGGACATCGGCCTCGATCGCCAGCCTGCTTGCGGCAGTGGTCCTGTGCCTGGTGGCCGCTTTCGCCTTCACGTGGATGTTCGTGCTGCTCGGGATCCTGGCCCGTACACCCCAGGCCGCCCAGGGACTGGGCCTGCTGATCTTCCCGTTCACGTTCGTGTCGAGCGCTTTCGTGCCCGTGCGTTCGATGCCGGGGTGGATGCAGGCCTTTGCCCGCAACCAACCCCTGACTCAGCTGGTCAATGCCACCAGGGCATTCAGCCTCGGCGGCCGGGCTCAGGCCGTCCTCGGCCACGGGCCCGGCTATTTCGCCGTGCGCTCCGTGTTGTGGAGTGCTCTGGTCGCCGCCGTCTTCGCCCCTCTGGCCGCACGCCGCTACCAGCGCGGCTGACTTCGCGTCATGGACTCGAAGGGCATTGTCACAAGTGGGCCGGTTGCCGGGCCGGCGGTACGGCGCCGCCCTCGGGCGAACTCAAGGCGAGGGATCCCGACGGCGCCCGGCGTAATCTCGGGTCGCCGATGCGCATCGATGTCTTCACCATCTTTCCCGATCTGGTCGAGGGTTTCTGTTCCCACAGCCTGCTCGGTCGAGCCCGCCAGCGGGGGCTGGTCGACGTACGGGCCCACGATCTGCGGTCGATGGCCAGTGGTCCTCACCGCTCGGTCGACGACGCCCCCTTCGGCGGTGGGGCGGGCATGGTGCTCGCTCCCGAGCCGGTCTTCGACTGCATCGAGGCCGTCGACCCGCCCCGCCCTCTCTACCTGTTGGGGCCTGGCGGCCGCCGCTTGGACCAGCGGATGGCCGAAGAGCTGCGGCACTCGCCTGCGGGCGGGTTCTCGCTGCTGTGCGGGCGGTACGAGGGGGTCGACGCCCGAGTGGCCGACCACCTGGTCGACGGCGAGCTCAGTATCGGCGACTTCGTGCTGGCCGGTGGCGAGGCGGCGGCCTGCGTGGTCATCGAGGCGGCGGCCCGCCTGGTGCCGGGCGTGATGGGCAACGCCGTCTCGGCCGACGACGAGAGCTTCAGCGCCGCCTCCGGCCTGCTCGAGCACCCGCAGTACACCAGGCCCGCCGTGTTCCGGGGTTGGGAGGTGCCCGAGGTGCTGCGGTCGGGGGACCACGGTCGTATCGCCCGGTGGCGTAGGGCCATGGCCATCGTGCGCACGGCCGAGCGCCGCCCCGACCTGCTGGTGCGCCGGGGCCACCTGACGGCCGAGGACCGCGTGGCGCTGACCGAGGTGGACCTGCTCGAACGGGTCGAGGACCTCGGGCGGGCAGAGCGACTCCATGCGCCGGCTGCCGATGGGCTAGCGTGATCCGCCGCCCCTGAAGCACCCTGCAAGGAGTCGTCCGCGCCATGAACCCCACCGACCTTGTCGATCGCGCCAGCCTGCGGGCCGATGTCCCGGTCTTCGCCCCCGGCGACAACCTGAAGGTCCATGTGCGGGTGGTGGAGGGTACGAAGGAGCGGGTGCAGGTCTTCCAGGGCGACGTGATCGGCCGCAGTGGGTCGGGCCTGCACGAGACCTTCACGGTCCGCAAGGTCAGCTACGGCGTCGGGGTCGAGCGGATCTTCCCGGTTCACAGCCCGGTGATCCACAAGATCGAGGTGACCCGCCACGGTGACGTGCGCCGGGCCAAGCTCTACTACCTGCGTCAGCGCAGTGGGAAGGCGGCCAAGATCAAGGAGAAGCGGACAGCGCGGTGACCTGGGCGAGCTGGTCGGCGCGTTCTGCCGCCGCTACGCCAACCCAAGAACGGCCTACGACGACCGGAGCACCCTCACCCGACTCTTCCGACATGCGGGAAGGTCAGGTGGATATCAGGTACCCGGATTCGTAGGCGGCGGCAAGGTCGTGCAGTGCCTTGGCACCGTCGCCGTTGAACGACGATCCGTGCATCAGCGCCAGCGTGCTCGGCGCCAGATGGCCGAGGCGGTGCATGACCGCCGCCGTGTCGGGTGCCAGCGAGCTGTAGCGGAACATCGCCTCAGCTTGCATGGCCGGTTCGACGATGTCGTCGGCGGTGAGGGCCGGCCCGTTGCCCAGGTGGGTGAAGAAGTCACCGCACAGCAGAGTGCCGGTGGTCTCCTCGTAGAGGACCCGAGCGTCCCAGGCGTGCGGCACGTGGGGGGTGTCGAGGTGCCGCACTTGCTTGCCACCGAGGTCGAGTACCTCGCCGTCGGCCAGAGGACGCGGTGGCCGGTCGGCCAGGTCATTGAGCGACACCATGCAGCCCATCATCCCGTGGGCGACTTCGGCTCGGGGGGCGGCGGCCAGCCACTCGTTCATGGAGCCGCACTCGTCGGCCTCTACGTGGCCGAAGGTGATCCAACGCAGCCGTTCGACGGGCAGGACGCGGGCGACCGCTTCTGACACGAGGCCGAACATGGCGCGTGGTCCGGTATGGAACAGCAGCGGTTCCTCGGCGTCGATGAGGAACTGGTTGAACGTGAACCCGGCTGGGGGCGCTATGTCGGGCACCCAGGTCGAGATGCGGTAGATGCCAGCGGTGATCTCCTCGACAGTGGTGGACATCAGAACGCGACCTGGTGGTTGAGTAGCCCGGCACTGTGGCCCCGGCCGGAGAGGATGCGGCAGAACTCGACCGCGTCGAGGTGAAGGTCCTCGCCCCGCTCGCCTTGGGCGAAGGTGCCTCCGGCTGGGCCGTCGAGGGTCAGGGTGAACGGCTGGCGGTGGGTTCGGGCCCAGTCGGCGACGACGTCAGCGACGACGCGGGCGTCGTGGTCAGCGGTGAGCACCAGCTCGGTGTCGGTGGCTCGGGTGAGGTCGACGCGGTGCATCCAGGCGTCGCGGTTCATGATGGTGGCGATGAGGTAGCCGATGTTGCATCTGCCCTCGATCGGTGGGCCGGGCGTGAACGGCACGGCCCGCATCACCGCCGGTATGCGTCGCCGACCGCGGACCGCCTTGGGGGCGATCCTCTGCATCCCCCCGGCGATCTCGGCCGGCGACAACGACGCGTGGTCTCGGACCTGGAGGGCGGTCATCTCGTCGATCATGGAGCGGTCACTGCGCTTGGCTGCCTTGGTGGCGGCACGGTACTGGCGCACGAACTCGAGAGGGCGGGCACTGGCCTCCATGGCCCCCAGCACATGGCTGAGGAGCGCCTTGACATCCCATCCCTCGCAGTCGGTGGGCCGGGACCAGTCGGTCTGGTTGAGCTGACCGACCACGTCGAGCAGGTGACCGACCTCTCTCTCGGCCAACGCCATTGCCTCTCGATGGTCGATCTCAGGGATCTCAATCACCTTAGTGGCGGTAGTTGTCATCGTTTTCTCCTTGCTGGGCGCTCGGCGAATACCTGATTGGCGTACATGTCGACGGCCTCGTCGATCAGACGGGACCACCGGTTCCCGCCGGGATCGTTGGCCAGCTGCTGGGATGCCAGCCCGGAGACCAACGCCGTCCACAGGTCGACATGGTCTGGGTCGGTCACCCCGGCCGCGGCCAGGCCGTCCCGTCCTCGCTCTAAGACCTCGACGGCCAAGGCGTACGATTCAGGCGAGGGCTCGAATTCGGGAATGGTTCGCTGGAACAGCAGTTGCGACCGGGCGGGATCCTCTGCACTGAATTCCAAGAAGATTCTCGCTACCGTCCGCAGCAGCCGTCGAGGCTGCTCGGGCCAGTCCTCGGCGGTCATCCGGGCCAGCAGCGCCCGGTTGCCCTCGGCGAACATGGCGTCGTAGATGGCGTGCTTGGAATCGAAGTACCAGTACAGCGACGGTGGGCGCATCCCCACCTTGGCGGCGACGTCGCGAAGCGACAGGCCGGCCAGACCCTGTTGGCGGACCACCTCCCACGCTGCTTCCAGAATCTCCGTCCTGGTCGCCTCACGCCGTTCGGCCTGTCGATCCCGTATCGGCTCAACAACCATGCTTCGAAGTATCTACCGTCATTAGAGGTTTGTCAACCGCACGACTCCCCGCTCGACCCGGCCACTTCTCGGGTCCGCCGGCCACGGCGTGTGGTGAGCATCCACCGATCGAGTTGACTGCCAGTGGGCAGCTTCTACGGGACACCGATACCCCCCTGACGCCGTTGACGGCCGGAAGCGGGGGACGAGGGACCGTCACACCGGGCATGAAAGACGGGAGAGTAGGGGCCGGGCGGTTCGTCGAGCCTGTTCCCACTGATAGCCCGAGTCGCTACAGTCAGGCGTCATGGACGGTGTCCCCGAAGTCTTCGCCGCGTGCAGTTATGGAACCGAGACACCTTGTATCAAGGAGAAGCGGACAGCGCGGTGACCGTGCGGGGGTTGCCGCCGATACCGGCCGCCCCACGCCCGTCCCGGCGGGCGGCTATCGACTGGACCATCCTGGGCGTGCTCATCCTCGTAATGACGGTGGGCATACGGGCGCTGGTGGGCCAGGCCTTCTTCATCCCGTCGGCGTCGATGGAGCCCCAGCTCCACGTGCACGACCGCATCGTGGTGTCCAAGCTCTCCTACCGGCTGCACGATGTCCGCCTCGGCGACATCGTCGTGTTCCGCCAGCCGGCGGCCGCACGGGTGGCCGAGGGAGGAGCCGTCGGGCACGGCCCCAGGAATCCGGTGGTGCGTGTCCTGCGGTTCGTGGGCGAGGGCATCGGCATCGTGCCCCCGTCCACGTCCGACTATGTCAAGCGGGTGATCGGGCTGCCCGGTCACACCGTGCAGGGCATTGCCGGGTCGGTCTACATCGACGGCCACCTGCTGGTGGAGCCGTACCTGCCCAAGGCCACGGTGACCGAGCCGTTCGGGCCCGTCCTGGTGGCAAGGGGTCAGCTGTGGGTCATGGGCGACAACCGGGGCGACTCGGAGGATTCCCGTGTCTTCGGGACGATCCCGGCCTCGTCGGTGGTGGGGCGGACGGTGGTGCGCGTCTGGCCCGTCTGGCACACCAGCTTCTTGTAGACGACGTACCCTTGACGGCATGAGCGCGGAGGACCTGGAGCGTTACGAGACCGAAATCGAGCTCCAGCTGTACCAGGAGTACAAAGCCGTGCTTCCCATGTTCCGCTACGTGGTCGAGACCGAGCGGCGCTTCTATCTGGCCAACGACGTCAAGATGGAGGCCAAGACCGAGGGGGGCCGTACCTGGTTCGAGATCGAGCTCCACGACGCCTGGGTGTGGGACATGTACCGCCCTGCCCGCTTCGTCCAGCACGTCCGCGTCGTGACGTTCAAGGACGTCAACGTCGAAGAGGTGCCCGAGCGCGAGCTGTAGCCGCTTGACCGGTGCCCGCCAGGCCCTGGGGGCGGCCGGAGAGGCGGTGGTGGCCGCCTGGTACGAGGCCCGGGGCTACCGGGTGGCCGACCGGAACTGGCGGTGCCGGGACGGCGAGATAGATCTCGTGCTGGTGCGCCGCTCCGAGGGTCTGGTCGTGTTCTGCGAGGTGAAGACCCGTTCGTCCGGCCGGTTCGGCACGGGCCTCGAGGCCGTCACCCGCCCGAAGCAGGTTCGCCTGCGCCGACTCGCCATCGCCTATCTGGCCGACGCCACGGTGCGGCCGCGCCGCCTGCGCTTCGACGTCGCCTCGGTGGACGCCGGCGTCGTGCAGGTGGTGGAGAACGCCTTCTGACGGGGCGGACGGCCGGCTCGCCCGGCGGCCCTAGCCGAGGCGGCGGGACCGGCCCGGGCGGCGGCGATGGCGGTACTGCCAGCAGGCATGGTGCCAGTGGCGTCGGTCGTCCACGGCTCCGATCGGTACGACCACGACGTGACCGGTGCCGGGCGGGATCTCCTGGTTGCAGCCTGGGCACGAATACGACTTCACGGCCTGGAAGGGGTGGAGCCGGCGGACCTCGACCTCCGGCTCGTTGTCGGGACCGGTCTGGTGGACCTTGTCTGGCGGCGGCCCTCCTCGCCTCTGGGTGCTCATGCCAGGGTGGCCCAGGTCAGCAGGGCCACGCATACGGCGAAGGCGGCGACCACCAAGAGGTAGTCGCTACGTCGGCGCACGTGCTTGCGGGTCGGGTCGAAGCCCATCCGCCCAGTCTGCCCGCAGGGGCGACGGGGAGAATGACGGCGGCAGCGCGACGCAGCCGCGATCTCCGTTGGGGTTCGATGCGGCTGGCCCTGACCTGGCCCCTGACGCGTCCCCGATGTGGCCGGTGGCCCGCCCCCGGCAAGGCTGTCACAGGACCGGTGTAGTGTGCGGCCGTAATCGAGCGACGGCGCCACCAGCGCAGCGGGGCTCCTCCGATTGCCCATCCGACCCGGCTCATCCGGGGTCATGGGCTTGGTGAGGAGACGTCGACCGATGAATGCCACCGTCCCATCCGCCACCATCCTCGGTGTCGAGGGCCTTCCCGTGCGGGTCGAGGTGCACGTCGGCGTCGGCCTACCGGGCTTTATGATCGTGGGCCAGCCCGACAGCACCTGCCGTGAGGCGAGGGACCGGGTCCGGGCCGCACTGCAGTCGTCCGACCTGGTGTGGCCACCGCGCCGTGTCACGGTCAACCTGGCTCCCTCGGGCACGCCCAAGATGGGAGCCGGGCTCGACCTGCCCATCGCCATCGCCCTGCTGGTCGCCTCCGAGCAACTCCCTCCCGCTGCCGCCGACGGCATCGCCTTCGTCGGTGAGCTGGGCCTCGACGGCACCATTCGTTCCCTGCCCGGCCTCGTCTCGCTGGCCGACGCCATCACCGCTCCCACCCTCGTGGTGCCGGCCCCGTGCGCGTCCGAGGCGCAGCTGGTCGGTCGTCACCGGGTCCACGCCGTCACGACGCTCGCAGAGGTGGTCTCCGCCCTGCGGGGCCTGGCGCCGTGGCCGGGCCCGCCGCCTCCGGCGGTGGCGCCTGCGCCACAGCCGGCACCCGACCTGTGCGAGGTGCGGGGACAGCACCTGGCCCGCTTCGCCTTGGAGGTGGCGGCGGCCGGTGCCCATCACCTGCTGTTCACCGGGCCCCCAGGCGCGGGCAAGACCATGCTGGCCCGCCGGCTCGTCGGCCTGCTCCCGCCATTGACACCGGCCCAGGCCCTGGAGGTCACCCGGATCCACTCCGCCGCCGGCATGATGCCGGCCCGCGGCGGGATCATGGCCAGCCCGCCCTTCCGGTCGCCCCACCACAGCGCCTCTGCCGTGGCCCTGGTGGGCGGGGGAAGCGCCACCGTCAGGCCCGGTGAAGTCAGCATGGCCACCAACGGCATCTTGTTCCTCGACGAGATCTCCGAGTTCCCGACCACGGTGCTCGATCATCTCCGCCAACCGCTCGAAGAGGGGGTCATCCGCATCTGTCGGGCTCAGACCAACGTGGAGTTACCGGCCCGGTTCTTGCTGGTGGCGGCCATGAACCCGTGCCGCTGCGGCTACGGCGGCGCACCCGGCGGCTGCACCTGTCCGCCGTCGGAACGGGCCCGCGCCGCCCGGCGGTTGTCCGGTCCGCTGCTCGACCGCTTCGACCTGCGCATCCAGGTGGGCCGGCCCGAGGTCACCGATCTGCTGGGTGGCAGGCCGTGCGAGCCGAGCGCCGCTGTAGCCACACGGGTTCTGGCCGCCCGGCAGCGAGCCGCCGACCGCGGTGTCACGACCAACGCCCGTCTGCCGTCGGAGATGCTCGACGTGCTCGCCCCTTTGAGCGCTCCGGCTCGGCGCCTGCTCGAGCACCGGCTCCGCACCGGGTCGCTGTCCGCCCGGGGCCTTCACCGGGTCCGTCGCGTCGCCCTCACCGTTGCCGACCTGGCTGGTCACGACGGGCCCCTGGGAGACGAGCACCTGTGTGCCGCCATCGAGATGCGGATCGAACCAATGGGACTGGCGGCGGCATCGTGACCGGATTGGTGGGAACGGCGGGCACGGCCGGCACTCTCCAGGTGGCCACGGCGACGACGGCGGCGCCTGGCTCGCCGGCGACCGACGAGGTCGTGGTCGCCGCCCTGTCCGGCCTGGCCGCCATGGGGCCGGCCCGACTGTGCGCCCTGCTCGGTGCCTACAGCCCGACGCAGGCATGGGCCGAGGTGTTGGCCGGGCGGGGTGCGTCGCACCCGTCCCTGGTCTGTGCCCTCGGTCGGAACGCCTCAGAGCTGGCGCGCACGTGGGCCCGGGCCGCTGCCGCCGTCGACCTCGAAGAGGTTGCCCAGCGCCACTCAGCTGCAGGTGTGCGTCTGCGGCTGCTCGGCCGACCCGGGTTTCCCCAGCGCCTGGCCGCCGATCCCGATCCGCCCCAGGTCCTGTGCCTGGCCGGGACCGACGCGGCCGGGTCGGTGCCCACGGTGGCCATCGTGGGCACCCGGGCGTGTACGGCCGACGGGCGGGAGACGGCGTTTGGTCTCGGCCGCGATCTGGCCGCCATCGGCGTTGCCGTGGTCTCCGGCCTGGCCCGCGGCATTGACGGGGCCGCCCACGCCGGCGCCTTGCAGGCCGACGGCGGCACACCCCCCATCGCCGTGGTGGCCACCGGTCTGGACGTCGTTTACCCCCGCGGCCACGCCCGGTTGTGGGCGGCCGTGAGGGAGCGGGGCCTGATCATGTCCGAAGCCCCTCTCGGTACCCGTCCCGAACGGTGGCGCTTCCCGGCCCGCAACCGCCTCATCGCCGGACTCGCCGACGTCGTCGTGGTGGTCGAGTCCCACGTCACCGGGGGTTCGCTGCACACCGTCGACGCCGCTCTGGAGCGGGCTGTCCCGGTCCTGGCTGTCCCTGGTCCGGTTCGCAGCCCGGCGTCGGCCGGCACCAACGCGCTCTTGGCCGAGAGGGCCATCCCCTGTTGTGGCCTCGACGACATCCTCGTCGCGCTGGGCCTCGAGGGTGCCGTTCTGCGCCGGCCGCGGCCGTCGGGGCGGCGGAGACCGGCGCCGGCCGAAGCCGATGGCGTGGTGTACGAGGCCGTGGGTTGGTCGCCCACCTCCACCGAAACGGTGCTGGCCCGTACCGGCCTGAGCCCCGTCACCGCGGCCGCCGCTCTCGGGCGCTTGTGTGCGGATGGGTGGATACGAGCAGAAGGCGGCTGGTGGTCGAGAACCCCCGAAGGCGGGCCCGGGCTGTGACCGTCGATCACGCCAACGCCATCGGTAGGGTGGAATCGTGGACGAAGGCGGCCTGGTGCCGATGGTGGGCCCCGGCGTGGCCCCGGCCTGGCGGCTGGAGGCGTTCCGCTCGTCGCTCACGGCGGTGGCCGACGCCACTGTCAAGGCGTACTGCGCCGACGTCACCGCCTTCGCCGAGTGGGCCGAGCGCGGCGGCATCACCGATCCGGCTGCCGTCACCCGTCTGCACCTGCGCCGACACGTGGCATCCATGGTCACGCGCCGGCGATCACGGGCCACGGTGGGCCGGCGACTGGCCGGTCTCCGTCGCTACTTCGCCTGGTTGCGCCGCACCGGTGTCGTGTCGGCTGACCCGACCTTGCGCCTCACTGCTCCCAAGGGCCCCAGCCGGCTGCCCCATGTGCTCAACGGAGACGAGCTCGACGCCCTTCTCGACGAGGCCGAGAGCCGGGTGTCGGCCGACTCTGAGGCGGTGCGCAGACGCGACGACGCCGTCATCGAACTGCTTTACGGCAGCGGCCTACGGGTGGCGGAGCTGTGCGGCCTGGACGTGGGCGACGTCGACCCGCGACGAAGGGTCGTCACCGTCTGGGGCAAGCGTTCCAAGCAGCGCGCCGTCCCACTGTCGGCGCCGGCGGCCGACGCCGTGGCCGAGTGGCTTCGGGGTGGCCGTGGTGATCTGGTGGCTACGCCGGCGGGCAACGCTCTTTTCACGGGGGTGCAAGGCGGTCGCCTCGGTGTTCGCGAGGTACGTCGGATCCTCGACCGACGGGCCGTCCAGCCCACCCATCCCCACGCCCTGCGCCACACCTTCGCCACCCACCTGCTGGACGGGGGTGCCGACCTGCGAGTGGTGCAGGAGCTGCTCGGGCACGAGAGCGTGGCCACCACCCAGCTGTACACGCATGTTTCCAAAGAGCGCCTGCTGCAGGTGCACGAACGCACCCATCCCCGAGCCTGAACGTCCGGTGACGGGCCAGCCCGGCCTGACGCCCCCTGCGACATCGACGCCCCGCTCTCGGGCCCCGCTCTTCGCCCGCCTCGATCGGGCCTCGAAGCCAGGTTCCCAGAGGAGGGGTCTTGTCCCGATCAGGTGTCCTGCCCAAGCTGGTCCTGCCTGTCATTGTGACCGTCGTGGCGGCGGCTGCCGTCGCCGCTCGTTCCGGCGGCGCCCAGCCGGCAGGGCCACCACCGTCGATCTCCGCCGCCCGGACCGGACCGGCATCCTTGAGCGGTACTCCGCCCGGCCCCACCAGGGTTGTCTACCGTGTGCCAGTCGACGCGCCTGTGGTCGACCCCTTCCGGCCGCCGGCCACGCCGTACGGCCCGGGTAACCGCGGAGTCGACTTCGCCACCACGGTGGGCCAGCCCGTGCTGGCCATGGCCGACGGTGTCGTGGTCTTCGCCGGCCAGGTGGGAGGCAGCCTTCACGTCGTCCTCCTCCATGCCGACGGGGTTCGGACCAGTTACTCGTTCCTGGCCGTTGTCCTGGTGGCCGTCGGCCAGCACGTGGTCTCGGGGACGCCTGTGGGACAGGCTGGTGACGATGTCCACGTCGGGGCCCGTGTGGGCGACGGGTACATCGACCCGGCCTTGTTGTGGGCCGCCGACCGGAGGAGGGCGGTGCGGGCCCATCTGGTGCCTGACGACCCGGCTCGGCCGTTGGGTGGCTCGTCTGACGAACGCAGCGCGTTGTGGCGCTGGTTGGTGGTCACCCGCCCGGCCGCCTTCGGTCCCTGACCGCCATAGGCGGCATGGAGCTGGCCGGCAGCCGCCGTCCGGGAGTCACGGGCCATCACCGTCGGGCCGCTTGGACACGCTCGGGTAGCATCGTCCCGCTCCGGCGTCGGCCGGGGCCTCAGAGAGCACATGCTGGTGCGTCCCCGCGGTCGCCACGTTCTTCGGCGCCACGCACCGGTTCCGTCAACCAGGGGGAAGGACCCGAAAATGGCTGTCATCACGATGAAGCAGCTCCTCGAGGCCGGGGTGCACTTCGGCCACCAGACCCGTCGCTGGAATCCCAAGATGAAGCGTTTCATCTTCGGCGAGCGCAACGGCATCTACATCATCGATCTCCATCAGACGCTGGAGCGCACCGACACGGCCTACGGCTTCGTCAGAGACCTGGTGGCCGGCGGTGGGACCGTCCTCTTCGTCGGGACCAAGAAGCAGACCCAGGACCCGATCTCCAGCTATGCGAAGGCGTGCGGGATGCCCTACATCAACGAGCGGTGGCTGGGCGGCATGCTCACCAACTTCCAGACCATCCTCACCCGGGTCACCAAGATGACCGAGCTCGAGCGCATGCGCAACGCCGGCGACTTCGAAGCCATGCCCAAGAAGGAAGCGTTGATGAAAAGCCGCGAGCTGGAGAAGCTCGAGCGCAACCTGGGTGGCATCAAGCGCATGAGCCGGCTGCCGGAGGCGGTCTTCATCATCGACACGAAGAAGGAGCACATCGCCGTCACCGAGGCGAACAAGTTGGGCCTGCCCATCGTGGCCGTGGTCGACACCAACTGCGACCCCGACCTCATCCAGTACGTCATCCCGGGCAACGACGACGCGATCCGTTCAGGCAACCTCATGTGTCGGGTCATAGCCGACGCGGTCGACGAAGGACGGTTCATCGCCAGTCGCAAGGCGGTCCGCAACGCTGCTGGGGTAGGTGGACCGGCGCAACGCGGGCGCACCCATGAGGAAGAGGCGGCCATCGCCGCCCAACAGGCGGAGGCCCGGCGCCAGGCCGCGTCAGCGGCGTCCGAGCGCGAGGCTCGTCTGGCCGCTCCCGACGCCGGCGACGCCGGCACCCCCCCCATCCCCGAGGCAGCCGAGGCGGCCTCCGGCGACCGTGCTCCCGGCGACGCCTCGTCCGATGTCTCCGGCACGAGCCCGCCGGAGCCGACTGGCACCGAAGCGGGCGATGACAACCCGGCTTCGCCCGATCTGGCGGTAGCCGGGCCCGAGAGCTAGGCGGCCGCACGAAGCGACCAACGCCCGGACACGACAGAACACCAGAGAAGAAGAGGAACCTGAGATGGCCGATGTAAGCGCTGCCCTCGTCAAGCAGCTTCGTGAGATGACGGGCGCCGGCATGCTGGACTGCAAGCGAGCCTTGGAGGACGCCGACGGCGATATCGCCACCGCCGCTCAGTTCCTGCGGGAGAAGGGCCTGATCAAGTCGGCTGAGCGGGCCACCAGGCACAACACCGAGGGTGCGGTCGGCACGTTCCTGGATGCCGCCAGAGGCGTGGCCGCTCTGGTGGAGCTCAAGTGCGAGACCGACTTCGTGGCCAAGAACCCCGACTTCGTCAACCTCGCATCTGACCTGGCCACCCTGGTCGCCGAGGGGGGCGAGGCCGCCGCCGCACAGAAGAAGGACGAGCTCGACAACCTGAAGATCACCTTGAAGGAGAACATCGAGGTCGGCCGCATCGTGCGGGTCGAGACGCCAGCCGGTCACGGCCTCGACCTGTACGAGCACCGGCAGGCGGGCCGGGTAAAGAACGGCGTGGTCGTCGAGGTGGACAGCGGAGGCCGGGAGCTGGCCCACGAGGTGGCCGTCCACGTCGCCTTCATGCGCCCGACGTACCTGACCCGCGACGAGGTGCCGGCCGAGGAGATCGAGCGGGAAAGGGCCACCTTGGAGACCATCGCCCGCAACGAGGGCAAGCCCGAGGCACAGCTGCCCAAGATCCTCCAGGGCCGCCTCAACGGGTTCTTCAAGGAGCGCTGCCTGATGGAGCAGGCGTTCGTCAAGGACGAGAAGCAGTCCGTCACCCAGCTCCTGGGTGACGCCAAGGTCGTGCAGTTCGGCCAGGTCGAGATCGGAAGGTAGTCCGGACGTGGGAGGCCGACGTGGCTGCCATCGATGGGCGGGAGGTCCGGTGGTCGACGCCGCCCCTGCCGACCCGGGCCCAGCGATCGACTGAGCGGGCGGGAATGGGGAGTCCCTGGTCGAGGGTTGTCCTGAAGCTGTCCGGTGAGGCTCTGGCCAGTGCCGCATCGGACGAGACCATCGACAACGGCACGGTCGACCGCCTCGCCTGCGAGATCGCCCAGGCCCACATCCAGACCGGGGTGCAGGTGGCGGTGGTGGTGGGTGGGGGCAACATCTGGCGGGGGGCCACGGGCGCCGCCGAAGGCATGGACCGGGCCACCAGCGACCATATGGGCATGCTGGGCACCGTCATCAACGCCTTGGCCCTGCAGGACGCACTGGAACGCCACGGGCAACCCACCCGGGTCCAGACCGCCATCGAGATGGCGGCCGTGGCCGAGCCGTACATCCGTCGCCGGGCCATCCGCCACCTCGAAAAGGGACGGGTGGTGATCTTCGCGGCCGGCATGGGCAACCCCTTCTTCACCACGGACACCCCCGCCGCGCTGCGCGCCGCGGAGATCGACGCCGGGGTCATCTTGAAGGGTACAGGGGTCGATGGTGTGTACACGGCCGATCCCCGCCTGGACCCCACCGCCACGAAGCTGCTCGAGGTCACCTTCGAGGAGGCTCTGGCCCGGGACCTGCGGGTCATGGACCTTACGGCGTTCACGATGTGCCGCGAAAACCGCATCCCCATCGTGGTCTTCGATGTCATGACGCCCGGCAACATCGGTCGCGCCTTGGAGGGTGACCCGATCGGTACCATCATCCGGTGATGGCCGACGACGACCCCGCCTCGATGGTCCTGTCCGATGCCAGGGACAAGATGCACAAGGCGGTGGTCCACGCCGGCGCCGAGTTTGCCGCCGTCCGCACCGGCCGGGCCTCGCCGTCGCTGGTCGAGAAGTTGCGGATCGACTACTACGGCACCGAGGTGCCCCTTCAGCAGATCGCCGGCATCAACGTTCCCGAAGCCCGACTTCTCGTCATCTCGCCGTACGACAGGCAGACCTTGAAGGCCATCGAGAAGTCCATCCAGGAGTCCGATCTCGGCATCAACCCAAGCAACGACGGCCAGGTCATCCGACTGAAGATCCCCCAGCTCACCGAGGACAGGCGCAAGGATCTGGTGAAGGTGACCAGGCACAAGGCGGAGGAGGGGCGGGTGGCGCTGCGCAATGCGCGCCGCCAGGCCCGCCACGACCTGGAAACTTTCGAGCACGACGGAGACATCAGCCTGGACGAGCTGGAGCGGGCCGAGAAGGACCTCGAGAAGGTCACAGCCGAACATGTGGCCGAGATCGACAGGATGCTCCATCACAAGGAGCAGGAACTGCTCCAGGTATGACGGAGCAGGAACTGCTCCAGGTATGACGGAGCAGGAACTGCTCCAGGTATGACGGTGAGCGGGGCTGTCCCCGGGTAGGGTCGGCGCTGATGTATTTGCACCGGGCGGTCCACGTCTGACGACCGGAAGCGGGGACGATCAATGAACGAGCGAGACAGCGACCGCCCGCCGGAGCGCCCCGCCAACGAGGGCGTGCGCATCATCGGCGCCGACGAGGCTCAGGCCGTGGTCGAAGGTGGCCAGGCCGCCCAGCGCCGCCAGCGCGAGGAGTTGCGCCCTGCGGGCACGCCGGGGACCAGGCCCGACCCGAGGGCGTCGATCGCGTTCCCATTGGCACGCGGGGAGGAGCCGCCGGTGGCGCCGCGCCCGGCCGCCTCGGTGTGGTCGTCGGCTTCAGGCGGTCGGCCGGAAGGTTACGGGCCCGAGGAGGCCGAAGGGGTGTCGCCCATGGGCCACGACGAGACGATCGACGTGGGACCGTCCACCGGGCCGGTGTCCCTACCTGACTGGACGGACCCGCCCACCGGACAGGTGCCGCGGGTGATCCTCGGCGAGGAGCAAGCCGATGAGGCCTGGGCCAGCCGCAGCGGTCGTCAGCCCCGTTGGCGTGACGAAGGCGACGACTGGGAGGACACGGCCACCCACGACCCGCTCCTGGCCGACGACGAGACCAGGTTGGGGGCACTCGATCCAGACCGGGGTGACATGTCGGATCTCTATACGTTCGAAGACCCGGTGGCGCCGGCCATGCCCGAACCTCCGCCCGAACCTCCGCCCGAACCGCCACCGGCGGCCCCCATTCGGACCAACCAACGGCCGGGCGAGGTACCCCCCTTCAGCAATGGTGGCGGCACCCGGGACATGCCCATGGCCGCCCTTGTGGGCGGGGGCATCGGGTTGTTGGCGGTGCTCGCCGCCGTGGCCGGGTCCGGGCCGTTCTTCCTCCTGGCTCTCGTGGTGGTGATGGGCTGCGCCGTCGAGGCGTTCGGCGTGTTCCAGCGGGCCGGGTACAAGCCGGCCACGCTCCTGGGATTGACGTCGGTGGCATCGCTGATGCTGAGCGCCTACTTCAAGGGCATCGCCGCGCTGCCGCTGGTGCTGGTGCTCACCGTGATCGCCACGATGTTGTGGTACCTGGCCAAGGTCGTCCGGGCCCGTCCGGTGCTGGCCATCGCCACCACCATGCTCGCCGTCGTCTGGGTCGGGGTCCTCGGTTCCTACGCCGCCCTTATGCTCAACACCCGGTTCCAGAGCCATCTCCACAAGAATCTGGGCGTGGTGGTCGTCATGGCTGCCATCCTGCCGACGGTGGCCTACGACCTGGCCGGTTACTTCGGTGGGACGGCGTTCGGCACCCGGCCCATCGCTCCCGACGTCAGCCCCAACAAGACGGTCGAGGGCACGGTGGTCGGAATGGCTGCAGCGTTCATCATGGCGTGCGTCTGGTCGGTGCTGTCCCACTCGTGGGGCCTCGGGCACGGGATCTTCCTGGGCATCGTCGTCGCCATCGCCGCCCCGCTGGGCGATCTCTGCCAGTCGATGATCAAGCGGGATATCGGTGTGAAGGACATGGGCGGAATCCTCCCCGGTCATGGAGGACTCCTCGACCGGTTCGATTCCCTGCTCTTCGTGCTGCCGGCGGTGTACTACCTGGCCCACTACTACGGCTTGGTCTTCTAGCGGGGGGGGGGGGGGGGC
>JBBSHS010000035.1:0-24788 GCA_038232515.1 Acidimicrobiales bacterium
GAGGCCGGTGGCGTGCTGGTGGTGAAGGACGATCCCGAGGGGGTGGAGGCGGACCTGGCGGCCGGGCTGGTCGCCTGTCCCGACTGCGGTGGGCGGCTGGCGCGCTGGGGCTTCGGCTCCGAGCGCGTGCTGCGGACACTCCCATCGTTCCGAGTGGGTTCTCATCACCGAAAAGCGCAATACGAAGGGCTAGCTCGGTGAGGTCCTCGGCCGACCGACCAGCTGTGCTCCAATCTGCGAACGAAGAGCCAACCGATCCTTCTGTTCGCTGGCCAATGTCGCTCGCCAGCATGATGGGACCACCGTTTCGCCAGTTGCACGGGACCACTTCGGGGTCTTCAGCGTTGGCCTGTTGATCTTGGTGGCGGGAGGGGGGTTCGGGCCAAGCATGGCAAGTGTGAGGTCGTCGATGGCGATGAGTTCGTCGCAGTGGGGGCCAGATGGCCCTTGACAGCGCCGTAGCCGATCCGGGTGCAGACGATGTTGCAGTCTGTCTTTCCGACGCCGACGGGGCCCATGATCACCGCGTTGTGGCCGGCGTCGATGAAGCGGAGCGAGCCGAGCTCAGACCAAGTCTGCTGGTCGAAGGTGACCGGCGTGGTGGGGTCCCAGCGTTCCATGGTCATCGTCGGGTCGAGCCCGGCTGTGCGGGCCCGCAGGGCGGCTGATGAGCCCGACGTTGACCGCTTCGTGCTCCAGGGCGCTGGCGCAGGCGGTGTTGACCCGTTCGGGTCCCCACTTTTTGACCAGGCCCAACAGGGCGTAAACTTGGTGCATCTTTGTCCACGGCAGCGGATGATCCAGCAGGACCTCCGCGAAGGTGCCGACGGCCGGCCGTGGCCGGCGGCCAGGTGACGGAGGTGGTCGAGGTCCCGTAGGGCATACGCGGTCCGCTCGGCCGGCAGTCATCCGGGTCGGTGACCCGCCCGCCCGCCGGCTGGCGGGGGTGGGGGAGGGCTCGGCGCCCCTCCCCCACCCGGCGGTGAGCCGGTCACCACACGGGAACGTCGATCAGGCGAGCTCGAAGCGATCGAGGTTCATGACCTTGTCCCAGGCAGCCACGAAGTCACGCACGAGCTTCTCCTTCGAGTCGTCACAGGCGTAGATCTCCGAGAGGGCCCGGAGCTGGGAGTTCGAGCCGAAGACCAGGTCGACGGCGGTGGCGGTCCGGGTGACCTCGCCGGTGGCGCGGTCACGGCCCTCGTAGACGTTCTCCGACGACTCGGAGGCCTTCCACTCCGTGCCCATGTCGAGCAGGTGCACGAAGAAGTCGTTGGTCAAGGTCTCGGGCCGGTCGGTGAAGACGCCGGCCTGGGACTGCCCGACGTTGGCGTTCAGGGCCCGCATGCCGCCGATGAGGACGGTCATCTCCCGAGCGGTCAACGTCAGCAGGTTCGCCCGGTCCAGCAGCAGCATCTCGGGCGGAAGCTTCTCTCCCGCCTGGAGGTGGTTGCGGAACCCGTCGGCGGTCGGTTCCAGCACGGCGATCGACTCGACGTCGGTCAGCTCCTGGGAGGCGTCGGTGCGACCCGGCGCGAACGGGACCGTGACGTCGTGCCCGGCATCCTTCGCCGCCTGCTCGACCGCGGCGCAGCCGCCCAGCACGATCAGGTCGGCGAGCGAGACCTTCGTCCCGCCGGACTGCGAGCTGTTGAAGTCCTGCTGGACCTGCTCGAGGGCCTGCAGCACGTTGGCCAGCTGGGCGGGGTCGTTGACCGCCCAGTCCTTCTGCGGCGCCAGGCGGACCCGGGCCCCGTTCGCCCCGCCCCGCATGTCGGTGCCGCGGAAGGTGGACGCGGACGCCCAGGCGGTGGAGACCAGCTGCGGGATGGACGGTCCCGATGCGAGGATCTTGGCCTTGAGGGCGGCGATGTCGTCCTCGGCGATCAGGTCGTGGTCGACCGTGGGGACAGGGTCCTGCCACAGCTGCGGCTCGGGGACCCACGGGCCGAGGAAGCGCCGGACGGGCCCCATGTCGCGGTGCAGCAGCTTGTACCAGGCCTTGGCGAACGCGTCGGCGAGCTGGTCAGGGTTCTCGTGGAACCGCTTCGAGATGGGTGCGTAGACCGGGTCCAGCTTCAGCGCCAGGTCCGACGTCAGCATCATGGGGGCGTGCCGCTTCGTCGGGTCATGGGCATCGGGCACGGTGTCCTTGGCCGAGGCGTCCTTGGGCGTCCACTGCTTCGCCCCGGCGGGGCTCGTCGTCAGCTCCCAGTCGTAAGCGAACAGGTTGTCGAAGTAGCCGTTGTCCCACTTCACCGGCTCGTTGGTCCACGCGCCCTCCAGGCCGCTGGTGAGGGCGTCGCCGCCCTTGCCGCTGCCGCAGGCGTTCTTCCAGCCGAGGCCCTGCGCCTCGACGGGGCAGGCCTCGGGCTCGGGCCCGACGCAGTCGGGGTCGACGGCGCCATGGCACTTGCCGAACGTGTGGCCACCGGCGATGAGCGCAACCGTCTCCTCGTCGTTCATCGCCATGCGGGCGAAGGTCTCGCGGATGTCCCGGGCGGAGGCAAGCGGATCGGGGTTGCCGTTCGGCCCCTCGGGGTTCACGTAGATCAGTCCCATCTGCACGGCACCGAAGGGACCGCCGAGCTCCCTGTCGCCGCTGTAGCGCTCGTCGCCGAGCCACGTGTCCTCAGAACCCCAGATGACCTCCTCTGGCTCCCAGACGTCCTCCCGCCCGAAGGCGAAGCCGAACGTGGTGAAACCCATCGACTCCAGGGCGCAGTTGCCGGCGAAGACCAGCAGGTCGGCCCAGGAGACCTTCCGGCCGTACGTCTTCTTGACCGGCCAGAGCAGCCGGCGCGCCTTGTCGAGGTTGGCATTGTCGGGCCAGCTATTGAGGGGGGCGAAGCGCTGGCTGCCGTCGCCGGCACCGCCCCGGCCGTCGGCGATGCGGTAAGTGCCTGCGGCATGCCACGACAGCCGGATGAAGAGCCCCCCGTAGTGGCCGTAGTCGGCCGGCCACCAGTCCTGCGAGGTCGTCATCACCTCGGTGACGTCACGCTTCAAGGCGTCGAGGTCGAGGGTCGAGAACTCCTCGGCGTAGTCGAAGTCCGCACCCAGCGGGCTGGGCCGGGGCGAGTGCTGCTGGAGGACCTGCAGATCCAGCTGGTTCGGCCACCAGTCCTGGTTCGTCCTGGGCCGGGTCCCCTTGGGGGTCGGGGAGGGGATCGCCGGGTTTTCGCTTTCGCTTTCGCTTTCGCTCTCAGACACGTTGGTCTTCTCCTGTTTCTCGGGATCGTTGTGATGGCTGGTTGGGCTGACGATCGGCTGCCGAGGCGGACCGGCTCAGCTGTGTCGCACGCTGGCGGGTCCGCCGTCAGCCGCAAGGCGGAACGGCAGCCGCGGCGACGCACCCGGGACATCGGCCCCAGTAGATGACCTCGGCTTCGTCGATCTCGTAGCCCGAATCCTCGGAGGCCGTCAGGCACGGGGTGTCGCCCACCGCGCAGTCGACGTCGACCATCCGGTTGCAGGTTCGGCAGATGAGGTGGTGGTGGTTGTCACCGACCCGGTTCTCGTAGCGGGCCGGCGACCCGGCGGGCTCGATGCGCCGGACGAGGCCCTTGTCGGTGAGGGCCGCCAGCGCGTCGTACACCGCCTGGCGTGAGGTGGCACCGATCTCGACCCGGACACGGTTGCAGATGTCGCCAGCAGTGCTGTGCGGTCCGTCGGACACCGCCCGCACCACAGCCAGGCGCTGGACCGTGACCTGGAGACCGTGCCGACGGAGGACCGCTCGGTCATCAACCGAGCTCTCCCTGGGCACATCTGGATCATACCCCTCGATGCTGGAGTGAGTCCAGATCTGGGCTTCAGCATCGAAGGTGGTACAGGTTCGGAAGGTGTGAGATCCTCCCGCGCCCTCCCCCAGTGCTCGGACCGCCTCTCTATGAGGAGGTGTCAGGTCGGCCGCTTGGCGATCCGCACGTGGAGCGGCGTGGAGCCGACGGAATCGACCACCTCGTAGCTATTGGCGAGGCCGCCGAGCTGGTCGAAGAGCCGGCGCCGCCGCCGAGCACAATGGGGATGATCGCCAGGTGCAGCTCGTCGTTCACACCGGCGCGCCGGTACTGCTTGACGGTGTCGGCGGCGGCGAACGCCTGCTCGAGGGCGGGCTCGATGCCGCTGTCGAGGAAGTGGAACGTGGTGCCGCCCTGCATGGGGACCGGAGGCCGGGGGTGGTGGGTGAGCACGAACACCGGGTGGTGGTACGGCGAGTCGTCGCCCCACCAGCTGAGCCAGGGCTCGGCGAAAGGGTGGTCCCATGCTCCTGGCGAAAAACCCGCCCACCTCACGGTGGTCCCATGCTCCTGGCGGGCGACATGAGCCTCTGCCGGGTTTGGCCTCTGCGGGGGTTTGGGGGTGGCAGGGCAGCCCCCAATGGGGGCGTAGGGGCTCTGCCCCCACACGTTCGCCGCCGGCTTGCCGAAGGCGAACAGACAAGATGGCGAGGGCAGCGAGCTCTCAAAGGCCTTCGCTGTTTCCGCCGCAGGCGGGCGAGCCGAGCGCAGCCAGGCGACGCCCGCCGAGGACGGCGAGGGCGCCTCAGCGGCCGATCAGGATGCCCTTCAGCTTGTCCTCGGAGTCGGGGGTGACCAGGGCCAGGACCTCGTCGCCGGCTTCCACCACCGTGTCGCCGCGGGGTACGACCACATGGCCTTCGCGTACGACGGCCACGATCGAGGCGTCGCGGGGCACTTGAAGTTCGGCGATGGCCGTGCCCTCGGCCGGTGAGTCCTCGGCCAGGGTCACCTCCACCAGCCGGGCGTCGCCCCCCTCGAAGGTGAGCAGCTGCACCAGCGAGCCGACGGACACGGCCTCCTCGACGAGGGCAGTCAGGAGATGGGGGGTGGACACCGACACGTCCACGCCCCACGTCTCGTTGAAGAGCCACTGGTTCTTGGGGTGGTTGACCCTGGCCACAACCCGGGGAATGGCGAACTCCTGTTTGGCCAGCAGCGAGACGACCAGGTTCACCTGGTCCTCGCCAGTGGCCGCGACCATCACGTCGACGTCGGACAGATCGGCTTTGTGCAGCTCGGAGATCTCACAGGCGTCGGCCACGAAGAAGCGCACGTCGAGGAACGACCGGAGCCGGGCGACGTGGTCGACCTCCTTCTCGATGACGAGGACGTCGTGGCCGGCCTTGTGCAGATCGTCGGCGATGTAGGTGCCGACCTTGCCGGCCCCGGCGATGGCCACCTTCATGTCACGTTTCTCCTCTCGACACAGCGATGCAGCGGCGTGGGGTTGGTGGCGGCCCTCAATGGGGGGGGTGGGGGCGTCGAACCCCATTGTGTCTCAGTGGTGCCCGGCGGCGGCCGGGTCCGTGGCCAGCCGGGAGGCCAACGAGTCGATGGCCTCCTTGCGCACGGCGACGTGGATGACGTCGCCCTCTTGCCCCAACAGGTCAGAGGTGGGGAGCTGAGCGGCGCCACCCCGGCTCAGGGCCACCACCCGGAACATGGTGCCCTGGTCCAGGTCGGTCAGTCGCCGCCCGGCCCACGAGCCCGGCAGAACCCGCTCGATCAGGGCGAGCTCGCCGCTGGCGTCGGTCCACTCCGACGCCAGCTGGTCGGGCACCAGCTTGCGGATGACCTGGTCGACCGTCCAGCTGACGCTGGCCACCGTGGGGATGCCCAGGCGTTGATAGATGACGGCTCGGCGTGGATCGTAGATGCGAGCGACCACATTGGGGATCTCGTACGTCTCCCGGGCGATGCGTGCACTCAAGATATTGGTGTTGTCGCCGCTGGTGACGGCGGCCAACGCGTCGGCCTCGGCGATGCCGGCCTGCTCGAGGTGGTCGCGGTCGAAGCCGTAGCCCAGCACGGCCCGCCCGGTCCAGCGTTCAGGCAGGCGCTTCTGGAAAGCCCGCTTGTCCTTGTCGATGATGACGACGGCGTGGCCCGCCTGGTCCAGGGCCATGGCCAGCTCCGAACCCACCCGTCCGCAGCCCACGACGATGACGTGCACGGCCCGCCATCGAACACGACCGACCGCCTCCCAGGCAAGGCGGCATCCCTTGCCGTCCTCGCCTCACGGTGCGACCTGCTACCGGGGCTTCGCCCCCGCCCAACGAGCAGGTCATCGTAAGGGCCTACGAGCTGCGATGTTCTTCACCCGCACCGTAAGTGCAGTCGCCCTGCGTTCGTGGGCTGGCCGTCACCCTCGAACCCGACCCGGCCCTCCACACCGCTACGCCATCAGTTCGACAAACTGGAAGCGCCCTCACTGTCCTTGTCTACGCCGCATGGAACTTGACTCAAGCGGGTCGGCTACTAGGCGCTTGGCGCCTAGTAGCTGCCGAGGGCCCCGGAGTCGCGGCCACCATGGCCCGGGTCGACCACCACGCTGATGGCGGGCACGGTGAGCGACGCAGTGGGGGACAAGGATTCGAGAACGATCCCGGCCAGCGACGGCACCGCGCCCCGCACGTCGTAGTGGTGCACCTGACCAGGACCGACCCACGGGTCGCGAAAAGCCATCGGGTGTGCCGGCCCGGCCAACGCCGAGTACGCGGGGTTGGACACCTGGGCGATGAGGCGGCCGTCCCGGTAGACCCGGAAGGCCGGGTCCTGAGATGGCGCCGACCACGTCAGATCGACGTTGTGGCTGTTGGCGGCGACGGCCGCCAACCCTGTGGGGCTGGCCACGACGGGCAACTGGGCGTGCAGCCCGGGCGGGAGGTCCGGGGCGGTGGGCGAGGGCAGGGAAGACTCCCAGGCCAGGATGCCGTCGGCCATCCCATTGGCCAGGCGCTGGCGGAAGTCGGGCGACGTGGCCAACAGGCGGGCCTCGGCCGGGTTGGAGACGAACGCCCCTTCCACGATGAGCGCCGGCACCGGCGAGTTTCGCAGCACGAAGTAGTAGTCGCGGTCAGGGCCGGCTCCGGACGACCGGGCCACGACCCGGACGTCGCGACCCGGCAGGGTGGCCCGCAGGCCGTTGCCCACCAGTGCGCCCAGCCGGCTCGAGGCGGAGCTGGTCACCTGGTGGTACACCTCGCTGCGCACCGCCGTGGATGAGCCGGAGTTGTTGTGGACCGACACGAACAGGTCGGCATGCCTGGCCGTGACGAGGTTGGTGCGGGCCCCCAGCGAGACGGTCTGGTCGCCCGTCCGCGTCAGGGCCACACCCATCCCGGCGGCCTGGAGCCGGCCGGCCAGCCTCTGGGAGATGTCGAGGTTGACGGTCTTCTCCGCCAGCACCCGTGCGCCAGCTTGGGCCGGCAGGACGAGTCCCAACGTGGCCAGCGCAGCCGTGGTCACCACGGCCAGCCCTGCCATCCAGCCGCTTCGTGCCTTGGGCGTCATGGCGCCAGCGTAGGGCACCGGCCGAAGCGGTCTGACTCATGGGCTGGCTAACGCCTGCGGTGCAGGTTCTTCACCCCCGCTCCGCCTCCCAGGTCCACACCGTCGACGAAGCCTTTGACGTCGACGTCTGCCTCCACACCGTCGTACACGGTGACGGCCGGCGGGCACGCTCGCACGCGGGCCAGGAGGGCCTTCTCGGCCGCCGTCGGTTCGAGCAGGTCGCCGAAGAGGTGGTCGGCGGTGCCCGCCTCCTGGCCTTCGAGTTGGAGCGTCTGGTGGCTGACCGTGATGCGCACCTTGCGCGCCAGGTTGTCGACCAGAGTGGTGCCGATCCCGGGCTCCTGGACCGTCGTGGACGTCGTGATGCTGACGGCCGTCGGGTGCCCGGCGGTGTCGCGGTCCACGGCGACGGCCATCTGTCGGTCGATGACGTGATCGCCGAAGTTGGGCATGGTCGGTTGGTAGCCGCCGGAAAGCGTGTCCTGCGATCCTTTCTCCGTGGTGGTGTGAGAGAACCGGGCGTTGGCGGCCATGCCGAACAGGCCCAGAGACTCCAGCACGCTCACCTTCGTGCCCACGCTGACGGTGCGGGCTGTGGGGACCGGCAGCCGGGGCAGGCCGGCCGCGTACGGCACCAACCCGGCCGGCCCCGAGCCGCCGTTGACCACCTCGTGGAGGGCCAGCTCGGCCAAAAAACCTTCTCTGCGCTGAGCCGTGTCGAAGTCCCAGGTCAAAGTGACGGCGCCGTCGACAGTCCCGACCACGTTGGCGCCGATCCCGACGCCGTTGATGCTCCAGCCCGGGTTCTGAGCCAGGAGATTGGCTGACACGGTGGTCGTGGCCCGGTAGGTACGCCGACCGTCCGGGGTCACGAGCTCGGCCAGCTCCACCGAGTGCTCCTCACCGACGGCGAGCGGGCCGAGGCCGACCAGGTCCGACAATGACCCGGTGGTGACGTGATCGACCACCGCGTCGGCTGGTGCCGGACTGGTGACGGACGGGTCGAACAGGGCCAGCCAGGCCAACGCCCTGACCGCCGCGGCGGTGGCCGCCGTGCCCCCGGCGGCCAACGCGCCCAAGGCCGCGATCCGGGCCAGCTGGGCGGAATCCTCTCCCAGATGCGCCCCCAGCGACGAGAGTGAGGCGACCAGCGCGGCCGACTGCTGCTTGGCCCGGACAACGGTGCCGGCCCCCATGGGCAGCGCCTCCAGGTCCCAGACGTCGAGGGTGTGAGCACCCTGGTGGAGCGCCAGGCGCCCGGTCTCGCCGGCCCCGCCGGCGTACGCCCTGGAGAGCCCGGCCACATCCTGCCAGTCGATCTGCACCGTGGTCATCCGGCCATCCCCTTGTTGTGGGCGAAGACGGCGACGGCGTGCCAGGCCGCATCGCCGCGAGGCGGTAGGTTGTCCGGCCGCCAGGCCCAGCCGGCAAAGCCGCTGGACACCAGGGTGGCGAGGTCCTCGCCGGCCCCGATGGCCGCCCCCACCACGCTCCCGGCGTCGTGCACGGCGGCGGTGAAGTGGCCGGTGGCAACAGAGCCGAGCGCGTGCAGTGTCCCGCTGGCGGCGCTCGCCATCTGTTGTTCGAGGGCCCGACCCTGGCGCCGTAGCTCGTCGAACCAGCTGAGCACCCGGCGTTCGATGCCGAGCAGCACCTCGACCTCTCGTTGGATGTCGGCCTGCAGCTGGCGGATGGTGGCGGCCAGCTCGTCGAGACCGGCCACCCGGGCCATGACCTCGGCCTGCCGGGCGGCGCTGCCATGGGCGAAACGGTCGGCCCCGGGGCCGGTCCAACCGGCACGCTGACGCTGATCGGCCAACCGGTGGCCGAGGTCGGCCAACGCCGTGGCGTCTGCCCGCAGCGAGGCCAGGAACGGATCGAGATCATGGGGATTGAGCACTGGGAGCTATGAAAGGCTACAGAGTTCTCCAAGTCAAGAGCCTTTGTCGGGCTCGGCCGACGAACGGGCCCTTCCTTGCGGTTTCGGCAGCCAAAAACCTAAAGTGCAATGACGTCGAACCATGGATGAAACCCTTACGAAGTCCGAGCGCGAGACACTGAAGGCATTGTACAGACTGACGGTGCGCCGTTCCGGGGCGCCTGACGTGGTCGCTCAGGCACACACCGGCGACCTGGCCGACGCCCTCGGCGTGAGCCCCGGCACGGTGACGGCCACGGTCAAGCGCCTGGCCGACCGGGGCCTGGCCGATCACCAACCGTACAAAGGGGTGGAGCTGACGGCCGACGGCCGGCGGCTGGCGATTGGTGCCATCCGTCGCCACCGGATCGTCGAGCGCTTCCTGTCGGACATGCTCGGCTACGCCTGGAACGAGGCTGACCGCCTGGCCGCCAGCTTTGAACATGAGTTGCCCCAGGAGGTCGAGGACCGGCTCTTCGTGGCGCTGCACCGCCCGGCCACCTGCCCCCATGGCTTTCCCATCCCCGAGCCTGCGGTCAGCGAGATCCTGGCTCTGCCCCCGCTCTACGCCCTGGAGCCGGGTGACGTCGCCATCGTGGCCGTGCCCGGCTCGACCGATCCGGCCGTCGTGGCCTTCCTCGACACGCTCGGCCTGCGCCCCGGCGTGCGCGTCGAGGTGCGCGAGAAGCACCCGTTCGACGGCCCCCTCGTCCTTCGGGTCGAGGGCCACGACCGCACGGTGGGCGAGCGGGTGGCACAGCAGATCTTCGTGCACCGCGACGGCGCCGTACGCAGATCCGCCAGCGGCGGCGCCATGGCCGACGACCTCGCCGACGACCTCGCCGGCGACCTCACCACCGAAGCTGGCCCGAGCACCGGTCAAGAACACAGGAAGGAGCGGTCCGCATGAACATCGTCCTCCTCGCCGCTGAAGGGGGTTACCAGCAGTTCGTCCTGAAGGGTGGCGAGAAGTTGTGGCTGGCTTTCTCGGGCGTCACCGCCCTGGTGGCCCTCGCCGTCGGCTTCCTGCTCATGAAAGGCGTGCTGGCTGAGGACGCGGGCACGGCGACCATGCAG
Organism: Acidimicrobiales bacterium; assembly: GCA_038232515.1. Lineage (GTDB taxonomy): Bacteria > Actinomycetota > Acidimicrobiia > Acidimicrobiales > JAUJNH01 > JBBSHS01. The sequence goes on from JBBSHS010000035.1 coordinate 10,315, forward strand.
GAGATCGCCAAGGCCATCCAGGAAGGCGCCCTTGCCTACCTGAGGCGCCAGTTCAAGACCATCGGCGTGATCCTGGTGCCCCTGGTCGCCATCGTCTTCGCCACCTCCACCAAGATCGCCACGCCTGCCGGCGGCGTGGCCCTCAGCTTCTTGCAGTCCGGCCTGTTCCGGACGCTGGCCTTCCTGGCCGGCTGCGGGCTGTCCGGCCTGACCGGCTTCATCGGCATGAGCCTGGCCGTGAGGGGCAATGTGCGCACGGCGGCGGCGGCCAAGACCGGCAGCCTGCCCAAGGCACTCGACGTCGCTTTCAAGACCGGTGGGGTGGCCGGCATGTTCACCGTCGGCCTGGGCCTGCTCGGTGCCACGGTGATCATCACCATCTTCCAGAACACCAGCTCGGCCATCCTCATCGGCTTCGGCTTCGGTGGCTCGTTGCTGGCCCTGTTCCTACGGGTGGGCGGTGGCATCTTCACCAAAGCGGCCGATGTGGGCGCCGACCTGGTGGGCAAGGTGGAAGCCGGCATCCCCGAGGACGACGCCCGTAACCCGGCCACCATCGCCGACAACGTGGGCGACAACGTGGGCGACTGCGCCGGCATGGCCGCCGACCTGTTCGAGTCCTACGAGGTCACGCTGGTCGCTTCGATCATCCTGGGTGTGGCCGCCTTCAGGTCCATCGGCGCCAACGCCGCCCTGGGCCTGATCTTCCCGGTCATCGCCCGCGCCATCGGCGTCCTGGCCTCCATCGCCGGGGTCTTCGCGGTCAAGGCCAAGGAGAGCGACACCAGCGCGTTGGCCCCCATCCGGCGCGGCTTCCTGCTGGCCGGTGGACTCACGTTGGTGGGGACACTGGTGGTCAGCCTGACCTACGTGGGCAACAAACACGGCAACGAGGGCTGGAAGTGCTTCGGGGCGGTGGCCGGTGGCCTCATACTGGCCCAGCTCATCAGCTATCTGACCGAGTACTTCACCTCGACCGATACCACCCCTGTGCGCGAGATCGCCGAGGCCACCCGCACGGGGCCGGCCACGGCGGTGCTCTCGGGCATCAGCTCGGGGCTGGAGAGCTCAGTCTACGCCATCCTGCTCATCGCCGCCGCCCTGGGCTTCGCCATCGCCCTCGGGGGCGGGAACCTCCAGTTCTCCTTCTACCTGGTGGCTCTCACCGGTATGGGCATGCTGGCCACCACCGGCGTGGTGGTGTCCGAGGACACCTTCGGCCCGGTGTCGGACAACGCTGCTGGCATCGCCGAGATGTCCGGCGAGTTCAGTGGCGAACCCGAGCGGATCATGGTCAGCCTCGACGCCGTCGGCAACACCACCAAGGCCGTCACCAAGGGCTTCGCCATCGGCTCGGCCGTCATCGCGGCGGTGGCCCTGTTCGCCAGCTTCATCGAGACCATCGGGTCGGAGCTGGGGTTGAAGGACGCCCTCGGCCGGGCCGTGACCGGCACCCCGTTGTTCCGCACCATCGAGACCCAGGTCAACGTGGCCGATCCCAAGATCTTCATCGGCCTCCTGGTCGGCGGTTCGGTCGCCTTCCTGTTCTCGGCCCTGGCCATACGGGCCGTGGGCCGCTCGGCTGCCGTGGTTGTGCAGGAGGTCCGCCGGCAGTTCGCGGACGGCGAGATCATGGCTGGCCGGCGCCGGCCCGACTACGGCCCGGTCATCGACATCTGCACCGCCGCCTCGTTGCGTGAGCTGGCCACCCCAGCCCTGTTGGCCGTGCTCACCCCGGTGATCATCGGGTTCGGCATCAACTACCTGGCCCTCGGCGCCTTTCTCGCCGCCGTGATCCTCACCGGCCAGCTGATGGCCAACTTCCTTTCGAACTCGGGTGGCGCCTGGGACAACGCCAAGAAGTACATCGAGGACGGCCACGAGGGAGGCAAGGGGTCCGAGGCCCACAAGGCGGCGGTGATCGGCGACACCATCGGTGACCCGTTCAAGGACACCGCCGGCCCAGCCCTCAACCCGCTCATCAAGGTCATGAACCTGATCAGCCTGTTGATACTGCCGGTGGTGATCAGGTACCGCAGCGACAGCGGCGTGCGGTTCACGATCGCCGGCATCGCCCTGTTGATCCTCGTCTGCGCCGTGGCCTTCTCCAAGCGCAAGACCCAGGCCATGGACGCGCCAATCGTGGCGGATGGCCAGTCGGTGCCCATCGACGTGGCCGCCGAAGAGCACAGTCCCTCCGACCTGCTCCGCGAGGACGCCGCCCAATCAGCCGCACCGGAGGCCACGGACGCCCCGGGCGCCCCGGACGCCCCGGTCGGCACGGTGGCGGTGGCCGCCGATCCGAGGACGGAGTTGCTGGACGCCTTCGACCGGGTGATCGGCGCCGTCGCCGCCGACACCGACCTGGTCACGGCGTTGAGGCGCAAGCGCATCGTGGCCAACCGCCGCAAGACCTGATGCCGTTCCGTCCCGGCCCGGGGCCACGCTGAAGGGCGACGCCGGAGCCGGCGCCGGCTCCGCCTCCACCTAACCTCGGAGCACCGTGCCTGCTCTGCTCACCGCCTCGGTCCTGCACTGGCTGCTCAAGCCCGACCTCGGGCCCCTGCTCGTCCACCACGGCGCCACCGTCGTCCTAGCCGTGGTGGCCGGGTGCCTGTTCGCCGAGTCGGGCCTGCTGGTCGGCTTCTTCCTGCCCGGCGACTCTCTGCTCTTCACCGCCGGCCTGGTTTCGGCACAGTACGGCCAGCCCAACATCATCGTCCTGCTGGTCTGCTGTTTCGTGGCCGCCGCCGTGGGCGACCAGGTCGGTTACATCTTCGGCCAGCGGATAGGGCCGGCGTTGTTCACCAGACCGGACTCGAGGCTGTTCAAGCAGGAGAACGTGGCCCGTTCGCACGAGTTCTTCGAGCGCCGCGGGCCCAAGGCGCTGGTCCTCGCCCGCTTCGTCCCGATCGTGCGGACGTTCGTCCCGGTCCTGGCCGGCGTGTCGCGGATGCGGTACCGGACCTTCGTGGTCTTCAACGTCCTGGGCGCCGCCGCCTGGGCGGCGGTGGCCAGCCTCCTCGGCTACTTCCTGGGCAGGCAGTTCCCGCACCTGAAGGATTACCTGACGCCGGTGCTGGTGGCTATCGTCGCCGTCTCACTGCTTCCCGTCGCCCTTGAGGTGCGTCGCGACCACCGGGCGCGGGCCGTCCCGTGATCGTCAGCAGTTGACAAAAGGGCGCCAGGCGTGAGAACCCTGGTGACCAATGGCCAAACCTCTCGTCATCGTGGAGTCGCCCACCAAGGCCAGGAAGCTGGCCGAGTTCCTGGGTTCCGGGTACGCCGTCGAAGCATCGGTGGGCCACGTCCGCGACCTACCCCGCAAGGCTGCCGAGGTCCCCGCCGCCTACAAGGCCGAGCCTTGGGCCCGTCTGGGCGTCGACACCGACAACGACTTCAAGCCCCTCTACGTCGTGCCGTCCGAGAAACAGGCCCAGATCCGCAAGCTCAAGGCTCTCCTGAAGGACGCCGACCAGCTGTACCTGGCCACGGACGAGGACCGTGAGGGCGAGAGCATCTCATGGCACCTGCTGGAGGTGCTCGGCCCCCGCGTGCCGGTGCGGCGCATGGTCTTCCACGAGATCACCCGTTCGGCCATCCAGCAGGCGGTCGACAACACCCGCGACCTCGACCTGCCCCTTGTCGACGCCCAGGAAACCCGGCGCATCCTCGATCGGCTGTACGGCTACGAGGTCAGCCCCGTCCTGTGGAAGAAGGTGCTGCCCAACCTGTCGGCTGGCCGGGTGCAGAGCGTCGCCACTCGCATCGTGGTGGAGCGCGAGCGCCAGAGGATGCGCTTCCGGGCCGCCGCCTACTGGGATGTCGAGGGCCGCTTCTCGCCGGCCCAGACGCCACCGGGTGACGTGCCCAGCTTTCCGGCCACGCTCGTGGCCCTCGACGGCAGTCGGGTCGCTTCCGGTCGCGACTTCGACGAGCAGGGACGGCTCGGCCGTTCCGACGCAGTCGTCCTCGACGAGGCGGGGGCCCTTGGTCTGACCGACGCACTGGTGGGCGCACCCTTCGCCGTCCGCTCGGTCGAGGAGAAGCCTTACCGCTCCTCGCCCAAGGCGCCGTTCATGACCTCGACCCTCCAGCAGGAAGCAGGGCGCAAGCTGCGCCTCAGTTCGGTCCGCTGCATGCAGGTGGCCCAGCGCCTGTACGAGAACGGCTTCATCACGTACATGCGCACCGACTCGACCAGCCTCTCCCCTCAGGCCATCGACGCCGCCCGTTCGCAGGCCCGTACCCTCTACGGCCCGGAGTACGTACCGGCGCAGCCCCGGCGCTACGACAAGAAGGTCAAGAACGCCCAGGAGGCCCACGAGGCGATCCGGCCGGCCGGTGAGTCGTTCCGCACACCCGAGCAGGTGCGAGGGGAGTTGGGGGCCGAAGACCTCCGCCTCTACGAGCTGGTCTGGAAGCGCACGGTGGCCAGCCAGATGTCCGATGCCACTGGTTCGCAGGTATCGGCCCGCCTCTGCGCCCGGTCCACCGACGGCAGGGACGTCGAGTTCGCCGCCTCGGGTCGGACCATCACCTTCCCCGGGTACTTGCGGGCCTACGTCGAGGGTACCGACGACCCCGATGCGGTGCTGGAAGACCGGCAGACGTTCCTGCCCCCGCTGACCGTGGGAGAAGGGCTGGCCGCCGAGTCGCTCGAAGCCAAAGGCCATCAGACGCAGCCGCCGGCCCGCTACACCGAAGCCAGCCTCGTCCGTCGCCTGGAGGAGCTCGGCGTGGGACGGCCGTCGACCTACGCCACCATCATGCAGACCATCCAGGACCGGGACTACGTCTGGAAGCGGGGATCCGCCCTGGTGCCGAGCTGGACCGCCTTCGCCGTCGTCAACCTCCTGGAGCGCCACTTCTCCCACCTGGTCGACTACGGCTTCACCGCCAAGCTGGAAGACGACCTCGACCGCATCGCCAACCGTGAGGCCGAGCGGGTCCCGTGGCTCACCGACTTCTATTTCGGCACCAACGGCGACGGTGGGGCCGCCGGGAACCGCAACGACGGCCTCAAGTCACTGGTCTCCGACCACCTCGACGAGATCGACCCTCGAGAGGTCAACTCCATCCCCGTGGGCGACGGCATCGTCGTGCGCGTCGGCCGCTACGGCCCCTACCTGCAGCGGGACGAGGCGCGGGCGAGCGTGCCCGAAGGCCTGGCCCCGGACGAGTTGACCACTACCAAGGCCGAGGAGCTCCTGGCTGCCGGCAGCACCCCGGACGAGCCGATCGGGACGGACCCGGCCACCGGCCTGCCCGTCTACGTGAAGTCGGGGCGGTTCGGCGCCTACGTGCAGCTGGGCGATAACGACGACGGGTCCAAGACCAAGCCGTCCCGGGCCTCGGTGTTCAAGTCGATGGACCCGGAGACGGTGACCTTGGAAACGGCGCTGAGGCTGCTGTCGCTTCCCCGCGTGCTGGGCACCGACCCGTCCACCGGCGGGGAGATCGTCGCCTTGAACGGGCGCTACGGGCCTTACCTGTCGTTGGGCGGGGAGACCCGGAGCCTGACCCGCGAGGAGGAGTTGTTCACCGTCACGCTCGAACAGGCGCGCGCCCTGCTGGCCGAGCCCAAGTCACGCCGGGGGGCCGAGCCCAAGCCACCGCTCAAGGAGCTGGGTCCCGACCCGGCCAGCGGGGCCCCCATGGTGGTGAAGGACGGCCGTTTTGGGCCCTACGTCACCGACGGGACCACCAACGCGTCCCTGCGCAAGGGCGACACGGTGGAGGACCTGACCGTCGAGCGGGCAGCTGAGCTGATGGCCGACCGCCGGGCCGCCGGCCCACCCCCGAAGCGGACGGCCAAGAAATCCGTGGCCGCCAAGAGGACAGGTGCGACAGCCAAGCGGGCCACCGCCGGCACGGCCGGCGCCCCCAAGAAGAAGGAGCCGGCCCCGAAGAAGGCGGCGGCCAAGCGGGCGGCCCCGAAGAAGGTGGCGGCCCCGAAGAAGGTGCCGGCCAAGGGGGCGGCCCCGAAGAAGGCGGCGGCCCCGGAGAAGGCGGCGAAGGCCGACAGGAAGGCGGCGGACGGGGCGTAGCCGCCGCGGGCGGAGAGGATCCTCCCGTATCCTGCGTCGCTGTGGCCGTCCTGAAATGCGCTGTCCAGCGACGGACGTTCCCGACCGACCACCTGACATGACCGCCCCTCTCCGAGGTCGGTTCATCGCCATGGAGGGCGGGGAGGGATGCGGCAAGTCGACCCAGGCGGCCCGCCTGGCGGCCCGCATGGGAGCCGTGCTCACCCGGGAACCCGGCGGCACCGTGGTGGGCGAGCGCATCCGGGCGCTCGTGCTCGACCCGCAGGTGCCCGATGTCGACGCCCGCGCCGAGGCGCTGCTCATGGCTGCGGCCCGGGCCCAGCACGTGGTCGAGGTGATCGAGCCGGCCCTCAGCGCCGGGCGGCATGTGGTGACGGACCGCTTCACCGCATCGTCGCTCGCCTATCAGGGCTACGCGCGTGGTCTCGGAGCCGAGAAGGTGGCATCGCTCTGCGACTTCGCCACCGGTGGGCTTGTACCCGACGTCTACGTGTTGCTCGAAGTGCCGGAGGCGCAGGTCCGAGCCCGGCGGGCCGCCGCCGGGTCAGCGGTCGATCGCCTGGAGGCCGAGACGGTGGAGTTCCACCGGCGGGTGGAGGAAGGCTTCCAGGCCCTGGCCGCCGCCGAGCCGGCCCGGTGGGCCGTCGTGCGTGGCACCGGCCACCCCGACGAGGTGGAGGAACGCGTGTGGTCAGCGCTGGTGGCTCGCGTGCCCGGGAGGGTGGCATGACGGTGGCGGGTGGCGGGCCGGATGGTGCCCCTTCGGTACCCGGGCGTGCCTCGAGGTCGCCCATGCCCGATGGAGACGTGTTCGCCGGCGTCCCCGGCCAGGTCGGCGCCGTGCGGGCACTGCGGGCAGCGGCGTTTCACCCGGTCCACGCCTACCTCCTCGTGGGGCCGTCGGGCTCGGGGAAGCGGGCGGCGGCACGCGCCTTCGCCGCCGCTCTGCTGTGTCCGGACGGCGGCGACGGCACCTGTCGCGACTGCCGGTTGACCCTCGCCGAGTCCCACCCTGACCTTCACGTCTTCGAGCGGGTCGGGGGGTCCATCACCGTCGACCAGGCCCGGGAGATGACCCGCGTGGCCAACCTCTACCCGGTCGAGCGACCCCGTCAGGTGCTGATAGCCACAGACCTCGAACTGGTCCGCGACGCCGCCCCTGCCCTGCTGAAGACGATCGAGGAGCCGCCCGCATCGACGGTCTTCGTGCTGCTGGCGGCGGCCGTGCCGCCCGAGCTCGGCACCATCGCCAGCCGGTGCGTCGTCGTAGAGCTGGCTCCTTTGTCGGTGGACGATCTGGTGGCCGCCCTGGTGGCCCGGGGCGTCGATCCCGTGCCGGCGGCAGCCGCCGCGGCCGCCGCCAGCGGGCGCCTCGACCGGGCCGAGCTGTTGGCCGAGGACCCCGGCTTCGTCGCCCGTCAGGCGCTGTGGCGGTCGGTGCCGCAGCGGCTGGACGGGACGGGTGCCACCATCGCGGTGCTGGTCGACGAGCTCCTGTCCGCCACCGACACGGTGCTCGTTCCCCTCCAGCGCCGCCACGCCGGCGAGCTGGCCGAACTGGAGGATGGCAACCGGCTCGTCAAGGGCCGGCCATCCACCCGGTCCGCACGACGCGACGTCGACGAGCGCCAGAAGCGCCAGCTCCGCCGGGCCCGGATCGACGAGCTGAAGGCCGGCCTGGCCACCCTGGCTGCTGCCTACCGGGACCGCGTGGTCGACGGCAGGGCCACCGTGCCCGTCTTCGCCGCCCTCCGCTCGGCCACCGAGGCCATCGTGCGCAACCCCAACGAGCAGTTGCTCCTCCAGGCGCTCCTCATCCGCCTCGCCGGTACGTCGCCGTAGCGAGGGCTCCGGACCTCCCCACCGTCGGCTACCGTCGCGGGGCCGCCCGGGTAGCTCAGTCGGTAGAGCACGGCCCTCGTAATGCCGGTGTCAGGGGTTCGATTCCCCTCTCGGGCTCTCGCCGGCCGCCCTGTGGAGGAGGAGCGGGCGCCAGGCAGGACCAGACACCCACGGCTCCCTCCAGCGGTTGACACGAGGGGCGACCGGAGGAATCAAGCCTGAGACCGACCCCTAGCTGGGATGAACTGCTCGTCGGGCGGGGGCGAAGCCCCGGTAGGGTTCTGCCCCATGGCCGACCGGGCGACTTTCGCCGACCAGGCGATGGAGTTCATGCCGTCGCTGTACTCAGCCGCCCTGCGTATGACGAGGAACCCGGCCGACGCCGAGGACCTGGTGCAGGAGACCTACCTGAAGGCCTACAGGGCCTTCGCCTCCTTCAAAGAGGGCACCAACCTGAAGGCCTGGATGTACCGGATCCTCACCAACACCTTCATCAACGGCTACCGGGCCAAGAAGCGTCGACCCGAGGAGTCGGACCTGGACGACGTCGAGGACCTGTACCTCTACCGTCGCCTCGGGGGATTGGAGGCGGCCCGGACCGGTCGCAGCGCCGAGGAGGAGGCGCTCGAGCACTTCACCGACGACACCGTGAAGGCGGCCCTGGAGAGCCTTCCCGAGCCGTTCCGCATGGCCGTGCTCCTGGCCGACGTCGAGGGTTTCTCCTACAAGGAGATCGCCGACATCCTCGACACTCCGATCGGAACGGTGATGAGCCGGCTCCATCGTGGAAGAAGAAGGCTGCAAAAGGCGTTGTTCGAGTTCGGAGTCGAGCGCGGGCTGGTTGCCCCCGCTCCGGCACCGCAGTCCTGACCACGCAGAGATGGGTTCATGATCAGACACCCGCACCGCACCAGAGTGGAATCGTGACGGACCAGCCCTGGGGAGCCGCGGGCCCGGGCATGGGCACAGGGGACTGTGACGAGGCCGTGCACCGCCTTTACCACTACCTGGACGGCCAGTTGACGCCGGAGCGCCGGGCCGACGTCAGACGTCACCTCGATGAGTGTGCTCCGTGCTTCAAGGCCTTCGACTTCGAGGCCGAGGTCCGTGTGCTCATCCAGCAACGATGCCGTGACGAAGTACCTACAGGCCTGCACGAGCGGATCGCCCAGGCCATCCACCACACCGCGACCACCGGGGAATAGCCCGGTCACACCAAGGGTTGGCGCCCAATCATGAACGACACGTCAGTGGGAGGCACCCCACTCACCATCGGCTCGGATCGCCCGTCGCGATCGTTTCAGAAGAACCGGACCTGCCAGGACAAGGCGTGTGAGACCCGCCTGTCGATCTACAACAACGGCAGGTACTGCGCCCTCCACCAACCGATGGCGGTGCCCCGGACCCGAGGCAGGAAGACCGCCTGAGCGTGGCGGTGCGCAGGCCCCGGCCGCCGCTCACCGTGTACCGGTCGTCACCGTCGCACCGTAGGGTGGTGGGCATGGAGCTACTGGCTGGGAAGGTCTGGACGTACTGGATCTCGTGGGCACTCATCGTGCCCGGCGTCCTGCTTGTCCTTTCCATCGGGGTCGGGTACCTGGTCAAGGTGCAGTCCAAGAAGTACCCGAGGTAGCGAGGTGCCCGCCGATCCGATCTCCTGGGACGTGGCCACCAGGGTCGCCATCCGGGTGGCCGGCCGGGATCCCTTGTCGGACTCGTACCTGTACGCGTCGCTGCAACCCGACTTCGACGAGTTGGTCATCCAGGCCGAGGAGCTGGTGGCCGAGGCCACCGGCCTGCGGTCGCTGTCGGGACCGGCCCGGGCCCGGGTCACCGACCGGGCCGGGTGGGTGAGGGCCAATGTGGCGTCCTTCCGCCGGCTGCTGCGGCCCGTGACCGACAAGCTCGCTCCCCGCCTCGACGCCAGCGCCATCGCACCGCTGGGACGGGGGCTCACCGGCGTCCAACTCGGCACCATGCTGGGCTGGATGAGCACCCGGGTGCTGGGCCAGTACGACCTGCTGGTACTCGAGAACGAGCGTCCCGACGACCAGGACATCGTGTACTTCGTCGGCCCCAACGTCCTCGCCCTCGAGAAGCGCTTCGGGTTCCCACCCCGTGAGTTCCGGCTGTGGCTGGCGCTGCACGAGGTGACCCACCGGGCCCAGTTCACCGGCGTGCCGTGGATGCGGGGTCACTACCTGAGCATGGTCAACCAGCTGGTCGACAGCATCGACCCCGATCCCCGGCAGTTCGTCGAAGCCCTGAAGCGAGCGGCCGGTTCCATCCGCCAGGGTCGCAACCCGCTCGACGACGGAGGCGTCGTGGGTCTGTTCGCCGGTCCGGAGCAGTTCGCGCTCCTGCAGCGGCTGCAGGGCCTCATGACCATCCTCGAGGGCCACGGCGACGTCACCATGGACCGGGCTGGCCAGGCGCGCATCCCGTCTTCCGACCGGTTCAGTCGGGTGCTACGTGAGCGCCGGGCCAACGTACGGGGGCCGGTTCGCCTGCTGCAGCAGCTCATCGGCCTGGAGGCGAAGCTGAAGCAGTACGAGGAGGGCGAGCGGTTCATCGCCTCCGTGGAGGAGGCCGGTGGCCCAGAGGCGTTCGCCGTCGTCTGGCAGTCACCCGACCTGCTTCCCACCTTGGCCGAGATTGCCGACCCGGCGTCGTGGATGGCCCGGGTCCACAGCCCTGCTGCTCCTCTCTGAGCGGGACATGGATATGGCTTGACCCCTGATCCGGGAGCCAGGTTGTGTTCAGCAGCGGCTCTGCTGGACCGGTGCCGGTTCCCATCGGCCGGGACGGGCTTGCGTTGCGGCGTGTCGGGTGGCGCCGACTCACTGGCCCTACTGGCCCTGGCCGTGGCCGCCGGGTGCCGGGCCACGGCCGTGCACGTCGACCACGGCTTGCGAGCAGGTTCAGCCGTCGAGGCGGATGCCGTGGAGTCGGCGGCCCGACGGTTGGGGGTGGGCTTCGAGTGCGTGAGGGCGGTGGTCCGTCCCGGTCCGGACCTCGAGGCCCGGGCCCGGGCTGCCCGGTTGGCCGCACTCGGGGCCGACGCCGCCCTCGGCCATACCGCCGACGACCGAGCCGAGACGCTGCTGCTCAACCTGTTGCGGGGAGCAGGTCTGGACGGCCTCTCGGTGTTGGCGCCGTCAGTCCGCCACCCCATCATCGGGCTGCGGCGGGCGGAGACACGGGCGCTGTGCGCCGAACTTGGCATCCCGCGGTTCGAAGACCCGTCCAATCTCGACCCGAGGTTCCGCCGCAACCGCGTCCGTCACGAGGTCCTGCCCCTGCTTGACGACGTGGCCGGCCGCGATGTCGCCCGCCTGCTGGCCCGGACTGCGCTGCACCTGGACGACGACGCTGCTCTCCTGGCCGCACTGGCGGAGCAGGTCGACCCCACTCAGGCGGCGACCCTCGTGGCTGCTCCCGGGCCATTGAGCCGCCGGGCCGTGCGCCGCTGGCTGGCTGAGGGCGGTCCGGGAGGGCCCGAGCACCACCCCCCCGACGCCTCCGCCGTCGAGCGGGTCCTGGCCGTGGCCCGAGGCGACGCCGTCGCCACCGACGTCGCCGCAGGCTGGGAAGTCCGCCGCTCAGCCGGTCGCCTCACCCTCCGCCACCGTCGTTCCCCTCGCTGAGCAGCCCTTCGCCGTGGCTAGTCTCCGGCCCGGTGCCCGGCTCCCATTTCGACCACGACACGGCCCTCGGTCGGGTGGTCGTGGCGGCCGCCGACCTGCACGCCCGGATCGCCGAGTTGGGCGCCGAGATCACACGGGATTATGCAGGCCAGACCCCCCTACTGGTCGGGGTCCTCAAGGGTGCGTTCGTCTTCATGGCCGACCTCGCCCGCCAGATCCAGCTTCCCCTCGACGTGGATTTCATGGCCGTGTCGAGCTACGGGAGCGCCACCAAGACGAGCGGGGTGGTGCGCATCGTGAAGGACCTGGAAGTCGACTTGTACGGTCGCCACGTCCTGGTCGTCGAGGACATCGTCGATTCGGGCCTCACGCTGGCGTACCTCAGGCGCAACCTCCAGTCCCGGCATCCGGCCAGCGTGGCGGTGTGCGCGCTGCTGGTCAAGCAGGGCCTCCAGCGTGTGGACCCCGACCTGCGATACGAGGGCTTCCGCATCCCCGCCGACTTCGTCGTCGGCTACGGCCTCGATGTGGGCGAGCGCTATCGCAACCTGCCGTTCGTCTGCGTGTACGAGGGTGACGGGGACTGACGGGCGATCCCCAGCCCTGACGTCGTGGACCGGTGGGGGAGAGGTACCCTGGCCGAGCCATGAAAAGGCTCTATCGCAACGCGTTCTTCTACGTCGTCATCGCCTTGGTGGCCCTCGTGCTGGCGGCCCAGTTCCTGGGCCACGGCAACAGCCGCACCACGCTGACGCTGTCGGACTTCCAGCAGAAGGCGGCCGACGGGCAGGTGGCCAAGGCCACGCTCATCGAACCTGACGACAAGGTCGAGGGCACCCTGGCCGACGGGCGCAAGTTCCAGGCCAAGTACCCGTCGGCGTACGCCGGCCAGCTCACCTCCACCTTGCTCAACACCCGCAGCAGTGAGGGCAAGCCCCTCGTCGTGGTGGCCAAGAAGCAGAAGGACAATCTGTTGATCAGCCTGCTGATCAACTTCCTGCCCTTCGTGCTGTTGTTCGGGTTGTTCTTCTTCGTCCTCAACTCGATGCAGGGTGGCGGCAGCCGCGTCATGCAGTTCGGCAAGGCCAAGGCGAAGACCGTCTCGAAGGACCAGCCTCACGTCACTTTCGCCGATGTGGCCGGGGCCGACGAGGCCGTGGCCGAGCTCCAGGAGATCAAGGACTTCCTGGAGAACCCCGCCCGGTTCCAGGCCATGGGGGCCAAGATCCCCAAGGGCTGCCTGCTCTTCGGGCCCCCGGGCACGGGCAAGACGCTGCTGGCCAAGGCCGTGGCCGGCGAGGCCGGCGTCCCGTTCTTCTCCATCTCGGGGTCCGACTTCGTCGAGATGTTCGTGGGTGTGGGCGCCAGCCGCGTCCGCGATCTGTTCGAGCAGGCCAAGGCGGCGGCCCCGGCCATCATCTTCATGGACGAGATCGACGCCGTCGGCCGCCATCGCGGCGCCGGCCTGGGCGGCGGTCACGACGAGCGCGAGCAGACCCTGAATCAGCTGCTCGTGGAGATGGATGGCTTCGACACCAAGACCGGGGTCATCCTGCTGGCCTCCACCAACCGGCCCGACATCCTGGACCCGGCGCTGCTGCGGCCCGGCCGCTTCGACCGCCAGATCGTGGTCGACCGCCCCGACCTCGTCGGCCGCCGCCAGATCCTCGACGTCCATGCCAAGGGCAAGCCGCTGGCCGAAGGCGTCGACCTCGACGTCCTCGCCAAGCGCACCCCAGGTTTCACCGGTGCCGACCTCGCCAACCTGCTGAACGAGGCGGCCCTACTCTCCGCCCGCCACGGGTTCGAGCGCATCGGCATGATGCAGCTGGAAGAGGCCATCGACCGGGTCATGGCCGGACCCGAGCGCAAGAGCCGGGTGATGAGCGAGAAGGAGAAACTGCTCACCGCCTACCACGAGGGTGGCCACGCCCTGGTCGGCCACGTACTGCCCGACGCCGACGAGGTCCACAAGGTGTCGATCGTGGCCCGGGGCCGGGCTCTGGGGCTGACGTGGTCGCTGCCCGAAGACCGCTACTCGCACAACCGCACGCAGCTCAGGGCCAAGATGGCCATGGCACTGGGGGGACGGACAGCCGAGGAGCTCCAGTTCGGCGACATCACCACCGGCGCCAGCAATGACATCGAGCAGTGCACCGAGATCGCCCGGGCCATGGTCACCCAGTGGGGCATGAGCGACCGGCTGGGCCCGCGCAAGTTCGGCCAGGAGCAGGGCGAGGTGTTCCTGGGCCGGGACCTCGGCCACCAGCGCGACTACTCCGATGACGTCGCCGCCCACATCGACGAGGAGGTCAACCGCCTCATCGACGAAGCCCACGCCGAGGCCCGGGCCATCCTGCTCACCCACAAGGCCACGCTCGACCAACTGGCCTCCACCCTCATGGAGAAGGAGACGCTCGACGCCGCCGAGCTGGCCGAGGTCTTCAAGGACCTGCCTCCCTGGTCCGGCCGGCAGGTGGCGGCCACGCTGGTCCCGACCCGAGGCGAGGCGACGGTGTCGGCCCTGGCCGGCGCCTCCGCCCTCACCCAGACCGACGCCGGTCCCGACCAGGCACCGCCGCCCTCCGCCGGCCCGCCCGACAAGCGCAGCAACCGCCGCTGGCTGGACCGGCTGCGGGGCGCTCCCGGCCCGTCGCCCGCCTGAGCCGCCTCGGCCCGCGCCACGCTCTTCATGGGTGAAGTCGATCAGGGCCGCGTGGAAGCCGCGGTCAAGGAGATTCTCGAGGCCCTGGGTGAGGACACCGGCCGGGAGGGCCTGCAGGACACGCCCTCCCGGGTGGCGCGGATGTACGCGGAGATCTTCGGCGGTCTGCACGAGGATCCCGCCGCCCATCTCGTCACCACGTTCGCGGCCGGCCACGACGAGATGGTGATGGTGCGGGACATCCCGTTCCACTCGACCTGCGAGCACCAC
>JBBSHS010000036.1:0-24441 GCA_038232515.1 Acidimicrobiales bacterium
ATCGGGGGCTCCGCCCCCCGACCCCCCGACAGCCCCACGCCCCCATCGGGGGCTGCCGCCCCCGAAACCTCGCCAAACGCCATCCGGTCGTACCACTCCCCATCGGGGGCGGCGCCCGGGGTGGTTGGCACTCTCTTGGGGCGGGCGCTAGCAGTCGGGCGGGGCGAGTGCTAACGTTGGGGCAACCAGATCAACCAGATCAACCAGATAGCGGTCGGCCGTCTCATGGCGGTCGACCCCAATGGAGGGAAACGGATGCCCAAGCTGATCGCCTTTGACGAGCAGGCCCGTCGCTCGCTCGAGTCAGGCATGAACCAGCTCGCTGATGCCGTACGAGTCACGCTCGGCCCCAAAGGCCGGAACGTCGTGCTGGACAAGAAGTGGGGAGCCCCCACGATCACCAACGACGGTGTGTCGATCGCCAAGGAGATCGACCTCGAGGACCCGTTCGAGAAGTTGGGCGCCGAGCTGGTCAAAGAGGTGGCCAAGAAGACCGATGACGTGGCCGGCGACGGCACCACCACCGCAACCGTCCTGGCCTGGGCCATGGTGCGCGAAGGCCTGAAGAACGTGGCCGCCGGCGCCAACCCCATGAGCCTCAAGAAGGGCATCGAGGCAGCGGTCATCGTCGCCGTCGAAGCCCTCAAGGACATCGCCCGCGAGACCGACTCCAAGGAGCAGATCGCCCAGGTCGCCAGCATTTCGGCGGCTGACGACGAGATCGGTGGCCTCATCGCAGACGCCATCGACAAGGTGGGCAAGGATGGCGTGATCACCGTCGAGGAGAGCCAGACCTTCGGCATGGACCTCGACTTCGTCGAGGGCATGCGCTTCGACAAGGGCTACATCTCCCCCTACTTCGCCACCGACGCGGAGCGCATGGAAGCGGTTCTCGACGATCCCTACATCCTGCTGGTGTCGTCCAAGATCGCCGCCGTTCGAGACCTGCTGCCGTTGCTGGAGAAGGTCATGCAGTCGAGCAAGCCGCTCGTGATCCTCGCCGAGGACGTCGAAGGCGAGGCGCTGGCCACGCTCGTGGTCAACAAGATCCGCGGGACGTTCAAGTCCGCTGCTGTCAAGGCTCCCGGCTTCGGCGAGCGCCGCAAGGCCATGCTGCAGGACCTGGCGGTCCTCACCGGCGGCCAGGTCATCTCCGAGGAGGTCGGCCTGAAGCTCGAGAGTGTCACCCTCGACATGCTGGGCCGGGCCCGTAAGGTCGTGATCACCAAGGACGAGACCACCGTGGTCGAGGGTGCCGGGTCGAACGAAGAGGTCAAGGGTCGCATCAGCCAGATCCGGGCCGAGATCGAGAACACCGACAGCGACTACGACATGGAGAAGCTCCAGGAGCGCCTGGCCAAGCTGTCCGGGGGCGTGGCTCTCATCAAGGTCGGCGCCGCCACCGAGACCGAGCTGAAGGAGAAGAAGCACCGCATCGAGGACGCCGTCAGCACCACCAAGGCGGCCGTCGAAGAGGGTGTCGTGCCCGGCGGTGGGGTCGCTCTACTGCGGGCCCAGGCCCGCATTCTCGACCGGGCCGAGAAGCTCGAAGGCGACGAGGCCACCGGTGCCCGCATCGTGGCCCGCGCCGTGACCGAGCCGCTGCGCCAGATCGCCGTCAATGCCGGCCTGGAGGGCGGCGTGGTGGTCGAGAAGGTGCTCGCCCTGAAGAAGGCGGCAGAGGGCCTCAACGCCGCCAGCGGCGAGTACGAGGACCTGTTCAAGGCCGGTGTCATCGACGCCGTCAAGGTCACCCGCTCGGCGCTCCAGAACGCGGCGTCGATCGCCGCCCTGTTCCTCACCACCGAGGCGGTCATCGTCGACAAGCCGGCGGACGACGCGCCGGTGCCCGCCATGGACGACTACTGAGCCCAGCGGCGGCCCCACCGACGGCCCCACCCGGGGTTGTCGTCTGAACCAACCGACACCGCTACACCCGGCGAACGGCCCTCGCACCCGGGGGCCGTTCGTCGCGTCGGCCATGCCGTAGGTTGGCAGCGATGCCTGAGCCACTGACGCCCTCGGTCGGGTGGGGAGTACTCCATCTGTTCTGCCGCCTGACCCCTTCCACCGACGCCGAGGCGGTCATCGCCGCGGTCAAGACCTGCCAGGCCGACGACCACCAGGTGGTGAGCTTCGCTGTGCTGGGCCACAAGGCGGACCTTGGTTTCCTGGCCGTTGGGCCCGACCTGTGGCGACTACGGCGCTTCCAGGCCGACCTCCAGGCCGCCGGCGTGGAACTGGCCGACTCCTACGTGTCGCTCACCGAGGTCAGCGAGTACGCCGCCGGCATGCCGGCCGAGATGCTGACGCCCCGCCTCCATCCCCAGCTCCCGCCAGAGGGCAAACGGGCCGTGTGCCTGTACCCGATGAGCAAGCGGCGCCTGCCCGGGGCCAACTGGTACAGGCTCGACCTCGAGGAACGAACGCGGCTCATGATGGAGCATGGGACCACTGGCAGGACGTTCCGGGGTCGGGTTGTGCAGCTCATCACCGGCTCCACCGGGATCGACGACTGGGAATGGTTCGTGACCCTGTTCGCCAACGACCCGGCGGATCTGAAGGCCTGCGTCTACACCATGCGCTATGACGAGGCGTCGGCCAGGTACGTCGACTTCGGCTGGTTCGTTACCGGTCTGATCGACGACGTCGGGCAGATACTGGGCGAGCTCATCCGCCGCTGAGAAGCTCCGGCGTCAGTACCCACCGGTGCGGCACCGGCCGCGGACGGTACCGCCAGCCCGCATCACTACGATCGACCCGAGATGCCCGACCTCCTGTGCCCGCCCGCCCGATGACCGGTCCGGGAGGCCGCTGCATCCACGGTCATTTGAGCGGCGGGGCCACCGGAGTGGTGCAGTGACGGGGCGACCGGCCGCCACGGCCGGCCATTCCGGCCCCGGCTCGTGCCCGGGTTCCGGTTCCGATGCCGGTTCCGGCGCGGACCTGGACCGGCTCCGGGCCCGTTTGGTCGACATCGGCCGGGTGACGGTCGGCTTCTCCGGTGGCGCCGACTCGGCCTTTCTGGCCTGGGTGGCCCAGGATACCCTCGGAGCCGAGGCCGTCCACGCCGTGACCGCCGTGTCGGCGTCCCTGGCCGAATCCGAGGCGGCCGACTGCGCCGCCCTGGCCCGCGAGTGGGGCCTGCGGTGGACGCCGGTCGTGACCGACGAGCTGGCCCGGGCCGCGTACACGGTCAACGGGGCCGACCGCTGCTACCACTGCAAGGCCGAGTTGCTGGACGTGGTCGGGCCCTTGGCCGTGGCCGACGGCTCCACCGTCGTGCTGGGCGTCAACGTCGACGACCTGGGCGACCACAGGCCCGGCCAGTTGGCGGCGGCCGAGCGAGGTGCCTGCTTCCCGTTGGTGGATGTCGGCTTCACCAAGGCCGACGTCCGGGCCGGGTCACGCCGCCTGGGCTTGCGCACCTGGGACAAGCCGGCGGCGGCCTGCCTGGCCTCGCGCGTCCCCTACGGGACGGCGGTCACCGTCGCCGTGCTGGGCTCGGTGGGGCGGGCCGAAGCCGGGATCAAGGCGCTCGGGTTCGGGCAGCTGCGGGTGCGCCACCACGGCACCGTCGCCCGGGTCGAAGTCGACGGGACCGAGCTCGAGCTCGCCATCGTGCGCCGGGCCGACATCGTCGCCGTGGTCAAGGCTGCCGGGTACCACTACGTAGCCCTCGACCTCGAAGGCTTCCGGTCCGGTTCCCTGAACGAGACGCTGTAGGGAGCCCTGCGGTGTTCAAGCTCGCCCGTCGGGTGGCTGTACTTATCGTGGTGGTCGTGGTGGTGGCGGCCGTGGCCGGCGACATGGTCGCCCGTCGCCGGGCCCAGGCCACGCTGGTCGACGCCGTGGTCAGGAATGTGCCCGGGGCCACCGACGTGTCGGCCTCGGTCTCGTCGTTCCCCTTCCTGGGTCATCTGCTCGTCCAGGGTCGGGTGGCGGAGGTCGACGTGCGGATCGGCGGAGTGGCCGCCCCCATCGGGGGCCGCTCCGCCGTCGACCTGACCGACGTCCAGGTCGACGTGCACGACGTCGACCTGGATACCGGCGAGGCGTTGCACGGGCAAGCCCGCGTCACCGCCATCGGCCGGGGCCACGTCCAGGCGTCGATCAGCCAGGACGCTCTCCAGCGCCTGCTACCGAGGGGAGTGTCGGTCCATCTGGCTGCCGGGTCGGCTCAGGTGACCGGGCCCCTTGCCGGGTCGGCCGAGATCGTCGCCACCGGTACCGGGAAGCTGGCTCTGCGCCTCGGCCGCCCACAGGTGGTCATCCCCATTCCCCTGCCCACGGCCACGGTGCTGACCTGCCCGCCGCAGGTCGCCATCGCCGACGGCACCCTCACGTTGTCGTGCTCGTTCCGGGACGTCCCTCGCATTCTCGTCGATCGGGTGCGGGGATGACGGCGTTCGGTCGGGTCGTCCGGGCCTTCACCCAGGACACTGGCGGGTTCGACGGCAGGGCGCACCATGACGGCTGATGCCGACGCGGCCGACGCCGCCGACGCCGCCGACGCCGCCATGCTGGCCGCCGTCGGTGCTTCGCTGGCCGACGCCGTGGCCGATGCCCTGCCTGGCTGGGTGGCCGGCAGCATCCGCCGCTGTGGACCTGACATCCCGGCCGTGGATGTCGAATCGGCCGGCCAGGCCGCGCTGGCCGAGGTCATGCCCGGCTTACGGGTGCTCCTCGCCTTGGATGTCGACGAGCAGCGCCAGGGCCCCCTCGCCGTGGTCCGGCGGGCGGTGCGGGCCCCGACCGAGGTACTGCGCGGCAATGGCGTACCTCCCTTTGACCGGGACGACCGTCAGCGCGAACTGTTTCCCGGCGACGATTACGACCTGGCCCCCGCCCGCTTCACCGATCTCGGCCCCGAGGTGGGCGAAGCCGGGATCGCCTGGGGTGCGGCCAAGGCCTACGTCCACCGGCGTCGGCACCAGGGCCCCCGGTCATGAGCGTCTCAGCGTCGTCTCGAAGGAGGCGATGGGCCGTATACCCTCCGGACCGTCGGCGCTACAGCGACAGCGACGGCGGGCTCGGGGCCGAAGGGCTTCGCAGGTCGGTAGTGGGGCCGAGCGCCCCTCAGAGTGGAGGACAATGAGCAGAGTGATCGCGTTGGCCCCCGACATCATGGACCGGTCCAAGATCGTCATCGCCGCCGCCGACACGCAGTTCGTGGCCAGCTCCTCGGCCCTGCGGGGGGCGCTGTGGCTGGGCCCAGAGGTGGTGGTCGTGGACCTGGCCCGACCGGGCGCCGTGGAAGCAGCCGGGGAGGCGGTGGCCGCCGGCGCCAGGGTCGTGGCCTTCGGCAACCACTTCCAGCGGGAGGTGTTGGCCGCCGCCCGACAGGCGGGATGCCACGACGTCGTGCCCCGCTCGGAGTTCTTCGCCGACGCCGGGTCGCTGCTCGCTCGCCGCGACGGGGACAAGCCAGCCCGACCCGGCAACCCGGCCGGCGCCGCCGGTCCCGAGCCCGGCCCGGCCAGCCCGGCGGCTCCGTCCCAGATCCCTCGAGCCTCGAAGGGAGCGCCTCGGCCGCTCGCTTGACCGCTGGACCTGCCCCCCGCGCAGAGCCGGCAAGACGGGCCCTGGCGGCGGGCTCAGCTTCGACCCCGGCCCTCGTCGGGACGCTCGACCGTCCAGCCCGCGCCCAGCACCCGGGGCTCGAAGAACACGCAGCCGGTGGGGCAGGCGAACGGCTCGTCCTGGTTGACCTCCAGCCGGCACCGTTCGAACCCGTCGCCCCCGGCCGTGCTGCGCTTCAGGTAGTGGCGACAGTCGTCTCGCACGGCCATCGGAGCCAATGGTGTCAGATATGCGCCGTGCCCACGGCCAAGGATGGATGGAAGGTGATGAGCGTGCGGCTCTGAGGCACCGCCGGGCATCGGGCACCTGTCCCATCCGCTACCTCAGATCGGCACCACCACCTACGTTGTCACCGTCATGGGCAAGCGAATGGTCGTGGTGGGCGGCGACGCCGGCGGCATGGCGGCCGCCGCCCAGGCCCGTCGGCGGGACCCGTCCCTGCACATCGTCGCCTTGGAGAAGGGCCGCTACACCAGCTACTCCGCCTGTGGGATCCCTTACCTGGTCGGCGGTGAGGTCGACGGGGTCGACCGGCTGGTGGCAAGGACGCCCCAGCAGTTCCGGGACACGCTCAACATCGACGTCCGCCTGCGCCACGAGGTCACCGCCCTGGACCTGGAGGCCGGCACCGTGGAGGTCCGCAACCACGAGCACGGACGCACCCTCAACCTCGGCTTCGACCTGCTCCACCTGGGCACCGGCGCCCGGCCCACCCGCCCCGATCTGCCCGGCATCGGCCTGCCATTCGTGAGGGGTGTCCAGACCCTCGACGACGGCACCGATCTCCTGGGGCTGATGGCCACACCCCCGCCCTGGGCCCCCGAGGGGATTCGCCGGGTGACGATCGTGGGGGCCGGCTACATCGGCCTGGAGATGGCCGAGGCGTTCCTGCACCGGGGGTGTGAGGTCACCGTCGTGACCGATTCGGCAGAAGTGATGCCCATTCTCGACGCCGACCTGGGAGCCCGGGTCACCCGGGCCATGCGGGCCCACGGCATCCAGGTGCGTTGTGGTGAGCCTGTCGTCGGCTTCGAGACGGGGGTCGTGCATGCCGCCGACGGCCCCATCCCCAGTGACCTGGCGGTGCTCGGGCTCGGGGTGACGCCCAACTCGGGCCTGGCCGCCGAGGCCGGACTGGCCCTCGGTGACCGTGGGTCGATTGCCGTCGACCGGCGCCAACGCGCCAGCCACCCGGCCGTGTGGACGGCCGGGGACTGCTGCCAGTCGTACCACCTGGTGTCGGGCCGGGGCGTCCACATCGCCTTGGGCACGGTCGCCAACAAGCAGGGCAGGGTGGCCGGCATCAACCTGGGCGGCGGCTACGCCACCTTTGCCGGAGTGGTAGGCACCGCCGCCACCAAGCTGTGCTCGCTGGAAGTGGCCCGTACCGGCCTGTCCGAGGCCGAGGCTGAAGAGGCGGGTTTCGCGTACATCGGCACCACGGTGGCCAGTACGACGCGCGCCGGCTACTACCCGGGTGGCGGGCCCATCGATGTCAAGTTCGTGGTCGAGCGCCACACCGGGCGGCTCCTCGGCGGCCAGATCGTGGGAATGGAGGGAGCGGCCAAGCGCATCGACGTGGTGGCGGCCTGCGTCACGACGGGCATGACCGTCGACGACATGACCAACCTCGATCTGGCCTACGCCCCACCCTTCGCCCCGGTGTGGGACCCGGTGCTGGCCGCGGCCCGCAAGGCCGCCGGACAGGTCGACCGCTCGACCTGACGCCGAGGATGCCGTAGTGGGCCCATCTGCGGCCGGGATGGCGCACAGATCGTCCCCACGACGTGACGCCACGGCCGGGCCGGGTCCGCGACGCGGCCCACGGGTGGGTGGCCGATAGGGTCGGGACCGGCCATGGCGGACGACGACGACCGACCGGCACGGCGCACCGACGTGCTGCGCTGGAGCGAGGCGCTGGCCGGTATTGCCCGCACCGGACTGGGCTTCACCGAGAGCCTCTACGAGCGCGAACGCTTCGAGGAGGTGCTGAAGGTGGCGGCCGACATGCGGGCCGCCCTGCGCGACACCAGGGGAGCGGACGCCCACCAGGCCGAGTGGCTCAAGGCCGTGGGCAAGGGCGTGCCCGGCTATGTCACCCCCAAGGTCGCCATCGGGGCCGTGGTCGGCAACGACGACGGCGAGCTGCTGCTGGTGCAGCGGGCGGACTCCGGCGTCTGGCTCTACCCGACGGGATGGGCCGACATCGGCTACTCGGCGTCCGAGGTGGCGGTCAAAGAGGTGGCCGAGGAGACCGGCATCATCGCCGAGCCGGTAGGGGTGCTCGCCGTGCTCGACGGCCTGCGCCTCGGCTTCACCTCCGTCCCCCTGTATTCGATCGTGTTCCACCTCCGGTGCCGGGGCGGTTCGCTGCAGTGCCATCCGCTCGAGTGCAGGGACGTCGGATGGTTCGCCGAGGACGGGCTTCCCGAGCCGTTGGCCGGAGGCCACCTCTGGGGGCCGGTCGCTTTTGCGGCCGTCCGGGGCGAGCCTGCGGAGGTTCTTTGGGACCGGCCCAGGGAGCCGGTCTGGCGAGACGTCGAGTGACGGCTGGATGTCGACCCCGTCAAGAAGGGGGTCGGGACAGCTCCTCGAACAGCGCTTCGGTGATGGAGACCTGCCGCTGGCTGGCCTCCCACTGGTCGCCGATGCGCTTGTGGTCGGCGACGCCCACTGCGTCCGGCTCCAGGCCCAGGACCAGTGTGCAGGCCGTGGCCAACCGCGCCGGCTCGACGTCGTCGCCGTAGGCGCAGAACGCCTCGAGGCCGTCCCAGAGACGGCCGAGGGGGATGGGCGGATCGGTGCCGTGGGCCAGGGCCAGTGCCGTTGACGGGAACACGTCCTCGGTGGCCATCCCCTCGGGACGCAAGTAGCCAGGCACGGGGTGCAGGCGCCACTCGAGCATCTCCTGGTTGGGACCGTCCTCCCGCAGCCATACCTGCGAGCCGTTCACGTAGGCGTCGAGCGGGTCGCCCAGTTGGCGGTCGAGGTGGACGACCAGCTCCGATGTGACGCGCCAGACGCAGGTGGGGACCAGGGCCGCCGACACCGGGCCACCTTGACACGTCGGGCGCCCGCCCCCGGTGGCACCGGCCGGCCCAGACCCCCACCGGCTGCCCGTACCCGGTCTGCCCAGGCCGTCTTGGCCTGGCTGCCCGGGCAGAAGATGTCGTGGGCACGACCGGTTCCGCCCGGGCGGTCGCCGCATGGCTGCCCGGGCAGAAGGTGTCGTGGGCACGACCGGATCTGCCCGGGCGGTCGCCGCCAGTCGCCGGTGGGCAGGCGGTCGTACGCTCGCCGTGTGGGCAGGCGGTCGTACGCTCGCCGTGTGCGACGGGCCGGAGCGGTGATGAAAGCCGTGAGCGCCGTGGCCGTGGCCGCCGCCGTGGCCGCCGCCGGGTGTTCCGGCGGTCGGCGGGCGGTGCCGTCCGCCGCCACCCGGAGCGCCCCGGCGTCGACGGCAGCCGGTTCGCCGATGACGGCCTCCACCGTGGCACAGCAGGTCGCGACCGCACCGTCCACCACCACGTCGAGGCCACCGCCCGCTCCCGGCTGCCCGGTAACGCCCCCACGGGCGGTGCCCGACCCGGATCGGCCCCGCTACACGTTGACCGTCGACGTGGACGCTCCGGGGCACACCGCATCGGGCGCGGAGGAGGTGAGGTTCACGCCCGACATGGCGACCGACCGGCTGGTCCTGCGCCTGTGGCCCAACGGGCCCCTCCCGGCCGGCCACGGTGGTCACCTCGCAACCGGACCGGTCACCGTCGACGGGACGGTCCGGCCGTCGAGTATCGCCGATCCCACCACGCTGACGGTGCCGATGGCCATCGCCGCCAGGCAGTCGGTCACCATCGACCTGCCTTGGCGCTTGGACATCCCCGTCAACCTGTCCGAACGGTGGTCGGTGAGCGGCGCATCGGTGCGGTTGGCCAGCTTCGTCCCGCTGCTGGCGTGGGAGCCGGGCGTCGGCTGGGACACCGAGGCGCCCACGGTCGTCCACGGCGAAGCCACGTCCACCCCGGCGGCCGACTGGGACGTGCGGGTCGACGCCCATGGCCTCGACGTGCTGGCCGCCGGCACGCAGGATGGCACCGGCCACTGGACGGCCACCGCGGCCCGGGACTTCGCCCTGTCGGCCGGTCGCTTCACCGAGCGGTCCACCACCGTCAACGCCCCCGACCCGGTGGCGGTGACGGTCGGGGTGGCCGCCGGGGTGGGCGAGAACCCGCAGACCTACCTCGACAAGGCGGCCAAGGTCATCGTGTCCCTGGCCGGTCGGTTCGGGGCCTATCCGTTCCCCACTTACACGCTGGCGGTGACGCCCGGGCTGGCGGGCGGGATCGAGGATCCCATGTTCACCATGCAGGGCCCCGGCACCATCGGCCGCTCGACCAGCCATGAGATCGGCCACATGTGGTTCTACGCCCTCGTGGGCAACGACCAGGCCCGCGACCCGTGGCTGGACGAGGGCCTGGCCACCTGGGCCGAGGCCGGCTACGAGGGAACCCTGGGCAGCTTCGTCTCCCGCTCCATCCCCGTCGAGGCCATGGACAGGGCGGCCCGGCCCGTGTCGTACTGGGACGGCCACATCTCGTCGTACTACCGCGGGGTCTATGTCCAGCCCACCCAGGCGCTGGCCCGGCTCGGCCCGCCGGCGCAGGTCGACTGTGTGCTCGCCGCCTACGCCGCCGCCTCCGCCTGGAAGATCGCCCGCCCCTCTGACCTTCTCCACGTGCTGGCGGGCACGTTCCCGGATGCGGCCGCCGTGCTGGCCGGGGTGGGCATCCATCCCTGAGCGGGCGGCCGGCGTCGGGCCCGAGCCTCGACCCTGCGTTCAGGCGGTGTGGGCCAGCGGTGTGGGCCGACGGCGCAGCCACCGGGTTCCGAGCACCAGCACCACGACGAGGCCCAGCGCGCCGCCCCCACCGAGGATGAGGGGCAGGGACGAATGTGAGACACGGGCGGGAACGCCGCCGGCCACAGGAGCCTCGCCGCCACCGGGCGGGGCAACCCCGTCCGTGCCCGCCGACCGGGGTTGGGTGGCCGAGCAGATCGTCTCCTCGAAGTGGGGATTGGTCCCGTACAAGGGCGCGAAGACGTACTCCTCACCGGCGGTGTAGGTGCGGTCGATGGCCGAGAAGATGCCGTTGGCCACCGCCCGGGTGCCCTTCATCTCGACGCGGGCCGACACCGGCCCGCCGTGGTAGACGCGTTCCACGTCCACCGTGGCCGAGCGACCCTGGAAGCCGACCGCCGTCACCCGCCCGGTGAACAACACAGCGGCCGCGTTCAGATCGGTCGCCGGGCAACCGAGGATCCTACCGGCACCGGCCGCTACGCCGAAGCCGCCGCCCAAGCCGGAGCCCAGACCGAAGGCCAGGCCGGCGATCAGGATGGCGGCTCCCGTCCTGATCCAGCAAGCAGGGGAGGAGCGGGCTGTCATGGCGACCAGCCTGCTACGTGGGCCCGGCGCTGGGTAACTGGGCAGGAGCTCGGGGCACGGGTAAACCGCGGCCCAGCCCGGGCGTCAGTCCCGACGGCCCTGCCCGCGTAGGAAGCGCTCAGCCTCGATGGCGATGGCGTCGGCCGACATCCCGTGGAGCTCCGGCTCGTGTTCGGCCGACTCCAGACCGCGGACATAGGCCGTCGCCTCCGGGTCGGCGGCCACGACGTCGTCGACCTCCTGGCGGTACTCCTCGGCCGCTTCGGCCAGGTCGGCCGTGTCGACGGTGGCGTGGAGGAGCGTGGCGCACCGCTCGACCAGCGCAAGTGCGGCCATGGGAGACGGCGTCCGGGACACGTAATGGGGAACCGACGCCCACAGCGACGCGCTGGGGATGCCGACCACGGACAAGGCCTCGTTCAACACGCCCACGATCCCGGTCGGGCCCTCGTAGGCAGAACGGGTGAGGCCGAGGACATCGGCCATGGCCTCCTCGTTGGTGGTACCGCTCACCCGCGTCGGACGGGTATGGGGCGTGTCGTTGAGCAGCGCACCCAACGACACCGCCGACTCGCACCCCAGTTCCATGGCGATGCCGACGATGGCCCCGCAGAACGTCCGCCACTTCAGCTGGGGCTCGGGGGCCAGCAGCATCACGACGTCCCGGTCGGCGCCGGGCAGGTGCCCGAAGGAGAGCTCGGGACCGGGCCACTCGATCTGGCGGGTCATGTCATCGGCCAGGCTGACGGTGGGCCGGACCTCGGTGAAGTCGTAGAACTCTTCAGGATCGATGGTGGCGAATATCTCGGCCCTCCACGCGCTGGCCAGGTAACGGGCGGCGGTGGTGGCCGCGTCTGCGGCATCGTTCCAACCCTCGAAGGCGGCGACCAGAACGGGCCGGCGCAGGGACGGACGATCGTGCCAGGTGACGACGTCCATGGGGCCAGGTTAGCGAAGGGACGGCCGGCGACTTGGGCGAGGGGTGTGGCCCCACCGGGTGAAAGGGATGGATGATGGGCCCATGGACGTCTTGGTGGTCGTCGGCACCGGTGCCGCACCCACCCGATTGGAGGCCAAGGCGCGCCATCTCCATCGCCTGTTCCCGGGCGAGCCGCTGGCCGAGTTGCTGGCCGACCTGCGCACCCGCATCCCCCGCCTGGTGTCGGTCATCGGGCCGACGGAGCAGGCGGGCGAGGTGGCGGTCCAGCTCCATGCCGCCGGCATACCCACCGAGCTTTTCTCCGACGATCTGCCGTCAGCGCCTCTGGGCCGTCGTCTGGCGGGGGTGGACGTACGCCCGGTCAGCGACCGGGGCCCGACCATGGACGTGGCCGACTCGTTGCTCGACCTCATCGGCCACACGCCGATGGTGCGCCTCGACCGGACGGCCCGGCGGCTCGAGTGCACGCTGGTGGCCAAGCTGGAGACCTTCAACCCGGGCCAGTCGAGCAAGGACCGCGCCGCCATCGTGATGATCGAGAGAGCCGAGAGGGAGGGAAGGCTCAAGCCGGGCGGCACCATCGTCGAGCCGACCAGTGGAAACACCGGGGTGGGCCTGGCCATCGTCGCCGCCCGTCGGCGGTACCACTGCGTGTTCGTCTGCCCCGACAAGGTGGCCAGCGACAAGATCGCCCTGTTGCGGGCGTACGGCGCCGAGGTGATCGTGTGCCCGACCTCCGTCACCCCCGACCACCCGGACTCGTATTACTCGGTCAGCGACCGGTTGGCGGGCGAGATCCCCGGCGCCTGGAAGCCGGATCAGTACCACAACCCCGACAACCCCCGGGCGCAGTACGAGACGACCGGTCCGGAGATCTGGGAGCAGACCCGCGGCCGGGTCACCCACTTCGTGGCCGGCATCGGCACCGGGGGCACGATTTCGGGGGTCGGGCGCTACCTGAAGGAGCGCAACCCCGACGTCCGCATCGTGGGCGCCGACCCGGAGGGTTCCGTCTACTCGGGGGGCAGCGGGCGCCCGTACCTCGTCGAGGGGATCGGCGAGGACTTCTGGCCTTCGACCTTCGACCCGTCCGTGGTGGACCGGGTGGTGCAGGTGAGCGACGCCGACAGCTTCGGCACGGCGAGGCGGGTCACGCGGGAGGAGGGCCTGCTGCTCGGTGGGTCAGGGGGTACGGCCGTGGCCGCGGCCCTGGTCGTCGGGCGGGATGCCCCGGCCGACTCGGTGATAGTGGTTCACATCCCTGACTCGGGCCGCGGCTACCTCTCCAAGCTCTACAACGACGCGTGGATGGCCGACTTCGGCTTCTCGCGGGCGGTGGGCCCGACAGTGGGGGACCTGCTCGAGGGCCGCGACCCGGCCCTGCCCGCCCTCGTGCACACCCATCCCGAGGAGACGGTGCGCCAGGCCATCGCCATCCTGCGCGAATACGGCGTCAGCCAGATGCCGGTGGTCAAGCACGAGCCGCCCGTGGTGCTGGCCGAGGTGATCGGCTCGGTCACCGAGCGCGGCCTGATGGACCGCGCCTTCGCCGATGGCCATGCCCTCGACCTGCCAGTGGCCGACGTGATGGGCGACCCGCTGCCCACGATCGGCGTGGGCGAGCCCGTCGACGTGGCCGTCGGCCGGCTCGAGTCAGCCGCCGCCGTCCTCGTGCTCGACCGCGGTCACCCTGTGGGCGTGTTAACCCGTTCCGACGTGCTCGGCTCGCTGGCCACCGGCACCCGCTGATGTCCGAGGGCGCGGGCGCGGGCAGGGGCGAAGCCGGGATCGGAGGAGGGACGATGTGCGGGGGTGACGACCTTGCGATCGTCCCGGCTTGGCCGCGTCTGGACGTGGGCGGGCTCGGGTTCGAGACGCGGGCCGTGCACGGCGGAACCGGCCCCGACCCGGCCAGCGGCGCGGTCAACACTCCGATCTACCAGTCCTCGACCTTCAAGCAGGACGGGGTGGGCCGGCACCGGGGCTTCGAGTACGCCCGCTCCGGCAACCCCAGCCGGGCCTCGCTCGAGGCCAACATCGCCGCGCTGGAGGGCGCCGCCCATGGCTTCGCCTTCGCTAGCGGGATGGCCGCCGAGGACACCATTCTGCGCCTTCTGAGCCCGGGCGACCACGTCATCCTGCCCGACGACGCTTACGGCGGGACCTTCCGGCTGGCCTACCGGGTACACGCGCCGGCCGGCCTGGCGGTGGCCACGGTGGATCTGCTCGACCTCGGGGCCGTCGCCTCCGCCTGGCGGCCCCAGACCCGCATGGTCTGGGTGGAGACGCCCACCAACCCCTTGTTGCGGGTGGTCGACATCGCTGCCGTGGTGAGGCTGGCCCACGACCGGGGCGGCATCGTGGTCGTCGACAACACCTTCGCCACGCCTTACCTGCAACAGCCGCTGTCGCTCGGCGCCGATGTCGTCGTCCACTCCACGACCAAGTACCTGGGCGGGCACTCCGACGTGATCGGTGGCTTCGTGGGCGTGGCTGACGCCGGTCTAGCTGGGCGTATCGGCTTCCTCCAGAACGCGGTGGGGGCGGTGCCCGGGCCCATGGACTGCTACCTCGTCCAGCGGGGTGTGAAGACGCTGGCCGTGCGTATGGACCGCCACTGCTCCAATGCCCTGGCCGTGGTCGGCCTCCTGGCCGCCCACCCGGCGGTGGCCCGCGTGCTGCACCCGTCCCTGGTCGGCCATCCCGGCCACGAAGCGGCGGCCCGCCAGATGCGGGGTTTCGGTGGGATGGTCAGCTTCACCCTTGTCGGTGGTGAGCAGGCGGCCATGGAGGTTTGCGCCGGGACCGGGATCTTCACGCTGGCCGAGAGCCTGGGCGCGGTCGAGAGCCTGATCGAGCACCCCGGTCGCATGACCCACGCCAGCGTGGCCGGCTCCACCAACGAGGTCCCCGCCGACCTCGTGCGCCTCAGCGTCGGCCTGGAGACCGAGGCCGATCTCGTGGCCGACCTCCGCCAGGCCCTGGACGGTGTGGTCCACCGTTGAGTGAGCCGACCGACTGGGAGCGCCTGTTCGAGCAGGACCGGGTGCCGGCCCCGCCACCTGCCGTCCTCCCGGCGGGTGGGGGACCGCCGGGCCGGCCCGAGCTCGATGGTCTCCCGCCGGGCGACACGTCGCCCACCCCACCTCCGGGCTGGCGCCACTACCCGGTGTTGACGGCCATCGTGGTGGGGACCCTGGCCGCCTACGTCGCCCAGCTGGTCTTCGGGGCGTCGTACGTCGACCATCTCGACGCGTACGGACCGGTCATCCGGTCCGGTCAATGGTGGCGGCTGCTCACCGTGGTGCTCGTCCACGTCAGCTGGGTCCACGTGGGCTCGAACATGGCGGTGCTCGCCATCTGGGGCCGCGACACCGAGCGCCGGTTCGGGGGATGGGGCTTGCTGACGTTGTACGTGACGACGGCCGTGGCCTCGAGCGCGCTGGCCATGGCCGTCCACCCCGACGCCGACGCCGTCGGCGCGTCGGGCGCCGTGTTCGGGATCATGGGGGCGCTGGCCGCCGCCCTATGGCGTCGCCGCCGCCAGCCCGGTATCGGGACGCAGCTGCAGACCGTCGTCGGCTTCGCCGCCCTCTCGCTCGTTCTGGCCGCCACCATCGCCGGCACGGACAACGCCGCTCATGCCGCCGGGCTCGTCACCGGGTTGCTGTTCGGCGGCCTGCTCGACCTGGTCCTCCACCACAGGTCCCCCGACCCGAGCCCGACCGGAGGCTGACGGCCCTGAACCGGATGAGGGCCTGCTCCCAGCCCAGCCGGCTTGGCCTTGGCCACCGGCCCGTGGCTACACGAAGTTGAGCAGTGCAGGGTGGGTGGGGCCGAGACTCACAGCGGGGTCGAAACCGAGCACCTTGGCCAGCAGGGTGCCGTAGATCGACCGGAAGTCGACATTGGCCTTGAGATCCCCGTCGTCGAGATTGGTGAGGCTCGGCTCCTCGCCGTGGAAGCCGGCCTGCACGGGCCGGCCGGCCACCAGCACCGGAGCGGCCGTGCCGTGGTCGGTACCGCCGGAGCTGTTGGCCGCCACCCGGCGCCCGAACTCGCTGTAGGCGACCACCACGACCTGGTCGCCCCGGGGATCGTTGCCCAGCCCGGCGAAGAGCCCGGTCAGACCGGCGTCCAGCTCGGAGAGCAGGCGCCCCTGGGTGGCGAGCTCGTTGGCGTGGGTGTCGAAGCCGCCCAGCGTGGTGGAGTAGACCCGGGTGGGCAGGCCGGCACGGATGAGCCGGGCCACGGTGTCCATCTGGCCGGCCAGGCTGCCGGAGGACTTGGCACCCTTGCCCTTGGCGTCTTTGGCCGGGTTCGCCGCCTTGGTGGTCGGCGACCCCTTGGGGCCGGCCCCGCTGTCGGGGGTCCCGTTGTCGAGCGAAGGGCCGGCCGAGCCATCGGGGATGAGCGACGGCGTGGACGACAACGCCTTGTCCAGGGTGGCCGACACCGTCAACAGGTCGGTGCCGACCTCGTCCACCCGACCGGTCAGGTCGTCCTCACCGGTCGGGTTGAACAGGGCCCGGTAGGCGTCGGCGACTGCGCCCTGCACGGGCACGCCCCCGGTCCCCGGTAGCAGCGCCGCCCCCGACGCCTTCTGGCCGAGGAGCAGCAGCGGCAGCGTCGGGGTGGTGGACATGGCCCGGAGGGGGTCCTTGCCGGTGGCGTCGAGCCACCGCCCGAGCCAGCCCGTGTCGCTGGCGGTGTCGGGGACGCCCGTCTGCCAGATGTCCATGGAGCGGAAGTGGCTCCGGATGGGGTTCGGGTAGCCGACGCCCCGCACGACGGCCAGGAGCTTGTCGTCCCACAGCTTCTTGGTGCCGGTGAGGCTGGGGTGCAGCGACAGGCCGTCGCCTAGGGGCAGGACCTTGTCCTCGGGCAGGGCCAGCGGGCCCCGGAGGCTGCGATAGGTCCCGTCGGAGGCGGGCACCACCATGTTGATGCCGTCGTTGCCGCCGTACATCGTCACCAGCACGAGGACGGCTTTGGCCGGGTCGATCTGGCTGTGACCCGCCGATGACGGCGATGCACTGTTGCCGATGAGGCGCTCGATGGGCGACCGGCCGATGGTGAGGCCGCCCGCCGCGGCAAGGGCACCGGTGCCGAGGGCACCGGCCACGAACTGTCGCCGGGTGATGGGCATGTGGGCTCCTAGATCCGAGAGTTCGTCATGCGAGGACGCTTTGGGGAGCGATGAGGGCAAGGGCCATCATCGCTTTGGGGTCGGCCGAGCTTCGGCCCAGGGCGGCTGTCGTCTGGTCGTCCCACGCCTCGACCCCGAGGAGCCGGGCGGCGGCCAGAGGGCGGGCCGCCGGTGCCGCGCCGGTCAGCGCCGACAGGTCGGCCTTGGAGGCGAGCAGTTGGGCGTAGCGGAGCCGGGACAGCTGCGTGGCCGTCGTCAACCAGCCTGCTTCTGCGGGCCACCCACCCACGCTGGGCGGGTTGAAGGGCAGCTGGCCCAGCGCCTGCAGCACCGTTGCGGTGGCCTGGATCACATCGGTGTCGGCGCCGACTTTGAGCGACCGCAGAGCTCCGATCACCCATTCCACCGGTTGCTTGACGAGCCCCTGCCTGACATCGAGGGCCCGGAAACGGGGGTGGAGCAGCATGGCCCGCACCAGGGTGTCGCCCCGCTGGTCGGCGGCCCAGGCCGCGGCCAGGTCGGCGGCGATGGGGTCGGCAGGGCTGATGGGGGCGGCGAAGCGGGACCACAGGCGTGCAGCCAGGTGCCTGGCCGTGGCCGGGTTCTGGCAGCACAGATGGATGGCGTCCTCGCCGGACAGGTTGCCGGTGCGGCCGAGGTAGGTCTTGGTGCCGTCGTCGTGCTGGTTGGCCCGGAAGTTGAAGGTGCCGGTCTGCCGGTCGAGAGCCCACCCGGTGAAGCAGCGGGCACCGGCCTGCACGTCGGCCTCGGAGTACTTGCCGATGCCGAGGGTGAACAGCTCCATGAGCTCCCGGGCGAAGTTCTCGTTCGGGTGGCCCTTCTTGTCCTGGTCGGCGTCCAGCCAGATGAGCATGGCCGGGTCCTTGCCGACGGCCTGGACCAGGGTCTCGAACGGCCCCAGCCCCAGCTTGCGGAACACCTGGTTCTGGCCGTACATGTACGCGCCCAGCTTGACCTTCTGGATGGCGGTGGCGAAATGCCCGTGCCAGAAGAAGGTGAGCTTCTCCTGGAACGGCTGCTCGCTCACCACCATGCGTCGCAGCCACCAGCCGACGAGCTGGCGGGCCTCGGCGGCTCGCTGGCTCTTCTCCTGCTTGACCTCAGCGCTCCCCTTGGCACCCGCCGGGCGCTGGTAGGGGGTGAACTTGGGGACCGGCACCGCCTCGGCGCTGGGCGCGGGCTGGGTGAGCCCGGCCATCAGCCGCTGGACGGTGGCCTCGTAGCCGATGGCCACGGCGGCGTCGACCTCGTCGGGTCGGGCCGAGTAGCCGGTCCGTCGCAACAGGTGGATCACGTCGCTCTTCACGCCTGTGCCGGTCTGGGTGGAACTGGCCATCGTCAACCTCGCCGTCCGGTGTCTCGCATCGTCACCCATGGTGCCCGTCAGATATGAGGATGATGTGATCCCCGGGTCAGCGCTCGTGGACCAGCGTTTTCGCCGGAGCTCAGCGGCGTCAGGTTTCAGTCGGGGACGCTGGGTCTCGACCATCTGGGTCGACTTGGCAAGTGGGCCCGGACGAGCCCCGTTCGACGGGCGATCAGCGCAGAGGCTGCGAGACTGCGGCGGTGCGAGGGGTGCTGGCCGACGTCACCCCGCTGCGGGTGTCAGCCGACTTCAGGCGGCTGTGGGTGGGGGAGCTGGTGTCGCTGCTCGGCTCGCAGCTCACGTTGGTCGCCGTCCCGTTCCAGGTCTTCCAGATCACCCATTCCTCGCTGGCCGTCGGCCTCGTCGGCCTGGTGTCACTCGGGCCACTTCTGGTCTGCTCGCTGGTGGGCGGGGCGGTGGCGGACGCCGTGGACCGTCGCCGGCTGCTCATCGTCATGGAAGTGCTGCTGGCCCTGTGCAGCGCCGGCCTGGCCGTGAACTCGCTAGGCGGGCGACCCCGCCTGTGGCCACTGTTCGTGGCGTCGGCCCTGTCAGCCGGATTCTCCGGCGTGGAGCTGCCGACCCGGAACGCGGCGGTGGCCACCCTGCTGCCGGCCGAGCTGCTGTCGGCCGCCAATGCCCTCTGGCAGATCCTGTTCCAGACCAGCATCGTGGTCGGGCCGGCGCTGTCGGGCCTGCTGCTAGGCACGGCGGGGGCCAGCGTCGTCTACCTCGTCGACGTGGGCACCTACGGGGCGGCGGCGGTGAGCGTCCTGCTCATCCGGCCCATGCTCCCTGAGGGAGGCGGCACGCGGGCGGGGGCCCGCTCCATCGGCGAGGGGTTGCGCTTCCTGCGCGGCCACCGCCTGCTCGTCGGAACGTTCGTGATCGACATCGACGCCATGGTGTTCGGCATGCCCCGGGCCCTGTTCCCGGCGTTGGCCGCCGACTTCTACCACGTCGGCCCCCTCGGCCTCGGGCTGCTGTATGCCGCCCCTGGTGCCGGCGCCCTCGTCGGTGCCGTCACGACCGGCTGGGTGAGCCGGGTCGAGCGGCAGGGCCGGGCCGTGCTCTTGGCCGTCGGCGCCTGGGCCCTGGCCGTCACCGGGTTCGGCCTGGTGCCGTCCATCTCCATGGCGATGGTGTTCCTGGCCCTGGCCGGGGCGGCCGACGTCGTTTCGGCCGTCTTCCGCAACACGATCCTCCAACAAGCCGTGCCCGACCGGCTGCGGGGACGGCTGTCGGCCGTGCACGTCGCCGTGGTCACGGGCGGTCCGAGGGTCGGTGACTTCGAGTCGGGGGCGGTGGCGTCGTTGACGACGCCGCAGTTCTCGGCCGTCACGGGCGGACTGGCCTGCCTGGCCGGGGTCGGACTCATCGCCCGGCTCATGCCCGAGCTCGACCGCTACCGCACGTCGTCTCTCCCGACGGCCACCGAGGCGGCTCCACCGGGCCAGCCTCCGGTTACCGCCGCCCCGGTGGTCCCCATCCAGCCGGCCGACCCGCCGCCACAGAGCGCCCCGGCCATCCCCATCCAGCCGGCCGACCCGCCTCACGCCGGATCGTCGGGTGATTCCGGCACAGCCGGCTGAGCCGACTCGACAGGGTGGTCGGGCCGGTCGGAAGAGCCGAGGAAGCGGCTGAGATATCCCAGCACGGCGGCACCGGCGTCGACGGTGCCGACGACCCCGGGCACGGCCCCGAGCCGGACCCATCCGACCAGGCGGGGAACGGCGATGGAGCCGTAGAAAGGCAGGCGGCCGAGACGGATGGCCCGGTGGACGGCGAACGCGACCAGACCGGGAGGCACGCCCGACCAGACGGCGGGGTCGACCTCCATGCGGTCGGCCACCATGGCCCGGTTGAGCCATCGGGTGCTGACCGGTCCGGGGTTCACGCATGTCACCACCACCCCCCGGCCGCCCACCTCCCGGCGCAAGCCCTCGCTGAAGCCCTGCACGGCGAACTTGGTGGCGCAGTACACCGAAACCGGGGGCACGCTTACGAATCCGGCGATCGAGGCGATGTTGCACACGTGGCCGTGGCGGCGCTCGAGCATGCCCGGGAGCACCCGTTGGGTCAGGTCGATGAGGGCCATGACGTTCGTCTCGAACAGGCCCCGTGTGGCCGCCGCCGGCATCTGCTCCACCATCCCGGTCCAGCCCACACCGGCGTTGTTGACCAGCACGTCGACCCGGCCGCCGGCGGCGTCGATGATCCTGGCCCGGTCGGTGTCGATGGTGACGTCGGCCACCACCGGGGTGATGCGGTCGGAGCGGTCGGCCACCTCGTGGAGCCGTTCGGCGTTGCGGCCTACGGCCACCACCTGGGCCCCCCGACGGGCCAGCAACAGGGCGGTGGACCGGCCGATGCCCGAGCTGGCCCCCGTGACCACCACCCGGCTGTCGCGTATGCGCATCCCGTGAGTCTGGCCGGGCGGATCGACCTGACCGGTACGGCGTCGACGATCCACCACACCCTCGCTGTTCTCGTGGGCCCATATGGGGGCGATCAATGGTCGTGAGGCACTGACCACCCCCAGATGAGCCCATCCAAACCGGCTGACGGATAGGTTCGGCGGCCGTGCCCGAGGTCGAGATCGCCGAGGTCGTCACCACCGAGCTGGTCGAGGCCTTTGCCCGCCTGGTGCCTCAGCTGTCACGGTCGTCTCCGCCCCCCACCGAGGCCGAGCTGCGGGAGCTGACCGGCTCGCCGACCACGACGGTGTTCGTCTCGCGGGGGTCCGACGGCACCATCACCGGGACGCTGTCGCTCGTCGTGTTCCGTATCCCCACCGGTCTGCGGGCATGGATCGAGGACGTGGTCGTCGACCAGGGCGCCCGCGGTCAGGGCACGGGCGAGGCGCTCACCTCGGCGGCCCTGGCTCGGGCCGCCGAGCTGGGGGCCCGTACCGTCGATCTCACCAGCCGCCCCGGCCGGGAGAAGGCCAACCGCCTCTACCAGCGACTCGGTTTCCGTCGCCGCGACACCAACTGCTACCGCTATGAGAGCCACGGGGGCCAGCTCAGCTGAGCTGCTCCGTCGGATAGATCCGGCCCGCGGTCCGGCAGCCGTCAAGCCGGGTCCAGCCTACGATGCGCGACGCACGCCGACCCGAGGAGCGCAGGTGGACGAGACCGTCACGATCACCGACAACCGCACCGGCAAGTCGGTCGACGTCCCCATCGTCAACGGCGGCATCGACGCCGGAGCCCTGCAGGGCGTCGCTCCCGGCATCTGGTTCTACGACCCCGGTTACATGACCACCGCCGCCTGCTCGTCGGCCGTCACCTACCTCGACGGCGAAGCCGGCATCCTGCGCTACCGCGGCTACCCGATCGAGCAGCTGGCCGAGAAGAGCACCTACCTGGAGGTGGCGTACCTCCTGTTGAAGGGAGAGCTGCCGACCCGGGTGCAGATGGACCAGTGGGTCCACGACGTCACCTACCACACCTTCCTGCACGAGAACGTCAAGAGATACATGGACGGCTTCCACTACGACGCCCACCCGATGGGGATGCTGGTCTCCACCGTGGCCGCCCTGTCGACCTTCTATCCGGAAGCCAAGAACATCTCCGACCCCGCCGTCAGGGAGCGCCAGATCGTCCGCCTGGTGGCCAAGATGCCGACACTTGCTGCCTTCGCCCACCGTTTCAGCGTGGGCATGCCGTTCGTCTACCCCGACAACGACCTGTCGTACTGCGCCAACTTCTTGTCGATGATGTGGAAGCCGCGGTCGGGCGGGGCCACCTACGAACCCCATCCGGTCCTGGCCAAGGCCTTGGACCTGCTCTTCATACTTCACGCCGACCACGAGCAGAACTGCTCGACCACGGCCATGCGCACGGTTGGGTCGGCCCATGCCGACCCCTATTCGGCGACGGCCGCAGCCAGCGCCGCGTTGTACGGGCCCCGCCACGGCGGGGCCAACGAGGCGGTGCTGCGCATGCTCGTCGAGATCGGTTCGATGGACAACGTGCCGGCATTCGTCAAGAGCGTGAAGGAGGGCAGCGGCGGCCGCCTCCAGGGCTTCGGCCACCGGGTCTACAAGAGCTACGACCCGAGGGCCAAGATCATCAAGCGCACGGCCGAGGCGGT
Organism: Acidimicrobiales bacterium; assembly: GCA_038232515.1. Lineage (GTDB taxonomy): Bacteria > Actinomycetota > Acidimicrobiia > Acidimicrobiales > JAUJNH01 > JBBSHS01. Next base: position 22,604 of record JBBSHS010000036.1, read on the forward strand.
CTTCGAGGTCACCGGCAAGAACCCTCTGCTCGACATCGCACTGAAGCTCGAGGAGACGGCGCTCAGCGACGACTACTTCATCAGCCGCAGGCTGTACCCGAATGTCGACTTCTACTCAGGGCTCATCTACCAGGCCATGGCCTTCCCGGTGGAGATGTTCACCGTCCTGTTCGCCATTCCCCGCACGTCGGGTTGGCTGGCCCACTGGATGGAGCTGATCGAGCAGGACTCCAGGATCGCCCGCCCCCGCCAGCTCTATGTCGGAGTGGACGAGCGTCGATTCGTGCCCCTCGCCGACCGGAGAACCCCGGCCCAGGCCTAGTGCTTCGTCGCGGATTTGCCTTGGTGGGCTCACGCCGCAATCTGTTGATGCTGGGCGCGCCGCGGTGCCGGACGGTGCCATGCCATTTCGCAGGCGGACCACTAGGACGGCCGCCCCGCCGGCCGGGATGAGTGGCGGGCGGTCGGCGGAGCCGACGGTAGCCTGAGGGGAATGGACCTTTCCCGCCAGGGCCTCTTCGCGTACGCACGGTCGTCCGAGGGCACCAAGTTGTTCCGCTACACCATGGTCTCGGTGATCTCGGTGGTGATCAGCGAGCTGGTGCTGTTCGGCGCCCTTCACCTGATGGACGCGGTGTGGGCCAACGTCGTTGCCGTCATGGTGGGCACCATTCCGTCGTACGAGCTCAACCGCCGGTGGGCGTGGGGCAAGACGGGAAAGGGCCACCTTTGGAGGGAAGTGGCGCCCTTCTGGGTGCTGTCCTTCATCGGCCTGCTCGTGTCCACGGGGGCCGTGGCCGTCGCCGCCACGTATGTGGGCCACAACCCGGCCACCCTTGGCGGCAAGCTCGTGATCAACGCCACCACCCTCGGGGCCTTCGGTGTGCTGTGGGTCGGTAAGTTCGTGGTCTTCAACAAGGTGCTGTTCGCTCACCGCCCCGCCGAACTCGACCCCGTGTTCGACGGGCGCTCGGGCTTCCCGACCTGATGCTCAGGCCATCGCCCCTCGACGAACGGGCGTTGGCCGCCAGTCGGGCCGCCAAAGGGTTCATGCCCGAGGATGAGGGAACGGCGCTGCACGACGCGGCGGTGGCCGCCGGGGGCCCCCTTTTGGAAGTCGGGACCTACTGCGGCAAGTCCGCCGTGTGGCTCGGCTCCGCCGCCCGCCGCCGCTCGACCGTGCTCTTCACGGTCGACCACCATCGCGGCTCGGAGGAGAACCAGGCTGGATGGCCGCACCACGACGCCGAGATGGTGGACCCGGCCACCGGCCGGATGGACACGCTGCCCTGGTTCCGCCGCACCATCGAGGCCGCAGGGCTGGAAGACTCGGTGGTGGGCGTGGTGGGGGAGTCGGCCACGGTGGCCCGCTGGTGGTCCACGCCGCTCGGCCTCCTGTTCGTCGACGGCGGTCACGGTGAGGCGGCGGTGCGGGCGGACGAGGCGGCCTGGCTGCCCAAGGTCCGCCACGGCGGCACCCTCGCCATACACGACGTGTTCGCCGACCCCACCGACGGTGGACGGCCCCCGTACGAGCTGTGGCGCCGCTGCCTCGACTCCGGCCGCTGGCAGGACGTCGGCGCCCGAGGCAGTCTGAGGCTGCTGCACCGCAGTTGACCAATCTGGTCAGCCCGGATCGCGGCCCGCCAGTCCCAGCAGCCTGTCCTGGAGCGGAGCGTCATCGGGCACCTCGATCCTGGGCCCGAAAACTCCCATCGCCCGCCATTGCTCCGCCTCGGGCCCGATCAGGTCCCACATGCCCTGGACCAGGTCGTCTGGCAGCTTGGTGTCGGCCCCGGTCATCTTGGCGATGTCAAAGGCACGAAAGCCCCTGAAGC
>JBBSHS010000037.1:0-24408 GCA_038232515.1 Acidimicrobiales bacterium
CGGGGGTGCGGGGGCCTTGCCCCCGCAGTGTCCGCCGCCGGCTTTGCCGAAGGCGGACAAGGAAGATGGCGAGCGCAGCGAGCTCCAAAAGGCCGTTGGCAGTTGGCACTTGGCCTTTCCCGCCGCAGGCGGCCGAGTCGAGCGCAGCGAGCGACGGCCGCCGAGGACGGCCCGCTACGCGTAGCGGTCCAGGAGCGAGCCCTCCGTCAGGCGGTCGAGACCTTCTTTGATGGCTCTGGCCCGGGACTCACCGACCCCTTCGACGCTGGTCAGGTCATCGACGGTGGCCCGCATGAGCTTCTGCAGGGACCCGAATCGGGCGACGATGCGCTGGATGACGGCGTCGGGCAGTCGGGGGATACGGCCCAGGAGCCGGTAGCCCCGGGGTTGCAGGCCCCGGTCGATGTCCTCGGGGCCACCGGGGAAGTGCAGGGCGTCGGCCACGACCTTGGGATCGAGGAGGTTGTCGGTGGAGAGTGCCGACAGCACCCGCACGGCATCGTCGACGCGCCAGGGGGCGTTCTCGGTGACGTAGTCGCGGATGACCTGGCGACGGTCGTCGTGGACGCCGCCCATCAGCTCCTCGAGCTGCAGGAGGATGAGCCGGCCGTCCGAGCCGAGCTCGACTATGTACCCGTCGATCTCCTCGGCGATGCGGCGGACCATCTCGATGCGCTGCACGACGGTCACGACGTCGCGCACGGTGACGAGGTCCTCGACCTCCAGCGCGGAGAGAGCGGCGCTGACGCTGTCAAGGCGGTCCTTGTACCGCTCCAGGGTCTGGATGGCCTGATTGGACCGGGCCAAGAGGCGGGGGACCGGTTCCAACGGGTGCTTGGTGTTCTGGCGGTACACGGCGATGGTGGCCATGTCCTCGCTGACCGAGATCACCGGCACGTCGACCGACCGGGCCACGCGTTCGGCGGTGCGGTGCCGCGTGCCGGTCTCTGAGGTGGGTAGGCCAGGATCGGGTACGAGGTGCACGTTGGCGCGGGCGATCCGGCTGGCGTCGGTGGCAAGGATGATGGCTCCGTCCATCTTGGCCAGCTCGGACAGGCGCTGGGGACTGAACTCAGCGTCGAGCAGGAAACCGCCCGAGCAGATCTTCAGCACGTCGGGACCGTCCCCGACGACGATGAGCGCACCCTTGCTGGCCTGCAGGATGCGCTCGAGCCCATCTCGCAACGGCCGACCTGGAGCCACCCCAGCCAGTGCCTCGGTCATCGCCGCACTGCGAGGCATGAGCACCCCTGAGAGGTTAGAGGGCCTTCAGCGGACAGGCGCCTCGGTTGGCGGCCGACGACGGTGGCAGCAGGCCGAGTTGGGCGATGGCACTGCTCAGATCGACGGCCCGGATGTAGCTCGTGCCGGGTGGTGGGGACGGGGCCGAGGCGGGCACGACGGCGCGGTGGAAGCCCAGGCGGGCGGCTTCGGCCAGCCGCCTCGGCGTCTGTGCCACCCGCCGGAGCTCGCCGCCCAGGCCCACCTCGGCGCAGGCCACCACGTCGGCCGGCACCGGGACCCCCGTTGCGGCCGACGCCAGCGCCAACGCCAGACCAAGGTCGGCGGCCGGTTCACAGACACGCACTCCGCCCACAGCCGAGGTATGGACGTCGAAACCGGCGAGGGACAGATCGGCCCGGCGCTCGAGCACGGCCAGCAGCAGCGCCACCCGGTTCCCGTCGAGGCCCTGAGTGGAGCGGCGGGGTGAGCCGGGCAACCCGGGGGCGATGAGGGCCTGCAACTCGACCAGCAAGGGCCGCTGGCCCTCGAGGGCGGGTACGACGACCGAGCCGGGTACGCCGGGACGGCGGTCGCCCAGGAACAGTCCACTGGGATCGGGAAGGCCGACGAGACCGGATTCGCCCATCTCGAACAGGCCCAGCTCACCGGTGGGACCGAAACGGTGCTTGACGGCCCGCAGGAGGCGGAGGGCATGGTGGCGCTCGCCCTCGAAAGAGAGCACCGTATCGACGAGGTGCTCGAGCACGCGGGGCCCGGCGAGGGCCCCGTCCTTGGTGACGTGCCCGACGAGCACGACGGCGACGGCCTGCTGCTTGGCCAGGGCCACCAGTGCCGCCGCGCACCCGCGGACCTGCGCCACGGTGCCCGGTGTGGCTCCCAGATCGGGGTCGACGATCGTCTGGATGGAGTCGACCACGAGCAGGGCCGGATCCACCTCGGACACCGCCGCCACCACCTGGGGCATAGAGGTGGCGGTGAACAACCACAGATCGGGGTGGAGGACGCCGAGCCGCTCGGCCCGCAGCCTTACCTGCTGGGCCGACTCCTCGGCTGACACCAGCAGGCACGGGTTGCCCCGGGCGGCGCGGGCGGCCAGAGCCTGGAGAAGGAGCGTGGACTTGCCGATGCCAGGTTCGCCGCCCACCAGGGTGACCGAGCCGGGCACCAGACCGCCCCCGAGGACCCGGTCGAGCTCGCCCACGCCAGTGGGCACAGGGGCCCACGCCCCGGCGTCGATCTTGCCGATGGGCCGTGGGCGCTCCTCTGACGGGCCGACGAGGGTGGCCACCGGGCCCCCCTGGTGGGAGACCCGGCGGCCCTCATCGAGCTCTTCGACGAGGGTGTTCCATTCGCCGCAGGCCGGGCAGCGGCCGGCCCACTTGGCGGTGGGCGCGCCGCACTCGGTACACCGGTGGATGGTCTTTGTCCGTGCCATTGGCTACACGCTACGCCCCGGGTGTGACGAAGTGGCGAACACCCGTTCGGTGCATGGCCTGCCTCTGAAGTCGGCCGCAACGAGATCATGCTCTCGGTCGGCCGGGCCGCTGGACCGGCCCGCGCCCGGTCAGCCCGGGCCACGCCGGCGCTGGCGGCGGACGAACGTGAGGGCCAGATACACGGCCAGGGCCAGGGCGGAGGCGGCGACGCTGGCCGCACCGGTGATATTGAGGATGTTCAGCCCATGGGCATCGGCGGCCAGATCGGTCCTGGATCCCAACTGGGGCCTCCACACGGCCCCGTGGCCCGGCCCGGCAGGAGCGTTCGAGCTCACTGAACCGGGTAGGCGCACCGACACCTGGATGTGGATGGCGTTGTCGAGCGGACCGTTGAGCTGTTGTTCGAGCGCCTTGACGCCCCCGAGGGCGTCGGTTAGCGCAGGGTCGCTGAAACCCTGGACGCCATGGGTGAAATCGACGGTCCCGCGGAACGACGTCCGGTTGGTGAGGAAGCTGGCGCTGCGCGTTATGCGGAAGTGCTGGAACGGCCCGTCGGGGCCGCTGATCTGGTCCATGGCCTGGGCCGCCCCGGCCGGGTCGGAGAACCCCATGGTGGCCGTCACCGTGGTCATGCCCCCGGGGCCGGTCCGCGGCGCGCTGACGGTCCAGCCGGCCTGGCGCAGGTCGTCGACCTCGAGGGCCGAGGCCAGATTGACCTGATCGGTGACGTCCTTGTCCACGGTCACCTCGACCCGGACACTGCCGCTCCCGTCGGGCTTGACGTCGATGCCCACGGCGACGTCGGCCCGACACCCCGAGACGACGAGCACGACCACGAGCAGCAGGAGGGCGAGCAGCCGCCGAAGCCCGCCCCGGAACGGTTTCACGTGGCGCGGATGATCAGCAGGGCGCACAGTTTAGCCCCGCGCCGGAGCGCGCCGCCGCGTGCCCGTCGAGACCGACTTCGGCCCGTCGGCGCCGCGGCAGGCGGGAGTGGCGCTATTCGGCGGGGACGCCCGTCCCGGCCAGCTCGACCGGCGGAGGCTCGAAGCCCTCGACGGCCCGGAACACGACCTCACCGTCCTCGATGTCGACGATGATGGTCTCCCCGGCCCGGAACTCCTTGTAGAGAATCTTCTCCGACAACGGGTCCTCGATCATGCGCTGAATGGCCCGGCGCAGGGGGCGGGCACCCATGGAGGGATCATGGCCCTTGTCGACCAGGTGGTACTTGGCCACCTTGGTGAGTTCGAGCCCGAGACCCTGGCCTTCGAGCTGCTCGCGCACCCGCCGGATCATCAGGTCGACGATCTGGGTGACCTCGTCGCGCGACAACTCGTGGAAAACGATGGTCTCGTCGATGCGGTTGAGGAACTCCGGCCGGAAATGCGCCTTGAGCGCATCGTTGACCTTCTCCTTCATCCGCTCGTAGCTGAAGGCCTCGTTCGTCTTGGCAAAACCCACCGACGTCTTGCGCAGGTCGGCCGTACCCAGGTTCGAGGTCATGATGAGCACGGTGTTCTTGAAGTCGACCGAGCGGCCCTGGCTGTCGGTGAGGCGCCCGTCCTCCAAGATCTGCAGCAACGTGTTGAACACGTCGGGGTGGGCCTTCTCCACTTCGTCGAACAGGACGACCGAGAACGGCTTGCGTCGAACGGCCTCGGTGAGCTGGCCGCCCTCCTCGTAGCCCACATAACCCGGGGGGGACCCGACCAGCCGGCTCACCGTGTGCTTCTCCATGTACTCGGACATGTCGAGCTGTATGAGGGCGGCTTCGTCGCCGAACAGGAACTCGGCCAGCGTCTTGGCCGTCTCGGTCTTACCCACGCCCGACGGACCCAGGAAGATGAACGACCCGCTGGGCCGCTTGGGGTCCTTGAGGCCCGACCGGGTGCGGCGGATGGCCCGGCTGACGGCGGCGATGGCGTCGTCTTGGCCGATGACCCGCTTGTGCAGCTCGTCCTCCATGCGCAGGAGCTTGGCCGTCTCAGCTTCGGTCAGCTTGTAGACCGGGATACCCGTCCAGTTGGCCAAGACCTCGGCGATGACCTCCTCGTCGACCACGTCGAAGAGGTCGACACCCGAGGCGCGGGCCTCGGCGTCGTGGGCCTCCTTGCGGGCGATCAGCTCCTCTTCCTGCTCGCGCATCCGCTTGGCCTGGTCGAACTGCTTGCGCTCGATGGCCTGCTCCTTGTCCTTGCGGACACGGGTGATGTCCTCCTCCAGAGCCTTGTAGTCGGGAGGCGTCGTCATGCGCTGGATGCGCAGGCGGGAGCCGGCCTCGTCGATGAGGTCGATGGCCTTGTCCGGGAGAAATCGGTCGGCGATGTAGCGGTCGGCGAGATTGGCCGCGGCCACGAGCGCCTGGTCGGTGATGGTGACCGAGTGGTGGGCCTCGTACCGGTCGCGCAGGCCCTTCAGGATCTCGATGGTGTGGGCCAGCGTGGGCTGCTCGACCCGGATGGGCTGGAAGCGGCGCTCGAGAGCGGCGTCCTTCTCCAGGTGTTTGCGGTACTCGTCCAGGGTGGTGGCACCGATGGTCTGCAGCTCGCCGCGGGCCAACATGGGCTTGAGGATCGAGGCCGCGTCGATGGCCCCTTCGGCCGCGCCGGCCCCGACCAGGGTGTGCAGCTCGTCGATGAACAGGATGATGTCGCCCCTGGTGCGGATCTCCTTCAGCACCTTCTTCAGACGCTCCTCGAAGTCGCCCCGGTAGCGGGAGCCGGCCACCAGGGCGCCCAGGTCGAGGGTGTAGAGCTGCTTGCCGTGCAGCGTCTCGGGCACGTCGTTGCCCACGATCTTCTGGGCCAGGCCCTCGACGATGGCGGTCTTGCCCACACCGGGCTCGCCGATGAGCACCGGATTGTTCTTGGTGCGGCGGGACAGCACCTGCATGACGCGCTCTATCTCACGCCCGCGGCCGATGACCGGGTCGAGCTTCTTCTCCCGCGCCTGCTGGGTGAGGTTGCGGCCGAACTGGTCTAGCACGGGGCTGCCCTGGGGCGACTCCGGGCTGGCGGCTCCCCCGGCGCCGGCGCCGACGCCGGACTTGCCTGGCTCCTGGGGGCCATAGCCGGAGAGGAGCTGGATGACCTGCTGGCGGACCCTGGACAGGTCGGCACCCAGGCTGACCAGGACTGTGGCGGCCACACCCTCGCCTTCGCGAACCAGGCCGAGGAGCATGTGCTCGGTCCCGATGTAGTTGTGGCCCAGCTGCAGGGCCTCGCGCAGGCTGAGCTCCAGGACCTTCTTGGCCCGCGGCGTGAAGGGGGGCGAACCCGTGGTGGCCGAGCCGGACGAGCCGATGGTCTCCTCGACCTTCTCCCGTACCGCCTCGAGGCTGATGCCCAATGACTCGAGTGCCTTGGCGGCGACGCCTTCGCCCTCGTGGATCAGACCCAGGAGGATGTGCTCGGTGCCGATGAAGTTGTGGTTCAGGAGCCGGGCCTCTTCCTGGGCCAACACCAGCACCCGTCGGGCTCGGTCGGTGAAGCGTTCGAACAACGTGCCTCCAGTCGATGAGGCCTTGCGGTGAGCGGTCAGTCTACCGGGGGCTCCCGTCTTGCACATCACCGGCATCGGTACGCGGTGCCGTATCCGCCCGGGAGGCTCTCAGGCGGGGCCCGTCCCGCCGGTCGCGGCCGGGTCGTGGTTGTCCGTCCGGTCTGGCGGTGGCCTAGCGTTCGTGCGGTGAACGTCGCCGGCCTCCTGCGCCTTGCCCGACTCGACGACGACCTTACCCATGTCGACGCCGCGCTGCGGCGGTCGGTCGCCTCCGAGGACCCGTTCCTCTCCGAGGTGGCGGGGCACCTCATCAAGGCCAGCGGCAAGCGGCTCAGGCCGGCACTGGCGGTGGCCAGCGCGTTGGCCGGTGGGGGTGAGATCAGCGCCGACGTCATCCACGGCAGCTGCTCGGTCGAGCTCGTGCACCTCGGCTCGCTCTACCACGACGACGTCATCGACGACGCCGAGACCCGCCACGGCGTCGAGAGTGTCAACGCCAAGTGGGGGAACCTGGTGGCCATCGTGGCCGGTGACTTCCTGCTGGCCCGGGCCTCGGAGATCGCCGCCCGCCTCGGTACCGAGGTGTCGGCCCTGCTGGCGGCGACCATCGGCCGGCTCTGCGAGGGAGAGGTGGGCGAGGTCCAGGCCGCGTTCGACACGGGCCGCAGTGAGGAACGGTACCTGGCCGCCATCGCCGGTAAGACGGCCTCTCTGCTGTCTGCGTCATGCCGGATCGGCGCCTTGACCGCCGGCCTCGAACCCCCCGTCGTCGATGCCCTGGCCAAGTTCGGGCAAGACTTCGGGATGGCCTTCCAGGTACGGGACGACGTGCTCGATGTCGTGTCCACCGAGGCCGCGCTGGGCAAGCCGGCCGGCCACGACATGGTCCAGGGCGTCTATACACTGCCGGTCATCCGGGCCTTGGCCGACCACCGCGCCGGGCCCGAGCTGCGCGGTTTGCTCGGTGGTCCGATCGACGATGCCGCCCGGGACAAGGCACTGGGCATCGTGCGCACCACCGACGGCATCGCCTCCTGCCTCGCCATGGCCCGTGGCTTCGCCGACGACGCCGCCCACGCCCTGGCGCCGCTACCCCCCTCGCCCCTCGCCGAGTCACTGGCCGGACTGGCCCACCAGCTCCTCGACGACGTGGTCGACTCCCAAGCCCGACCCCGGGCTTCGTAGCGAAGGAGGGATGCGGGGCACCTGCCGGGTCGCTGAGCGGTGTGGGTATGACCCGAGGAGCACCGGGCGTTAGCCTGGCGCAGAGGAACGGTTCGTAGCGTCGCCTCGATGGTCCAGGGCGAAGCATCGACAGCTTGATCCTCGTCGGCTGGGGGTCTGACCGGCCCGTCGTGCGGGTCGAACCGATGGCACGGGGAAGTGCCTACGCCGCCGCCGCCGCCGCCCTGGTGGTGGCGGCGGAGGTCGCAGCGGAGACGCCTCGGCCATGGATGGCCATGCTGGCGGCCACCATCCTGGTAGGGGGCGGTGCCGCAGTCGCACGTGAGTCGGTCGCCGGCCGGGCGGCGCCCAGGCGCGATGGCGCCCTCGCCGGCGAGGTGACGCTCGCCGGGGACCGGGTGGCATGGCGCCTCGGTCTGGTCCTGACGGCCGTGGTGGCCCTGTGCCTGCTGGCCGGGTTGGAGCTGGCTGGCCTGGACGGCATGGTCCCGCTGGTTCCCGGGCTGCTGGTGGCCACCGCGCTGGTACAGCGCAGACGGGTCGTCCAGTCCCGGCGGGCGGAGCGCAACGGGCTGGTGGTGTGCCTGCCCGTGCCCGAGACGGTCCTGCGCCGGTTGGCCACGGGTGGCGGCCGGGTCCCGACGCCGGGTCGGCGCATAGCCCGTCGACTGGTCCGCACTCCCGGCCAGGTACGCGTCTCGGGACACCGCCGCAGGCTGTGGCTGCCGGCTGTGGCCGGTCTCCTGGCTGTGGCGGTGGCGGCGCCGGTGTGGTCCCTGGGGTCGACGCTGGCCCGGCCCAGTTCGGATCCCGTGTCGGTGCGGGCCGTCGAGTGGCTGCGGGGCCACGGCGGTGCCGCCGCGGTCACCCAGACCGAGGCCTGGTGGTACCGGCATCACGCACCGAAAAAGGGAGGCCAGTTATCGGCACCGCTCAGCGGCGCCGGGACGCCGGTCAGCGCCGGCACCGGGCTCCGCCCGGCCAAGGCACTGGCCTCCCCGGCGCTGCCGGGCGAAGGCCAATGGAGCGCCGTGGCCGGGCCCGCCGACCGTCCTGCTGTGGCCGTCACCCAGTTGCGGCCCGACCCCGTGCACACGTCACTGCTGGCTGGGCTCCTGCGTCTGGACACGAGCCAGGTGAGCCTTCAGCTACTGGCCGGCACCGACCAGCCGGGTGGCTCGTTCCCGGAGAACGGCCAGGTGCCGGCGGCGGACCGTTCATCTCTGGTGGCCGCCTTCAATTCCGGCTTCCGCCAGAGCGAGGCGGGCGGCGGGTACTACTCCGAGGGTCGGACGGCGGCGCCGCTGGTGACGGGGGCCGCGTCCCTGGTGGTCAGGAAGGACGGCTCGGCCACGGTGGGCGAGTGGGGCCGTGACGCCAGGATGACCCCGGCCGTGACTGCGGTGCGCCAGAACCTGGCCCTGATCGTCGACCAGGCTGCCCCCGTCGTCGGCCTCGAGAGCAACATCGGGAACCGGTGGGGCAAGACACTCGGCAACCGGCTCTTCGTGTGGCGTTCCGGCATCGGGGTGACGGCCGACGGGGCTTTGGTGTACGCCGCCGGTCCCGGTCTGTCCGTTCCCTCCCTGGCCCGGCTGCTCGTCGCCGGCGGGGCGACGCGGGCGATGGAGCTCGACATCAACACCGACTGGGTCGGGTCCTACACCTACCAGCGGGGAGCCGGCGGCCCGGTCGGCACCAAGCTGTTGCCGTCCATGTACCACGACCCGTCGCGGTATCTCCATCCCCAGAGCCGGGACTTCTTCGCCGTGCTGGCCCGCTCCTGATGGACCGCCGGCGCCGCCGGACAGCCGTTGCCCTCGGCACCGCGCTCCTCACCGCCGGGGTGGCCGCCGGGCTGACCGTGGCGTACGTCCGGCACGGCGGCCAGAGCCGGCCCGTGCGCCGCCTCTCCGCCATTGCGCCCGCGGGCACCACCGTCGAGACCTTGACCCGACCAGTCCCGGCGAGCCCGGCCCGGCCCCGACCGACGGCTCCGAGCCAGGAGGGCCCTGGTTGGCGGCCGATCGCCGTTTCCGCCGGCCTCGACCGGCTCGACACGGCCACGGGCGTGGTCCTGCGCATCGACCCCGTCCGCATCGAGGTGGCGCTCGTGCCGGGCACGGCGGAGCCCGCCGCTGGCTTCCCGGCCGGCGGTGCCGTCCCGGTCGAGCGCCGCCACTCGCTCATCGCCGCCACCAACGCCGGCTTCAAGCGGCACGACGCCGGCGGCGGCGAGATGATCGACGGCCGCACCGTGGGCGCTTTGACGGCCGGCGCCGCATCGCTCGTGGTCCACGGCAGCGGGAGCGTCGACATCGGTGCTTGGGGACAGGGCGTCGGGCCCGGTCCCGACAACGTCGCCGTGCTCCAGAACCTGATGCTGCTGGTCGACCACGGGCAGGCGACGGCGGGATTGGACCGGGACGTCATCGCCCGGTGGGGGGCCACCTTCCTGCCGAACCTGCCGGTGGCGGTGTGGCGGTCCGGGCTGGGGGTCGACTCCGCCGGGCGCCTGCTCTACGCCGCCGGGCCGAACATCGTCCCCGCCCAGCTGGCCGCCCTCCTGGTCGGCGCCGGCGCGGTGCGGGCCATGGAGCTGGATATCAACCACAAGTGGGTGTTCGGTGCTCTCTACGGCCACTCGGCCCCGCCACCCGACACCATCCACAGCATGGCGCTGCTGGCCGGAATGGGGCCCGACCCGGCTCACGTACTGCGACCGGGCGACCGGGACTTCGTCGCCTTTTATCAGCGGTAGCCCGCCCACTCCCGTGCCCACGGGACATGACGGAGCCGTCGGACCCAAGGAGCCGAAGTGGGCTTCGGCCCTGCTGTCATTCCCGGCGCCGCACAGGGTGCGCCGACCCCGGCGTGGGCGCCTCGGTCGGACGGCCGGCTCGGCTGGTGGCCTGGCTGATGACGGCGATGACGAACAGCCACAGGGCGCCGGCCGCCCAACCGCCCACCACGTCACTGCCCCAGTGCGCCCCCAGGTAGCACCGGGTGACACCGACCAGGCCGGCAATGATGATCGCCACGGTCCACGCCATCACCCGACGCGACCAGGAGGAGGTGGCCGTGGAAACGACGAGGGCCAACGCCCCCCAGAACGCCGTGGCCTGGGTGGCGTGCCCGGAAGGGAAGGAGAAGCCGCCGTAGTGGGCGACGGCCAGCGCCGCCGGCGGCCGTGGTCGGGCCACGAGCACCTTGACACTGCCGTACAGCACGGCGGAACCGGCGTAGGCACCGGCGAGCACCACAAAGGGTCGCCACGTGCCTAGGCGCCAGCGGAACGTCCCGCCGATGATCACGACCAGCGGGACGATCAGCGCAGCCGCTCCGAGCTCGGAGAGCACTTGTACGACGTTGGTGAGGCCCCGGGTGCGATGGCGGACGAAGAACTCCAGGACGGGTTGATCGATTCCCACGAGCTTGCCTTGGCCCACCACGTCGGCCACGACGGTCCCAAATGCCCATCCGGCCAGGATCATGGCGACCAGCGCCACCGTGAGTTCCAGGCCCAGGGCCCCTCCCGGCCGCAAGCGCCGGGTGAGGAAGTCGAGTTGGCGACGGTAGCGCTCACGTCGTCGGGCGACAGCGGGCCGCGCCAACTGACGCCGGGCGAAGGCCTCCACCCGGGCGCGGTTGGCGATGACCTTGTGGGCGGCCACGACCACCACCGCCACCACCACCGCGGCCAGCAGGAGCAGAAGGCTCGCCTGCTTGGCCACGTGCTCGAAGCGCTTGTAGCCGTTCCCGGCGATGTAGCCGAGGACGACGAAGCCCGTCGCCCACAACGTGCCACCAGCGACGTTGTAGAGCGCGAAGGTCGGGTATGCCATCCCCGACATCCCCGCCAGGCCCGGGATCAGGACCCTCAACGCAGCCGTGAAGCGACCGAAGAACACCGCCTTGCCGCCCCGCTCCGCCAGGTAGCGCTCGGCCCGGTCGAGGTGCTCGTGCTTGACGACCCGCCCGATGGTGCCGTGCAGCAGGCCCCGGCCCCAGCGCTTTCCCACCTCGAAGCCCACGGTGTCACCGATGATCGCGCCCGCCACGGCGGCCGCCATGGCTGCCGGTAGAGAGACCTTGTGCTGGTAGGCGAGCACCCCGCCGAGCAGGACCACGACCTCACCGGGGAACACGAAGCCCAAGAAGGCAGACGACTCAAGGGCGGGTACGGCGAAGACGACCAGCAGCGCCACCCACCCGTGGAGGTGCAGGATGCCCTCGGCAAAGCGGCTCACGACCGCCCCTCGGCCTCGAACATCCGCTCGGGTTCGGCGAAGCTCCCGGGTGGGCGCCGGCGCCGGTAGGCCGACGGGCCGTCATGGCGTGGAGGAGCCGTGCCCGTCAGGCGGGTGTGGTGGCAGCGTCGGGCCGGCATCTGACCGGCGACTACGAAGCCGCCGGGGTGGTGGCGGTGAGCAGCAGGGTGAACACAGGGCAGGGGCCGGGATGGTGGAGCACCAATCGGCCGCCTTCGGCCTCGGCCAGGGAGCGGGCCAGCGCCAGCCCGATGCCCCGGCCGGGCTCGGCTGAGCTGCGACGGGCGAACACGGCCACCGTCTCGGCCAGCTCCACGCCGGCGCCTTCGTCGCTCACGTCGACGGCGACCGCGCCCGCCGCCTCCCGGGCCCGGACGGCGATGGTGCCCTCGCCGTGCTCCAGGGCGTTGCCGATCAGGACGTCGACGATGTGGCGTACCGCCGCCGGCGACGCCGCCACGGCCGGGAGGTCCCGGTCGACCGAGGTGACCAGTCGCCGGCCCCGCGCCGCGGCCGTGCCGTGCCAATGCTGGACCACGGCGGCCATGAAGGCGGCGGGGTCCAGTAGGTCCCTGGGTGCGGCGGTGTCGCGGGCCAGGGCCAGCAACTCGTCGATGGTCCGCTCGAGGCGGTCGGCCTCGGCGATGGCGTGATCGATGGCCTCGACCTGGTCGGCGCCGGGAATGAGCCGGGCCGACTCCAGGCGCAGCCGTATCCCGGCCAGCGGGGTACGCAACTGGTGGGATGCGTCAGCGCTGAACGCCCTCTCCCGGTCGAGCAGGCCCAGCAGGCGGCCGGCGGTGGCGTCCAGCACCTCGGCCACGGCGTCGACCTCGGGCACACCCCCTGGTTCGGGGCGCCCGGGCAGGTCGCCGTCACCCAGCCGCCGAGCGGCATCGGCCAGGGCCACCAAGGGCCGGCTCAGCCGGCGGGCCTGGACGATGGCGGCCACCGTGGCCAGGAGCAGGGCGGCGGCACCCAGGGCGACGAGCCCGGCCCAGGCCCGCCGGACATGGCCGTCGACCTCGGACCGGGGGATGGCGGCCCGGATGGCGGCCACCACCCGGTCGCCGTCGTCCACGGGAATGGACACCACCAGCTCGGACGAGGCGCGCTGGTCCGTGGCGCGTCCGGCCAGGGCAGCCAGTACGGCGGCGTCGGCCCGGTCGGGCCCGCCCCCCCGCGAGCGGGAGCCGTCGGGGAGGTAGAGGCCGAGCGTTGTGTGCTCCTCGGCCTCGGGCAGCTCGACCGCCTCCGGCGCCAGGGGCGACACGTTGGGCACGGCGCTGGTCGGCCGGGCGGCTTCTCTCTGGAGCTGGCTGAAGGCCTCGTCGTCATACAGCCGGCGCAGGGCGACGGCGAGGGGAACCCCGAAGACCAGCACGGCGATGGCGGTGACGGCGACGATGGAGGCGAGGATGCGTCGGCGCAGCGGTCAACGCTCCAGCCGGTAGCCGACGCCCCGCAGGGTGGCGATGCGACTGTCCTGGTCGCCCTGCTCACCGAGTTTGCGGCGCAGGGACGACACCGTCACATCGAGGGTCTTGGTGGACCCGAACCAGTGCTCGTCCCACACCTCGGCCATGATCCGCTCTCGGGGCAGGGCCCGGCCCGCCTCGGTCATGAGCAGGGCCAGGAGGTCGAACTCCTTGGCCCTGAGGTCCAGCTCTACGTCGCCGCGCCAGGCTCGGTGGCCGGCGGGGTCCAACGTGAGGTCACCGACCACCACCATGTCGGTGCCCTGGCTCGTCCTGGGCCGCCGCAGGTGGGCCCGGATGCGAGCCAGCAGCTCGGCCAGACGGAACGGCTTGGTCAGGTAGTCGTCCGCTCCCGCATCCAGGGCGAGGACGACGTCCACCTCGTCGTGGCGGGCGGTGAGGACGACCAGGGTGACGTCGGGATGCTCGCCTCGGATCCGGCGGCACAAGATGGTGCCGTCGATGTCGGGCAGGCCGAGATCGACCAGCACCAGGTGTGGCGACCGGTCCTCCAACGCAACCAGTGCGGAGGCCCCGTTGGCGGCCAGCTCGACCTCGTAGCCCTGGGCCGAGAACGCCTGGCACAGGCCGTCACCCAGACCCGGGTCGTCCTCCACCAGCAACAGCCGGGCCGGCAACACACCACGAGCGTAGGGTCCAGGTCCACCGACACCCGGCCGGGGACGAAAGCGCCGGAGGGGTCATAGGCGCTTTGGCCGGCCAGGGTTTGCCGATGTTGCCTGTCCGGATCGATGTCGCTGGACGGCCGCTGACCGGTGCCGTTCCTTGCCTGTGCCGGCCGTCACCGCCCACAGGTCACCGCGGTGTCATTCGCCTGGCTCGGGCATACCCTGGGTATGTCCGGCGTTGGATGGATGCCAGGACCTGCTACGGAAGGAACCCGAGTTGGCCACCCCCCGAAACGAGCAGCACCACGACGAAGATCTCGTCAGAGCGTACCTCGACGACATCGGCCGGTACCCGCTGCTGACCAAGGACGACGAGGCCCGGCTGGCCCAGGCCATCGAAACCGGGAAAGCGGCGCAGGGAGAGGTGGACGACGGGGCGGCCGTTTCGGCATCCCGCCGCCGCCATCTGTGCCGTGCCGTCGCCCAGGGCCAGACCGCCACTGAGACGTTCGTGACCTCCAACCTGCGCCTGGTGGTGTCGATCGCCAAGAAGTACCAGTCCTCGGGCCTCCCGCTGCTCGACCTGGTGCAGGAGGGCAACCTGGGTCTCATCCACGCCGTCGAGAAGTTCGACTGGCGCAAGGGGTTCAAGTTCTCGACCTACGCCACGTGGTGGATCCGCCAGGCCATCGGCCGGGGCATCGACAACTCGGCCCGGACGGTGCGGCTGCCCACCCATGCCGCCGACCTCGTACGGCGTATGGGCAAGATCCGCACCCAGCTCGAGGCTGAGCTCGGCCACGCGGCGACGCGGGCCCAGCTGGCCAAGGCCCTCGACCTGACCGAAGAGGAGCTTGGCGAGCTGTCCCGCCAGGCCCTCGACCCGGTCAGCCTGTCGTCGCCTGTGGGCGAGGAGGGTGATGCCGAACTGGCCGACCTGGTGGTCGACCGCTGGTCGCCCTCGCCGTTCGACGAGGTGGCCGCCGCCCAGCTCGAGGCCAATCTCGAACAGTTGCTGGGGCCCCTCGACGGCCGGGAGCAACTGGTCCTGCGCCTTCGCTACGGCCTCGACCGCGGCGAGCCTCGGACCCTGACCGAGGTGGGCGAGGTGCTCGGCCTGACCGGCGAGCGGGTCCGTCACCTCGAGCGGGCCGCCCTCGGCAAGCTGCGGGAGGCCTGGTTGGGCACCGATGCCTACGACCTGCTGGCCAGCTGACCGGCCCCGCCGAGCTTGCGCTCAAGGGCCCTGGCCGGGGCGCCCCCCTGGTGGGTAAGATCACCGCCCACAGGCGCCCCTAGCTCAACGAGAGCACCCGGTCCTTTGCCGGGTAGATCGAGGGTCGATTCCTCGGGGGCGCACCATTGCTGCTCGCCCGACGGGGTATTCCCGTAGTGTCTTGACGTGGAGCGAGCGGTACCGCGGGTCGACCGATCGGCGGAACTGGCAGTCTGGTGCCACCGGCGCCTCACCGGCCTCGTCAGGGCGAACACGTGGTGAGCGAAGGCGGGCACCGACGATGGGCCGTGGCCGCCAGTGGTGTGGCCGCCGTCGTGCTACTGGCGCTGGGCGTACCTCTCGTCCTGCACCTGTCGTCAAGAGGGGGCCGGTCCACCGTCGGTCTGGCGGCCGCTGGCCATGGACCGGCCAACCCGGCCACGAGCACGACGGCCGGCACGGACGCGGGCACGACGGCCGTCGGCAACCCGACCTCGACGGCGCCCATCGGGCCCCGCCCTTCCCCCACCACGGTGGGCTTGACCGTGACCCCGCCCGCGTCGCACCTCCCCGAGCGCTCCACCACCTCGGTGACAGCCCAGAGTCCGGCGGTGTCTGGCAACGCCGATCTGACCATCCACGTGACGGCCACCGCCATCGGCTACCTTCGGGCCCACGTCCACGTGGTGGCCGACGACCCTGACCACGGCCTGCCGGACCTGCGCTGGGGGCCCGGGTGCTCGGGTTGGTCCGTCGACTTCGGAGAGAGCGGGACGCAGATGGCGTGCCCTGCCATCTGCCAGGTCGGTGGTGCCCCTCCTGACCCACCACCTACGCCCGGCCACGTGGATGCCGCCATCGACCACCCCTACGGCGTCTCGGGTACCGACACGGTGACGGTGCGCTACCTCGTCGTGTGCGGCGCGGCGGCCGGCGATCCCACCCTCAGCGGGGGCGTGGCCACGGCCACCGTGGCCGTCACCTGACCACCGGGCCCGAACCAGGCCTACGCCTTGTCGGCCTCGGCCTCGGCCTCGGTGCCGGCCTCGGCCGTGCGCTCGGTGACTGCCTCGGGACGCAGTGTCGGGAACAGGATCACGTCCCTGATGGCCTCAACGCCGGTGAGGAGCATGGCCAGGCGGTCCATCCCGATTCCCAGGCCGGCGGTCGGCGGCAAGCCGTACTCGAGGGCCCGCAGGTAGTCCTCGTCGACGGCCATGGTCTCGTCGTCACCGGCCGCCCGCTGGCGGACCTGGTCCTCGAAGCGGCCCCGCTGCTCCTTGGCGTCCACCAGCTCGGAGAAGGCGTTGCACAGCTCACGGCCGGCGATGATCACCTCGAAGCGCTCGACCAGCCCGGCGACGTCACGATGGTCGCGGGCCAGCGGCGAGACCTCCCTGGGGTAGTCCATGACGAAGACAGGGCCCCACAACCGGGCCTCGGTCGTCTTCTCGTAGATCTCCAGAACCAGCTTGCCCGGCCCGTAGTGGTCCTTCCACGGCACGCCGTGCTCATCGGCCACGGCCCGCAGGTGGTCGACCGGCATGCTGACGTCGACCGGGACCCCGGTGGACTCCTCCACCAGCTCCGACATGGTGGCCCGGCGCCACGGCGGGCCCAGGTCGAGGTCACGGCCGGCGTAGGTCAGCTGTGGGCTCCCCGTCAGCTCGGTGGCCAGGTGGGCCACCATGTCCTCCACCAGGCCCATCATGTCGTGGTAGTCGGCGTAGGCCCAGTAGAGCTCGAGCATCGTGAACTCGGGATTGTGGCGGGGCGACAGACCCTCGTTGCGGAAGACCCGGCCGATCTCGAACACCTTCTCGAAGCCGCCCACCACCAGACGCTTCAGATACAGCTCAGGCGCCACCCGGAGGTACAGCTCCACGTCGAGGGCGTTGTGGTGGGTGGTGAAGGGACGAGCCGACGCCCCCCCGGGGATCGGGTGGAACACCGGCGTCTCGACCTCGACGAACCCGCGGTCGTCGAGCCAGCGCCGGGTGCTGCTCAGCATGCGGCTGCGGGTCAGCATGTGGTCGCGCACGCCGGCGTTGGCCCACAGGTCGGCGTAGCGCTGGCGGTACCGGGTGTCGGGGTCTGTTATGCCGCGCCACTTGTCGCCGAAGCCGAGGCGGGCCTCGGCCAGCACCACCCACCGGGTCACCTTGACCGACAACTCGCCCCGCTTGGTCTTGACGACCTCACCCTCGGCTCCGATCCATGTGCCGAGAGCCAGCTTGGAGAACCCTTCAAGGTCCTGCGTCCACCCCGACCCGGCGAAAAGCTGCAGCTCGCCGGTCCAGTCCCGCAGCACCCCGAAGGCCAGCCTGCCCTGTTCCCGGCGCAGCATCAGCCGGCCCGCCACCCGCACCGTCTCGCCGCTCCCGCCCCCGTCGGCGAGGTCGCCGTGGGCCTGGCGTACGGCGGCCAGCGAATGAGTCTGTTCAAACCGGTAGGGAATGTCGACCATGGCTGGCCGAGGACGCTACCGGAGGTCCACCGACCACCACCCCCCCGAGATTGGGTCGCCTGGTGGCCTTCAGCGCAGATTCAGGCCCACGAAGGCCACGGTTGGACCCAATCTGGTGGAGGACACCCCCGCCGCTACTGGTTGCGGAGCCAGACCAGGCGCAGGCCGTGGAGGGTCAGCCAGGGGTCCTCGTGCAGGAGGCGGGGCGAGAGCCGGGCCACCAGGGCGGCGTGGCCGCCGGTCACCACCAGGGTCGAAGGCCCCAACACCTCCTCGAAACGGCCGATGATGCCGTCGACCAGCGCCACCAGGCCGTGGACCACGCCTGACTGGACCGACTCGACGATCGACCGGCCGATGACGTGGCGAGGTCGGACCAGCTCGACCCGCCGGAGGCCGGCGGCCCGCTCGAACAGGCCGTCGAGGCTCACCTCGACGCCCGGGGCTATGGCGCCGCCGAGGTATTCACCCTGGGCCGAGATGGCGTCGAAGACGGTGGCCGTGGGCGAGAAATCCACGACGATCGTCGGGCCGCCGTAGACGTCGAAGGCGGCGACGGCGTTGGCGATCCGGTCGGCGCCGACCTCCCTGGGGTTGTCGTAGAGAATGGGCAGGCCGCTCTTGACGCCGGGCTCGAGCACGAGCGGAGGGTGGCCGGTGAAGCGCTCGGCCATCTCCCGAAGGGCGCCGGTGACCCGGGGCACGACTGACGACACCACAACCCCGCTGACGTCGTCGAGCAGGCTGAGGTCTCGCAGGCCGAGGAGCTGTTCGAGGAAGAGGGCCAGTTCGTCGCCCGTGCGCTCGGCCACCGTCGAGACCCTCCAGTGGTCGAGCAGGCCCTCAGCCGGGTCGTCCGGGCGGGGGAAGGCCCCGACCGCGGTCTCGGAGTTGCCCACGTCGATGGCCAACAGCATCAGCCCTCCGCCGTTCCCACGGTGGCCGCCCCGGCGGCGGGCTCGGCCCCGTCGGCCCCGTCGGCCCCTTCGGCAGCGCCCGACAGGTCGAGGCCGATGTCGAGAGCGACCGCCGACTGGGTGATCACGCTGGTGGAGATGAGGTCGCAGCCGGCGTCGGCGTAGGCGGCCACCGTCTCAAGGGTGACGCCACCGGACACCTCCGTCCGGGCCCTGCCGGCGACCAGGCCGACAGCCTCACGGACCTGGTCGGGGCTCATGTTGTCGAGCAGCACGAGGCCGCAGCCGGCCTCGACGGCTTCGGCCACCTGCTCCAGCCGGTCGCACTCGACCTCGACGGTCCGGGCCGGCCAACGCTCGCCGGCCCGCCGGACGGCGTCGGTGATCGAAAGACCGACGAGGTGGTTGTCCTTCACGAGCACGAACTCGCTGAGGTTTCCACGATGGTTGGCGCCCCCACCGGCCCGCACGGCCGCCTTCTCCAGGGATCTCAACCCCGGGAGGGTCTTGCGGGTGTCCCACACCGTGGCCCGACCGGCGACGGCCAACACGAAGTGGCGGGTGGACGAAGCCACGCCCGAGAGGTGGCAGAGGAAATTGAGCGCGGTGCGCTCACCGGTGAGGATCGAGGCCAGGGGCCCTCGGATCGTGGCCACGGCCTGACCGGGGACGACGTCGGCGCCATCGTCGGCGGACCAGGCCAGCTCGACGTCCGGGTCGAGCGACCGGTAGGTCTCGTCAACGCACAGCCGTCCGGCGAGCACTCCAGGAGCCCGGACCACGATGGCACCCCGGCCGAGAAGTCCGTCCGGCAACAGGCTGGCGGTAAGGTCCCCCAGCGGCAGCAGGTCCTCGCCCAAAGCCCGCCCCACAGCATCCCGAACCGCCACCACCGGCGGATAAGCCGGATTCACTGCTGACCTAAGCCAAACACGGCGGCGACCCACTCAGGCGCTGATGCCCGCCGGCAAAGCCGGCCGGGGGGCTGTGGGGGGCCTTGCCCTCCACAGGGCATGGATCCGGCTTCGCCGGTCCATGCCGGAAAAGACGGTGAGCGCAGCGAGCTCCACAAGAGGGTGGGGGAGATCGAAGGGGAGGGGCGCAGCCCCTCCCCTTCGAAAACGCTCACGCCATCACCAGTCGGTGGCGCTGGAGGGGGTCGGTGGCGGGCATGTCGGTGCGGGTGTGGTTACCCCTCGACTCGGTGCGGGCGACGGCCGACGCCAGCAGGGCCATGGCCACGGCCAGCAGATTGGCCACCTCGTGGCCGGCCGGTTCGGTGGGCGAACCGAGCGACCGGGAGATCCGGCCCAACTCGACGCCGGTGGCCCGCAATGAGTCGGCGCTGCGCAGCACGCCGGCCCCGAGGGTCATGGCCCGCTGCAACGCCTCGCGGAGCTTGGACGGGTCGGGAGACCCTTGGCCGTCGCCGGCCGGCGCCACGCCGCCCCACGGGGCGACGATGCCACCCACATGGTCGCCGCTCGGGCCCAGATAGGAGCGCAGGGCACCGGTGGCCCGGGGGCCGTCCCGGCCGGCCTGGACGGCCTCCACCACCCGGGCGGCAAACACCATGCCCTCGAGCAGGGAGTTGGAGGCTAGGCGGTTGGCCCCGTGGACACCGGTGCAGGCGCACTCGCCGCACGCCCACAACCCGGGCAGCGCGGTGGCACCGTCGAGGTCGGTGAGGACGCCCCCTGACAGGTAGTGGGCGGCGGGGGCAACGGGCAGCCAGTCCCGGGACGGGTCGAGGTCGGCGGCCGCCAGCGACGCGGCGATGGTCGGGAAGCGCACGCCGAAGTCCTCCAGGGCGGTGGCGTCCAGCCAGCAGTGCTCGGTCCCCTCTTCGATCATCTTGGCCGTGATGGCCCGGGCCACCTGATCCCGTGGGGCCAGCTCCTGCACGAACCGCTCGCCCCGCCGGTCACGGATGACCGCGCCGTGGCCCCGCAGCGCCTCCGACAGCAGGGGACGGGGCATGGCCGGGTGGTGAAGAGCGGTGGGGTGGAACTGCATGAACTCGACATCGGCCACCGCCACACCGGCCCGTAGGGCCATGGCCACCCCGTCGCCGCTCGACTCGTGGGGATTGGTGTTGACGGCGAACAGCTGGCCGGCGCCGCCGGTGGCCACAAGCGTGTGGCCAGCCCGCACCCGGCGGCGCTGGCCGGTCGGGTCGATGGCCACCACGCCCCGGCAGCGGCCGCCCTCCACCAGCAGGTCCAGGGCGAACCATCCCTCGAGCACCGAGGCGGCGCTGGCCCGGGCCGCCTCGACCAGCGCCCGTTCGATCTCCGCACCGGTGGCGGCACCGCCGGCGTGCACCACACGGGCGAAGCTGTGGCCGCCCTCGCGGGCCAGCTCCAGACCGCCGGTGGGGTCGCGGTCGAACACGGCGCCGAGGGCGATCAGCTCGTTGACCCGTCCCGGGCCCTCGTCGACGAGCACGCGGACGGCGTCCACGTCACACAGGCCGGCGCCCGCTGACAGCGTGTCGGCCATATGGGCGTCGGGGGAGTCGCCGTCGTCGCCAACCAGCACCGCAGCCACGCCTCCCTGTGCCCACCTCGTGGTCGACTGGTGCAGCTCGCCCTTGGTCAGGACGCCGACCCGGAGCCCGCCCTTGGTGGCCGCCTGCACGGCGGCGGACAGCCCGCCGACCCCCGACCCGAGCACCAGGAAATCCAGGCCGGGCACGTCCGCAACGGCTACCAGACCCACCGGCGGCCCCGTCGTCCGCCGCCGGCCTACGCCTCGACCCCGGCCCGCAGCAGTGCCGAGGGCGCCGACACGGTCCGGTTGCGGTCGTCGACGTGCACGATGGCGGGCTGGTAGCCCGCCAGTTCGGCGTCTTCGAAGTCGGCGTAGGTGATGACGATGACCTTGTCGCCCGGATGGGCCAGACGGGCGGCGGCACCATTGAGGCAGCATTCGCCTTCGCCCGGGCGACCCAGGATCACGTAGGTCTCGAAGCGGTTGCCGTTGTCGATGTTCACCACCGCCACCTGCTCCCACTCCCGGATGTCGGCAAGGCCGAGCACGTCGGGGTCGAGCGTGATGGAACCGATGTAGTTGAGGTCGGCGCCGGTCACGGTCATGCGATGGATCTTGGACTTCATCATCCGTCGGCGCATCAGAGCGGCACCCCCAGGTTGTCGATGAGGCGGGCCCGGCCCAGGAAGGCCGCCGCCAGGATGCGCAACTCGCTTCCGGGGGCCGGGTCCGGCTCGGGGGGCCCGAGGGTGGCGGCGTCCACGGCGTCGACCCGGTCCAGGCGGAACCGCGGTTCGGCGGTCAAGGCGTCGGCCACCATGGCGGCCAGCACGGTCGGGTCACGGTCCCCGGCGCCAGCCGCCCTTGCCGCCGAGCACAAAGCGGCGTGAAGCAGCGGGGCGACGGAGCGCTCGTCGGCAGTGAGCAGTGCGTTACGGCTCGACAGGGCCAGGCCATCCACAGCCCGCACGGTGGGACAGCCGATCACCTGCACCGGCAGGCTCAGGTCCGCCACCAGGCGGCGGACCACGGCCAGCTGCTGGAAGTCCTTCTCGCCGAAGTAGGCGCGGCACCGTCCGGCCAACGCCAACAGCTTGGTAACGATGGTGGCCACGCCGTCGAAGTGCCCGGGGCGGCTGGCCCCCTCGAGCCGATCGGCCAAGCCGGTCACGTGGACAGTGGTGCCCGGCAGGCCGCCGGGCCCGAACATCTCCGCCGCCGACGGGGCGAAGACCACCGTGGCGCCGGCTCCGGCGGCCGCCGCCACGTCGGCGTCGAGACTCCTAGGGTAGGCGGCCAGGTCGGCGGCCCGGTCGAACTGCAGGGGATTGACGAACACCGTGACCGCAGCCAGGTCACACTGGGCCGCGGCCCGACCGATGAGGCTGGCGTGGCCTTCGTGAAGTGCACCCATCGTCGGCACCAGACCGACGGACCGCCCCTCGGCCCGGGCCGACTCCAGCGCCCGGGCGAACGCAGCGCGGGTGACCACGAGCCGGCAGGCGCCGCCCCCGGCTGTACACGTGGTCGTCCGGCCAGAACGGCCGGCACCGATGTCCTCCAGGATGGGCAACTTGACCTCGCTTCGACGCTCCGGCCCTCCCGAGAGGTGCCGGTCGTTGCGATGAGCGTAGTTCTCGTAGGAGCCCGAGCGTGGCGTCGGGACAACCGACCCAGCAAGGACCTCGGGGCGGAGCGCTACCCCGGCTCACCCGGAGCGAACACCTCGTTGACGATGAGGCGGCCGTCGGGGCCCATCTGCCTGCCCACCATGCGCTCGACGACACCGATGACCTGGGCCGGCGAGCCCGGGAAGCCCGAGTGGAGCAGGTAGCCGGCCATCACGCCCATGAGGCGGTCGCCCAGCTCCTCCATGTGCAGGAGCACCCGCTCGCCGCCGCCCAGCCATCCGTCGAGCTGGGAGTACAGACCGGGCAGCACTTCTCGGGGCGCCACGGTGGGAGAGAACGGGACGTGCGACCACGGGATGCCCAACTCTTCGTAGGCGTGCAGATTGTGGGGTGACGGCAACAGGCTCACGACCAAGGTGAAGCCGGTCTCGCGCAGCCAGAGGATCTCCTCGTGGCGCCGCACCGGACGGTGGTTGCGGGCGTAACCCCCCGGGCGTTCGGAGATGGCCAGCTGATCCTTGACGATCCAGCTGAAATAGCGCGGCGCTATACCCCGCGCCCACTTGTTCTTCATCGTGGACCGCTCGCAAATGAGCCGCTGTCCGCGCTCATGCGGCCGCCTCGGCCGTCAACAGCTTCACGGCGGCGACGGTGGCGGCGACGTCGTGGACCCGGACCATCGAGGCGCCGTTGACCAGTGCCCACGTGGCCGCGGCCAACGAGGCCTCCAACCGGTCGCCCGGACCGGTGCTGGCGGTCAGTGCTCCGAGAAACGCCTTGCGGGATACACCCACCAGGACGGGCCAGCCCGTGGCCACCAGTTCGGGGAGCGCGGCGAGCAGGGCGAGGTTGTGGTCGAGCGTCGTGCCGAACCCGAAGCCCGGGTCGATCCACACCTCCCGGGCGCCGGCGGCGCGGGCGGACTCGGCCCGGTCGACCAGGAAGGCCGTCACCTCACCGACGACGTCGCCATAGCTGGGCTGGACCTGCATGCTCGGCGGCTCGCCCTGCATGTGCATGGCCACGAAGCCCACGCCGTGGGCCGCCGCCACCGACCCGAGCGAGGCGCTCACGTCGTTCAACAGCGTGGCGCCGGCGGCGATGGCGGCGTCGGCCACCTCCGCCTTGCGGGTGTCGACGCTGACGCGGACGTGAGGCGACAGCTCCTCGATCACGGCGACGACGCGGCGCCGCTCCTCGGCGGCCGGCACCGGCGCCGCCCCCGGCCGGGTGCTCTCGCCGCCCACGTCGACGATGTCGGCACCGTCGGCCACCATCTCGAGGCCATGGGCGACGGCGGCGGCCGGGTCAGCCCACCGGCAACCGTCGAAGAAGGAGTCAGGGGTGACGTTGAGGACACCCATGACGAGGGGGGGCATGGTCGCAACATCGTACTGCCGTCCGGTGCCACGACCGTGTCCAGATGCCCGCCCGATGGCCTCGTTTGGGCAGCGCGTCCAGACCGGGCCACCGCCATGGGAACGCTGAGGCCGGTAGAAGCAGAGACGAACCAGCTGCCGACGCTGCCCCGCTCAGCGGCTGGGCCGCGGCGGGGACCGGCGGCGTCGAGCGGAGACGCTTCAGCTGGTACGGCGCATGCCCGACAGAGCCAGCAGCACGAGCCCAAGGCCAACCGACAGCGCCCCGAGGAGCGCCAGTCGGGGATCGAACCCGGTACGGGGCAGAGCCGTGGCGGACGGACCCGGCCCGCCGCTGTTCGTTGCCGTAGCCGTAGCCCTCACGGTGGTGGTGGTCGTTGTGGCCGGCACGGTGGTCGTTGTGGCCGGCTCGGTGGTCGTTGTGGCCGGCTCGGTGGTCGTTGTGGCCGGCACGGTGGTGGTGGTCGCCGGCACGGTGGTGGTGGTCGCCGGCACGGTGGTGGTGGTCGCCGGCACGGTGGTGGTGGTCGCCGGCACGGTGGTGGTGGTCGCCGGCA
>JBBSHS010000038.1:0-23713 GCA_038232515.1 Acidimicrobiales bacterium
CACCCGGACGCCATCGGAGGGACCTTCAACATCGGTTTGGCCGAGGAGATTTCCATCCTGCAACTGGCTGAACTTATCGTGGCTCGTTGCGGGGACTCGTCCGAGATCGTGCTTGTCCCCTATGATGAGGCCTACGAATCCGGCTTCGAGGACATGATGCGACGCGTGCCCGACACCACACGGTTGCGCAATCTCACAGGCTGGGAGCCGAAGAGGACACTTGATCAGATCCTCCGGGAGACGATCGCCGAGGCTGAGCTGGCGCGGGCGGCGCTGGATTCGGACCGCTGAACTGCCACCAAGGGAAGACAAGAGTGACAGCACAGACGTGGAGAGCCATAGCATTGGGGCCTGCGGCCCTTGTGCTGACTGCTGTGCTGGTTCCATTCGTCCGGCAGTTCGCCGTTGCCCGGGGCATCACCGACCACCCCAAATTGGATCGCTGGCACCGCGCACCAACGCCATACCTCGGCGGTGTGGCCATCGCCGTGGCGGTGGCGTTGTGTTTCGGCTTCGCCCCCGCCTGGAAGATGCGGGCCGCGGTCCTCTTGGTGGCGGCGTTCTGCGTCGGCATGATCGGATTGGCCGACGATCTTCGCCCGGTACGCCCGGTGCTTCGGGTCATCGCTGAGGCGCTGGCGGCCACCGCGGTATTTTTCGCCGGCGCCCGCACCAGGGTGTTCGGTGAACCCGGCGACTTCATCATCACAGTGGGCTGGATCGTGGTGGTCACCAACTCCTTCAACCTCCTGGACAACGTCGACGGCGCCCTCTCCGGGGTGGGCGCCACCATCGCCGTGGCGCTGGCCTTCGTCGCCATTTTGAACGGACAGATGCTGGTCGGAGCGCTCGCCGCCATCGTGGCCGGAGCCTGCCTCGGCTTCCTGGTACACAACTGGCATCCGGCCTCCATCTTCATGGGCGACGCCGGCTCACTGTTCGTCGGTTTCCTGCTGGCCGCCATCGGGCTCATGTTGCGCACCACTGCGGCCCCGGTCACTAGCATCCTGGCGGTACTCCTCCTGGTCGGGCCGGCCCTCTTCGACACCGCGTTGGTCATGATCTCTCGCACATTTGCCCGGCGGCCGCTATCGGTGGGAGGGACGGATCACACATCGCACCGGTTGCTCAGACTCGGTCTCAGCCATCGCAGCATGACGTTGGTGCTGGTCGGCTTCAGCGCCATGTCCGCTGGGCTGGGGGCCGCCCTGGCCGGCCGCGTCCTACCAGCCCTACCGATCGCCATAGGAGTCGCCCCACTGGCCGTCGTCGCCCTCGCCCTTCTGCTTGCCGTGCCCGTCTACGACCGGGACGGCGTGTCCTCGGAGGCGTTCCCGGCTACGACCCAGTGAGGATTTGCTGCCGGCCGCCGATCTCATGAACCAATGGCGGGAATGGGGCGGGGCGGGTGCCCGAATCAGCCGGTCGACACGCCGGCTGCTTCGCACGCTGCTGTCACCGGGAAACCGGCGGCCTTCTGGTCATCGACACACGCGAAGCGGGTCACGGTGTCGACTCCTTGATCCAGAAGGCCAGCGATCGTTTGAGCAGATCGCGTTCCATCCGCAGCTGCGCGTTCTCGGCCCGCAGGCCAGTGAACTCGGCCCGCTCATCGGTGGTCAACCCGGTGCGTTCACCCCGCTCGACCCGTTCCAGACGCACCCAGTTCCCCAGGGTGCCATCGCTGATCGTCCCCAACGAGCGGGCCACGTCCGCGATCGACCGGCCCTCATCGAGGACCAGACCGACCGCGTCACGACGGAACTCAGGCGGATACTTCGAGGGCCGCCCGCCCCTGGACTTCCTGCTACCAGACATGAACATCCTCCTAATCGAGATGTCCGCCCGACAGGGGGATGCTCAGCAGGTTGTAAAACCGGAAGCGGGCGGCTGATCTGTGCCGGCCTGCTGGCCCCGGCGTGAAAGGCGTCGCCCTGCGGTCGATGAAGGCCGGGCACGGCCTATGACGACCCCGTCCTCGGCAAGGACCCCAGCCGGCCGCGATGTCGAGCTATGTGCACACCATGTCCGACAACGGCGGCGTGCACATCAACTCGGGGATTACCAACCGCGCCTTTCACCTGGCCGCGCTTTCCCTGTGCGGCCATTCGTGGGACAAGGCTGGGCCCATCTGGTACGAGACCTTGCGGGACCCGGCGCTCAAGCCGAGCGCCGGCTTCCGGTCCTTCGCCCGGCTCACCCTGCAGATCGCGGGCGCCATCACCGCGCCGGCGGCACCGAGGCGGCGGCCGTGAAGGACGCCTGGCACCAAGTGGGCGTCACCGTCTGAAGGGTGGGCAACGGGCCAGCGCAGTGGGGGCTCGACCGGGCGTGGCGGCGACGGAGCTTGAAACGGTCGATGGGGTTCGCGGCGATGGCGTTGGCCGTCACCGCCGTCGGCCATGTGTTCGAGCACGCCGGAACCCTCCGCTTGATGCCACCGGGCCTGGAGGACATCTTCCTCGGCTGGCCGTTCGCGGCGATGATCTTCATCATCGGTGCCGTCCTCATCCCCCGCGACTGAGTTCCCGGCGGTCGGCCAGCGGTCAGCCAAGGCGGCTGCTTACCGGGCGCCGAGCGGGCGCCCGGACCGGTCAGGGGTTGAACACGCACGCCGGCGTGCCCGTCCGGCCCCGGTTGGCGGACCAGACGTTGTTGTCACAGTTGGCGTTGCCGTCGCGCAGGTCGAACTGGCCGTTGCCCGACGAGGAGTTGCGCAGGACCTGGTTGTCGTGGGCACCGACGGGGATGGCGCCCGCCCGGCCCCGCAGGAAGATCCCGTTGGCACCGTTGCGGCCCACGTTGTTGGCCTCGATGGTGTTGCGGGCGCCCCCGGCGAAGACGGTGATGCCGTCGAGGCGGTTGGCCAGCACCTGGTTGGAACGGATCTGGTTGTCGCTGCCGTTGGCGAACACCTGGATGCCGAAGTCGCCGCTGCCGGAGACGAAGTTGCCGGAGACGGTGTTGTCGTCCGAGGCGGTGCCGGCGTTGAAGTTGTTCTCCAGCCGGATGCCGGCCGTGTTGGTGGGCGACTGGTTGTTGTCGATGATCTGGTTGCCGGCGATGACGTTTCCGTCCGACGTGATCAGGCCGATCCCGTCGTAGGGCCCGTTGTTGCGGATCTGGTTGCCCTTGACGACGTCGTTGTTGCTGCTGAACAGGGCGACGCCGTCACCGAAGTCGCTCTCGAAGTCGCCCCGGTTGTCGACCAGCCTCATGTTGGCGACGGTGTTGCCGGAGCCGAAGTCGATGGCCACACCGGCGTCGAACTGCGTGACGGTGCCGTTCCTGATGGTGACGTTGCTGCGGTTGACGAGCCGGATGCCGGCGCCCTCGCCGGTGCCGGCGGTACCGGAGATCGTGTGGCCGTTGAGGTCCAGCGTGATGCCGTCGGCTCCGATCCGGATCCCCTCCCCGCTGCAGGGGCCGATGTCGTTGGCCAGGACCGTGCTGGCCGTGATGGTCTGCCCGCACGCCAGAGCGGCGGCCTAGGCGGGCCCGGCCGCCAGCCCCATCATCAGCAGCGTGGCACCGCCCGCGGTGGCCATTGCCCGCTGTAACAGCCTCATGGGATCGCGCCTTCCTGTCCTATGGTCGTCGTCATGTTAGACGCTCGGCCGCAGCCGCGCCTCGGCTAAGCTAAGTAAGGCATGACTCTACCGCCAGGAAGCTAACTAACTCAAGTTAGTTTCCATTAGTAGACCAGTGCCACGGTTCGCTCGGCAGGTTGCGTAGCCCGAAGCGGGCGGCGTTGCCGTTCAACCACTGCCAGGCCGGATTGCTGTGGCTGCTGATGAGCGAGCCGTTGTTGGTGAAGTCGATGGCCAGCCCCTGCTCGTGCATGGACGAGCCCGGCTTGGCTGTCGGCGGCGAGCAGGCCGACGCCGGCTTGTTGTAGACGTCGCCGCCGCAGTTGGCCTTGCGTGTGGCGATCTGCTCAGAGGGGCTGCGGTAGCCGCCCCCGCCGAGGTGGAAGCCCGCCTGGCTGGCCGCGGAGAGGAGGGCGCCGACCTGGCCGGCGATGGACGCGTTCACGGTGATGCCGCCAACCGTGACGAGGCTGATGCCGCCGCTCGACGACCTGGCCCCCATCGCCACTGCCCCAGCTGAGCCGCCGCTCGAACGCGAGCCGTTGCTGGCGGCAGCGGCGGGAGCAGAAGCAGCCGACGCCGCCGACGCCGCCGACGCCGCCGACGCAGCCGCCGCAGCCGCCGCAGCCGCCGCAGCCGCTGCCTCCTGGGCCACCTGGGTGCCCAGCTGGGCGTCCTGGGCGTTGAGCTGTCCGATGTCCGACATTCCCGCTGCGATCTTCTGCTCGTAGGCGTCCGCCAGCCGCTGCTGCTGTTGTTGGTCGCCCTGCAAGCGGGCCAGTTGGGCGGCCGCCTCCTGCCTC
The DNA here is from genome assembly GCA_038232515.1 of Acidimicrobiales bacterium. Lineage (GTDB taxonomy): Bacteria > Actinomycetota > Acidimicrobiia > Acidimicrobiales > JAUJNH01 > JBBSHS01. Next base: position 4,394 of record JBBSHS010000038.1, read on the forward strand.
CTCCTGGCCGCCAGGGACGCGGCATCCTGGGCCTGGGCCCGGGCTTCGTCGAGGGCGAGGCGGGCGGCGCGGGCCGCATCGAGAACGTTGGCCTGAGACCCCGACCGCAGGTGCTCGTACTCCAGCTTGCGGGCGGTCTCGGCGATGTCGTCGACGGCCACGCCCCCGGAGCTGGTGCCGCGAACCTGTGGGTCGGCGTAGGCGTGGATGGCGTTGGCCACCAGCGCCTGCCTGGCGCCCTGAAAACGACCGGCGGCGGCGTTGGCCACCTGCACCGCCTGCTGGGAGGCGACGCTGGCCGCCGCCGCCTGCTGCTGGGCGCCGCCGAGCTGGGCCGTCTGGCCCCGGACTTCGGCATCAGCGGCATCGAGGGCCTGCTGCACCTGCTGGTTGCTGGCCTTGAGCACGTTGACCTGACCGGCCACCTGGGCCCTTTGATCACGGACCTTCTGCTGCCGCTGACGGGCATCGTCGGCACGTGCCGGGGCGGCGACGAAGGTGGACAGAGCTACCGCGAGTGCCAGGACGCCAGTCACCCGAGCCGCCGGAAAGCGGCTTGCCACCCACATGAGGCTGAGATCCTAACCGTGATGGCCGGGGTGGCCGGGTTTGGGGTGCTGAAGGGCACGACCAAGCCCACACCCTGGCGTCAGGGACGCGCTGCACCCACGAAGTCGGAGCGGGAGATCGACGCGTAGCGCACGTTGGTACCGGTGTGGGCGGCCTCGATCATCTGCCCACCGCCCACGTACAGGCCGACGTGGTGGATGGGCGACCCGAAGAACAGCAGGTCGCCCGGTTGCAGGGCGTTGGCCGACACGTGGGGCAGCGACGAGTACTGGGCCGCCGATGAGTGCGGGAGCGACACGCCGGCCGCCCGCCAGGCGAACATGGTCAGACCGCTGCAGTCGAAGCTGTCCGGACCGGCTCCTGCCCACAGGTAGGGCTTGCCCAGCTGCGCCTTTGCCGTGCTCACCGCCAGAGCCGCACCACGGGCGGACGGCGGGTTGGACGTGCCCGATGGCGGGTTTGACGTTCTGGGCGGCGCGGCCGAGGTGGCCGGCCGCGAAGCGACGGGGTGGGACGTGGGTGCCACGTCGGTGCGGACGGGGTTGGCAGCCGGGTTGGTGGCGGTCGGCCGGGCCGGGACCGGACCGGGTTGAGCGGCGGCGGCCGCCGCCGCCGGGCGCCCGCTCGTCGGTGCCGACACGTCAGGCCCGTCATTCGGTCCGGCGGGGGCCGGTCGGGCCGAACCAGCCTGTGCGCTGCCGGCGGAGGCGGCTCTGGCCATGGGCACGACGGCCGATGCCGCCGAAGACAGGACGGTGTCCGGCGTACTCCGCTGGTCGGCCCCATCCAGTGGTTGGTCCTGGACCTGGGCCAGCAGCTTCTCGTCAGCCGCCACCGCCGACTCGGCAGACGCCCTGCCGATGGCTACCCGTCGGGTTGCATCGGCCGCCTCCTGGGCCGCCGTTGCCGCCTGGGCCTGCCGGCGCTCCAGGTCGCCGTGCCTGTTCCTGGCCCGTTGCAGAAGGTCACGTTGCTGGGACAGGCCGACGCTGACGTACTGGTGGGCGACGGCCATCTCGTCGGGATCAGCTTTGGCGGTGAGCACCACCGCCGGCCCCGGCCCACGGACATAGGCGGTCACCGCCGCGCTGCGCAGAACGCCGTCGACGCTGCGGGCCCGGCTGGCGGCTCCTTCGGCGCCACGTTGGAACCCGGCCAGTTGACGGTCGGCCTCCTGCTGGGCCAGCACGGCCCGGTCGTACTGCTCGGCCAGCACGCTGATGCGCTCGCCCTGGCTGTCGATCTGACGGGCGAGGTTCTGTGCCTGCACCCGTTGACGGGGCTGGACGTCGTCCGCCGCCGCCGGCCCGGCCCGCAGGCCTCCAAGCAGCGACAGAAGGACGGCGGCCACGGCGAGCCTCACAGCCCCCGCTCGCACTGTGCCCGCGACTGCTGTGTCTGATGTTCTAGAAGTGGTCAATGTGCGCAAGCTTGCCATGGTCAGGCGTCGAACCCAAGGCGAAGCGTCGACCGAGCCCGAACCGAGCTGGCCACAAGGCCCGATCCCAGCCCCTGGGAGTCCGCCCAGGGGGGGTAGCGGGTCTCTCTGCCGGCCCGCTCACCGGCGGCCGGGCCGGCATCAGCCCGCGCCCCGAGTACTTGGCGATGGCCTGACGGCTGATGGGGAAGTGATGCGCCAACTGGGTTGCCGTGGCCACCCCCTCGCCGGCCCTGGCGACGCCCTACGTGGGCGGGGCTACCGCCGCCACCTTCTCGACCACCTTGTCCACGAAGCCGTACTCGACGGCCTCCTCGGCGGTGAACCATCGGTCGCGATCGGAATCGGTTTCGATGCGCTCGACCGGCTGACCGGTGTGCAGAGCGATGCGCTCGGCCATCATGCGCTTGAGGTAGATGATCTGTTCTGCCTGGATGGCGATGTCGGCGGCCTGGCCCTGCATCTGGCCCGACGGCTGGTGCATGAGGATCCGCGAGTGGGGCAGGGCGTAGCGCTTGCCCGGGGTACCGGCGCACAGGAGGAACTGCCCCATGGACGCGGCCAGGCCCATGCAGGTGGTGCTGACGTCGCACGGCACGAGCTGCATGGTGTCGTACACGGCCAGGCCGGATGTGACGGACCCCCCTGGGGAGTTGATGTACAGGCTGATGTCCTTGTCGGTGTCCTCGGCCGCCAGCAGCAGCAGCTGGGCGCAGATGAGGTTGGCCGACTGGTCGTCCACCTGGGAACCCAGGAAGACGATGCGTTCGCGCAACAGGCGCTGGTAGATGTCGCCCATCAGGTCGCCTGTCCGCATCTGGGCGGTCACGTCGAGCATGGTCGTGAGGGTAGTGCCGTTCCCGGGCCTGGCGGCATGGCCGCCCGCGGGCAGGGCCATCGGCTAGAGCCGCGCCCCTCCCGCCGACTGCCCATAGGCCAGCACCCGGTTGGAGCCGGGCACGAGGACGAGGTCGGTTGTGACGGTGGGCGAGGGGAAGCCGGCCAGCGCCGTACCCAGGTCCACGTCGGCCTGCACTACGCCGGTGCCCACGGCAAGGGCGACGAGGTGGCCGCGCCGCTGCGCCACCCAGGTGGTGCCGCCGGCGACGGCCGGGGCTCCTCCTTCTCCCCCGCCGCCCGTCCACGCCACCCGGAACGAACGCCCCTGCACCTGCACTCCGACCGGACCGTCGGCGCAGCCCACCACCAGGGCAGGAGGCGACCATGCCGTGCCCCCGAACGCCCCGCTTGGACAGACCGGAGCGGCGAACACCTGACCGCCGACCTGGCCGAAGTGGGCGGCGTCGAGCAGGAAGCCCCGGCCGTCCTTGCCGGCCACGAAGACCAGGCCTCCGTCGAGCACGGCTGGGCTCAGCGATCCCAGATCGAGGTCGTCCCGGCTCAGCTGGGCGAAGTTGCCCGGCGCAAAGGTGTCGACGGCCTGGAGACCCGGGGTGAGGCGGACCACGGCATTGCCGCCGTTGAAGGTGTCGGCCGGCTCGGTGTTGCCCGTGGTCACCAAGAGGCTGCCGGCACCGTCGACGACGGGGCCAGCCGGCGCCCAGATCCCGCCCTCCCTCGATGCCGGCACCACCCAGCTGGCCAGGGCACCGGTGCCGTCCAGCGTGCTGGACACGACGGCGCCCTTGAACGGGCCGCAGTCGCCGAAGAGGCCGCCGAAAGCGACGTAGACCCGGCCGTTGGCGATGGTGAGAGCCGACCGCTGCTGCTCGACCGTGGCCGACAGGCCTTGGGGGTCGACGGGCCGGCGCCACTTCGGCGCCCCGGTCATCAGGTCGAGGGCCACCAGGTCGTGCTCCATGGGCTGGACGAACGCGACCACGTAGACGGTGTGCGAGGCCACGTCGACGACCGGGGTGCCGGTTATGCCGCTCGGGTCGACGTTGCCGCACGGAAGCTGCCCGCCGGCCACGGGCCGGCCGAGGTTCCTCTGCCAGGCGATCGACCCGTCGGAGGGATGGAGGGCGTACACGGTGTCGCCCTCGGTGGCCGCGATGACAAGGCCGGCGGCGACCAGGGGCTGGGCGTACACCAGGCCGTCGAGCGCCGGCGACTGCCATTTTCTGGCGATGCTCTGGGGACTCGGCCCGGTGGCAGCCACCCCGGTCCGGGCCGCACCGGCGCCGAACGCCGGCCAGTCACCGCCGGTCGACGGCGAGGCCGGCGAGGCCGGCGGCCCCGGGATCGCCGAAGCCGGTCCGGCGGTCGACGGGCCCGTCAAGGGCGCACTGGACGGGCCCGTCGGGCGGCGCGGAGCCGAGCAGCCAGCCACCACCAGCGCCGAGCAGAGCGCGAGCAGTAGGGCCGAGCGGCGGGGGTGGCCGGGCATCGCTGCTTTGGTGCCGTGAGATGTGCGGTCCATGGCCTGCACATCTCACTCCACGACGGCCAGCGACGCAGGTCGGCGCTGCTTATGCTGGGCCGCACCGCCGCGCCGGCGTACCCCAACCGGTAGAGGGACCAGATTTAGGATCTGGACAGTGAGGGTTCGAATCCCTCCGTCGGCACCATCCGGCGGCCGATGGACCGACCCGGAGGGGTCGCCTTCAGCCGGCGAGGGTGTCGCGACCACAGATCCCGGTGGCCACCTCCTTCAGCCGGCTCACCCCGCCGGCGTGAAGAGCCAGCGGCGGCGTGGGCAGGTCGGCACCCACGCGCCACCCCTCCAGCAGGGCCTCGACCGCCTCGATCCCCGAATGCACAGGTCGCCAGCCCAGCTCACGCTCGGCCCGACCGGTATCGAGAAGAGGAAGGGTCAAGAAGAGCTCGACCAGCTACGGCGGAGCAGGAATGAGTCGTGACCGGAACGCCAGCCGGGTACCGGCAACCAGGGCCCCGGACGGCAGCGGGGCGGTCCGGGCCCGGAGCACACGAGCCAGCTCCACGGTAGTGAGCACCGGGTCGGCGGCGATGTTGAACGCCCCGCGCACCGATCCGGTCGTCGCCAGCCGGAAGGCCTCGGCGGCGTCACTGGTGTGCAGCGCCTGGACGACAGGCAGGCGACGTCGGCCACGACGGGCAGCCATTTGCGGCCAACCAGCCGTGCCGACACCAGTGGCCCGGCGAAGCTCCTGCGTTGCTCGGCCGCCGACTCGGCCTTGAACACAAAGCGCGGGCGTATGCGGACCACCCGGACGTCGGGGTGAGCCAGCTCGTAGCCGTCGAGCACCCGCTCCAGGTACGCCTTCTCCCGGCCGTAGGCGGCGGTGGGAAGTGAATGGGTGGGCCAGGACTCGTCGACCCGCCGGTGGTCAGCCGGTCCGGGCGAGTACGCGCCCACCGAGGACGAGTGGACGAGGGCACCCACGCCGGCGGCCGCCACTGCGTCGAAAACCCGAAGGCTGCCCAGCACGTCGTTGCGCCACGTGACCAGGGGCTGACGCGTGGGCTGGAAGAGCCAGGCGAGGTGCACCACCGCGTCCGCGCCCGCGAAGACGGGCCCCGAGATCGTCCGAGCAGATGTTGACCGGTGCCCATCGCAGCTTGGCGACCGTCCAGGAGGTGGGCCGTCGGCGGGCCACGCCGACGATCTCGGTGACGTCCGGGGCGGCGCTCAGGGCCTGGACGACGCTGGTGCCGATGTTGCCGGTGGCCCCGGTGACGACCACCTTCACGGCTTCAGCACCACCTTGATGGCGCCGTCCTGCTTCTTCTGGAAGATCTCGTAGCCGTGGGCGGCCTCTTCGAGCGGCAACTGGTGGGTGGCCAGGTCCTCGGTGCCCAGGGGATCGGCGTCGTCGACGACCAGCGGGAGGATGGCGTCGATCCAGCGCTTGACGTGAGCCTGGCCCATGCGGATCTGCACGCCCTTGTCGAACAGCGCCATCATGGGCAGCGGGTCGGCCGCGCCACCGTACACGCCGGTGATCGACAGCGTGCCTCCCCTGCGGACCGTGGAGATGGCGTTCAACAGGGCGTCCAGGCGGTCGATGCCCGCCTTCTGGACCAAGGGGGCGGCAAGCCGCTTGGGCAGCTTGCCTGCCACCGTCTGGGCCATGGCCGCCACCGGAGAGCCGTGGGATTCCATGCCGACGGCGTCGATGACTGAGTTCGGGCCCCGCCCGTCGGTCCGCTCCCGGATGAGGCCCGGCACGTCGTCCTGGGCCGAGGCGTCGATCACGTCGACGCCGTGGCGGCGGGCCATCTCCAGGCGCTCGGGCACGATGTCGACCCCGATGACGTGCTCGGCCCCTCGCCGGCGCGCCACCCTCGTGCACATCTGGCCGATCGGGCCCAGCCCATAGACCGCCACGGAACCACCCTTGGGGATGCCGGCGTACACGACCGCCTGCCATGCCGTCGGTAGGACGTCGGACAGGTACAAGAAGCGCTCATCGGCTGGGCCCTCGGGCACCTTGATCGGGCCGAACTGGGCCTGCGGCACGCGCAGGTACTCGGCCTGGCCGCCGGGGACGTGCCCGTAGAGCTTGGAGTAGCCGAACAGCGCCGCCCCCTTGTCGTGCTCGTGGACCTGGGTGGTCTCGCACTGCGCGTACAGCTTGTGGTCGCACATGAAGCAGCTGCCGCAACTGATGTTGAAAGGCATGACCACCCGGTCGCCGGCTTTGAGGTGACTGACGGCGGCACCGACCTCCTCCACGATGCCCATGGGCTCGTGGCCCAGGATGTCGCCTTCCTCCATGAACATGGGGAGGATCCTGTACAGGTGCAGGTCCGAGCCGCAGATGGCCGTGGACGTGATACGGACGATCGCATCGGTGGGTTCTCTGACGACCGGGTCGGGGACCGTGTCCACCCTCACGTCTTCGATGCCGTGCCAGGCCACTGCTCTCATGCGGTTCTCCGATCGTCTGTGCCCGCTCCTTGCGTTCCCTTCCCTGCAACATACGCGGTCATGCCCGATGCCGGGCCAGGATCGGTTTGAGGCCGGTGGTGGCGACGCAGCGTTGGGCGACGGCATAGGTTGGCTGTCCGATGAGGCTGCTGGTGGTGGGTGGAGCCGGCTACATCGGCAGCGTGGTCGCCGCCCAGTTGCTCAAGGCGGGACACCACGTAACCGTGGCCGACAACCTGCAGAGAGGCCACCGCGACGCCGTAGCCGAGGGTGCCGAATTCGTCGAGGCCGACCTTCTGGACGACGGCGCCGTGAGCGCCCTGCTGGCCCCTGGGTTTGACGGCGTCCTGCACTTCGCCGCCCTGTCACTGGTGGGCGAGTCGGTGGCCCAGCCCGTCCGCTACTTCCGCGCCAACGTGGCCGGAACCTTGAACCTGCTCGACGCCATGCGGGCGGCGGGCGTGCCCCGCCTGGTGTTCTCCTCGACCGCGGCGGTGTACGGCGAGCCCGACGAGGTACCCATCACCGAGGCCGCCCCGACCCGGCCCACCAACCCCTACGGCGCCTCCAAACTGGCTGTCGACCACGCCATCGCCTTCCAATGCGCGGCGACCGGGCTGGGCGCCGTGAGCATGCGCTACTTCAACGTGGCCGGCGCCTCCGGCCCGTACGGGGAGCGCCACGACCCGGAGACGCACCTCATCCCCCTGGTCCTGCAGGCGGCGGCGGGGTCGCGCCCCTCGGTCACGGTGTTCGGTACGGACTACCCCACCGCAGACGGCACCGCCGTACGCGACTACATCCACGTCGAGGATCTGGCCCGCGCCCACCTGTTGGCCCTCGACTCGGTCGACGGGCCCGGCCACCGCATCTTCAACCTGGGAAATGGCACCGGTTTCTCGGTGCGCCAGGTGCTCGAAGCGGCCGCCACGGTGACGGGTCGGCACATCCCTTCGGTCGACGGCGGGAGGCGGCCGGGGGACCCGGCCATCCTGGTCGCCTCGAGCCGGCGGGTTCGCAGCGAGCTCGGGTGGGAGCCGCGCCAGCCAGAGCTCGAGGCCATGGTGGCCGACGCATGGGCCTTCGAGCTCCGCCGCCCTCCGCTGGCCGCGTCGTGAACGACCCACGGGGAGGGGCACCCGGCTCGATGGAGCAGCAGCAGTGAACATGCTGCGGCTGGACGAGCACGGGGGCGTTTGTCTCGATGGAGCATGGGACTTCTTTCCCGGTGAGTCGTCCCTGGCCGCGCTGGAAACACGTCCGGCGGCATCGGTCGACGTCCCGGGCCTCTGGGAGGCGCAGGGCTGGCTCGACCTCGACGGGGTCGCCTTGTACCGGCGCCACTTCTCGCTGGCCGACGTGGAGCTGGCCGGCTGGTGGACGCTGCGCTTCGGGGCGGTGATGGACATGGCCGAGGTGTGGCTGAACGGTGTGCTGGCGGCCAGCCACGACAACCCTTTCACCCCGTTCGCCTTCGACGTCACCGCCGCGTTGCGGCCCGACGACAACGTCCTCGCTGTACGTGTCTTCGACCCGCCGGTCCACCATGGCGAGCACATCCGTATGGCCCACGGCAAGCAGGGGTGGGCCAACAACGTGTTCCCCAGCCGCCCGAGCCTGTACATAACGTACGGCGGCATCTGGCAGCCCGTCGTACTTCGCCGCCACGGCCCGGTGGTGGTGGACGACGTGTTCGTGAACGGCGATCCCGACGACCTGGCCGTCGAGGTGACGCTCACCAATCGCAGCCCCGACGAGGTCCACGGCCGGGTCGCCGTTCGGGCTGTGGGCCGGGTACTCGAGGCGGGTGCCCTCGTCGCCGGCGGTGCCACCGAGCGGGTGGTGCTGCGCCTCGGTCGTAGCCCCGCCCGGCGGTGGAGCCCGACCCGACCCGTCCTGCACGCGGCGACGGTGGACGTGGTGAGCGGCGGCGAGATGAGCGACGCCCGGGTCGTGCGCTTCGGCCTGAGGACGGTGCGGGTGGAGGGCACCCGACTGTTGGTCAACGACCGCCCCTATCGCATGAAGAGCGCGTTGGTACAGGGTTTCAGGGCCGATGAGCTCTATGCCGAGGGCGGCCGGGTAGCCATCGAGGAGGAGGTCCGTGCCGCCCTGGCCATGGGGTTCAACACGCTTCGCCTCCATATCAAGGCATTCGATCCCGCCTACCTCGACGTCTGTGACGAGTTGGGGATGCTGCTGCACTGCGACATCCCGGTGGCGGAACCCATCGCCCACGAGGAGCTCGGAGCCGCCGACGAGTCGGTCCTCGCTTCCCGCGCCGTGCAGGCCGTCCGGGCCCAGATCGAACGGGACCGCAACCACCCCAGCATCGTGCTGTGGTCAATGATGAACGAGATCTGCATCGACCGCCCCGAGGCCCGGGGGTGGGACGGCTACGAGCGATTTGCCCGGGCTTTGGTGGCGACGGCCAGGGAGGCCGACCGCACCCGACCGTTGATCGAGAACGACTGGACGGAGCCGGACCCGGGCAGGGTCTTCGGGGCCGACGTGCTGACCGCCCACTGGTACGGGCGGCTGCACGCCCGGTACCTCGACAAGATCGAGCGGGCCTGCGAACTGTGGACCCACGTGGACCGGCCGCTGTTGGTCACCGAGTTCGGAGACTGGGGGCTGCCCCAGATGCCCAGGGTCCCCGAGCCCGCGTTCTGGGACACCCGTGCTCTCTACGCCGACGGACTGGCGAACACACCGTGGCCGGCCAGCCTGGCCCGGTTCATGAGCGGGACGCAGCGCTACCAAGGTCTGTCGGACCGGCTGCAGGCCGAGGTGTTCCGGCGTCACGACCACATCAGCGGCTACTGCCTGACGGAGTTGACCGACGTGCCTCACGAGCTCAACGGGCTCCTGGACCTGCACCGGGCGCCCAAGACCGCAGCCGTGGCCGAGATGGGCCGGGCCAACCAGACTGTTCTCCCGATGCTGAGGCTGGAGAGCCTGGTGGTGGCGGCGGGCGGGTCCATGACCGCTGGGCTGCACGTGGCCAACGACGGAGATGCCCTCGAAGACGTCGTGGTGGAGGCGAGCTTCGGCTCTGCACCGGGTCCCAGGGGAATACCCGAGCGGCCGGCCCCGGGCGTGTCGCACGGCGCTCCTGGAGCGGCCGCCCACCGCGGTCACGAGCCGGCATGGGCCATCCGCGTCGACCAGCTCGTCGCCCACCAGGCGACCCATGTCGGGCCGGTCGTGATGGATGCGCCGGCCGTCACCGGCTCCCATCTCCTGGTTCTCCGGCTCCAGTCCAGCGGCGGAGTGGTGGCCGAGAACAGCTACACCATGCAGGTGGTGGCTCCGCCCACCGCGCCCCTTAGGGTGCAGGTGACCGGCGGTACGCCCATCACTCTTGACGCGCTCGGGAGCGTGCTGGCCCGTGTGGGCGACGTCGGCCCAACCGTAGTGGGCGAAGCGTGCCTGGACGAGGCCACCGGTGCCGTCGTTCGAGATCGACTGGCGGCCGGCGAGGTGGTGGTGGTGTTGGCCCAGACCGGGGAGGCGGCCGCCCACTATCCAGTGCCCGTGGTCCTGCACACGGTCGAGACGACGTGGGGCTCGTCCGTTTTCAACTTCACCACCGACAACGGCGCCCTGCCGTGGCTCCCCCGGCGCAACGTGCTGGTGACCGAGGACGTCACCATTGCGGCCGGCAGCATTTTGGCCGGCGCCGGCGAGGAGCCCTTCCCGGACAGCGCCGTGGTCGCCGCCTACAAGCCGGTGCCCGGCTCCATGAACGGCGTGGTGGTGGGCAGCCACCAGGTCGGGCCGGGCCGGTTGGTCTTCTGCCAGTACCGGTTGTGCGCCGGCGCGGTGATGGGTGACGCCGCAGCGCGGGCGCTCCTGGCCGACCTCCTGCGGTGGGCCAGCGAAGCTCGCCCGGCGCTCATGACCGAGGAGTCGCGTCTGGCCGACGGGCGCCGGGTGGCCCGCTACTCCCACACCCCGGCGGTGGCCCGCTGACCGCCCGGGAGGCCGGTCCATGAGGACGCGCCGGCCCGGGAGGCCGGTCCATGAGGACGCGCCGGCCCGACCGGGGAACGAGGGCGGTTGAGTGACGACGGAGCGCCGACGCGATCCGTTGTCCGGCGAGTGGCGCACGTTTGCCGCCCATCGCCAGGAGCGCACCTTCCTGCCTCCGGCGTCGCACTGCCCGCTGTGCCCGACCCGAGACCCGGGCTCTCCCACCGAGGTGCCGTGGGCGCAGTTCGACATCGCCGTGTTCGACAACCGATTCCCCTCGCTGGTGGCGGTCCCACCCTCGCCGACGTCGTCTTCGAGCCCGCTGTACGAAGCCGCTCCGGCCCTCGGCGCCACCGAGGTGATCGTGTACTCCGACGACCACGACGCCACCCTCCCGTCGCTGGGAGTCGACCGCGTCCGCCTTCTGGTGGACGTGTGGGCACAGCGGTACGCCGCCCTGGGCGCCCGTGAGGACATCGACTACGTGTTCGTGTTCGAAAACCGGGGGGAAGCGGTGGGCGTCACCCTCCCTCACCCGCACGGGCAGGTGTACGCCTATCCCGAGGTGCCTCCGCTCGTGGCCCGGGAGCTGGCTGCCGCCCGGCGGCACATGGCTGAGCATGGGACCTGCGTACTGTGCGACGTGGTCGGCGCAGAACAGGCTGCGGGTGTGCGGGTCGTCGCCCGGAACGACGCCTTCACGGCGTTCGTTCCCTTCGCCGCCCGCTTTCCGTTCGAGGTGCACGTGGTCACGCAGCGGCACGCGCCTTCCCTCCTCGATCTCAGCGACCCGGAGCGGGACGCGCTGGCGTCCATGCTCCACGAGGTGGTGGCCGGCTACGACCGGCTCTTCGGTTTCCCACTTCCCTACGTCATGTCAGTCCATCAGGAGCCCACGGCCGACGGCGACTGGCAGCCGATCAGCCACTTCCACATCGAGTTCACCCCGTTCCACCGCAGCGCCGACCGGATGAAGTACCTGGCTGGATCGGAGTTGGGGGCCGGCGCCTTCCTCAACGACGTGGCCCCCGAGCAGGCGGCCGCCGACCTGAGGGCCGTGGTCAGCCCGGCCACCACAGATCCGGACCCGGACCGCCGTGGCCCTCCCGCTCTCTGACCACGTGCGGGCCTTCGCGCCGGGAAGGGTCAACCTCATCGGCGACCACACCGACTACACCGGTGGGCTCGTCCTGCCCATGGCCATCGACATGGGAACGACGGTGGTCGGGACCCGGACCGGTGATCGGGTCCGGCTGGCGTCGGCGGAGATCGAGGGCGAGGCGGTGGTGCCTCTCGACGTGGGCGACCCGGCGGTGGTCGAGCCGACGTGGGCCCGGTACGTGGCCGGCGTCGTCTCGGTGCTCCGTCCCACGCACGGTTTCGACGGCCGGCTCTCGACAACCCTTCCATTGGGAGCCGGGTTGTCGTCCAGCGCCGCCCTGGAAGTGGCGGTGGCTCTGGCACTGGGGTTCGAGGGCCCACCGCTCGATCTTGCCCTCGCCTGCCAGCGGGCCGAGCGGGCGGCCAGTGGCGTTCCGTGCGGGATCATGGATCAGCTGTCGTCGGCCGCCGGCGTCGCCGGCCACGCTCTGCTGATCGACTGCGGCGCCCTCACCGTGACGCCTGTGGCCCTGCCCGACGACGCCGAGGTGGTGGTCGTCCATTCGGGCCAGCCCCGTCGGCTGGCCGACTCCGCCTACGCCGATCGGCGTAGCAGCTGCGAGGAGGCACAGGCCTTGATCGGGCCGCTGGCCCAGGCCGACCTCGACGCCGTTGCCACAGTGGTCGACCCGCGGGCCAGGGCCAGGGCCAGGCACGTCGTCAGTGAGAACGACCGGGTGCGGCGGTTCGTCGCCGCGCTCGGGGCCGGCGACGTGGTGGAGTGCGGCACCTTGATGGTGGCCAGCCACGAGAGCCTGCGGACCGACTTCGAGGTCTCCACCACCCGGCTCGACCGGTTGGTGGCCGAGCTGGTGGCCACCCCGGGGGTCTTCGGCGCCCGCCTGACGGGAGCCGGCTTCGGCGGGTGCGTGGTGGCGATGGTCCGGCCTGGCGCCCTGCAATACGGCTGGGTGGTGCGCCCGGCCGACGGCGCCGCCATCCTGCCGCCCGACACTTGAAGACCGGCCCACCATGGTCCTCGCCCGCGGGTGCCAGGCCGTCCTGTGCTGGTGTGCCCGTCAGCGGCTGGTGCGGCTCCGCTTCGTGGCCTTGGCCGCGGCGTCGAGCCTGTCCACCCGTTCCTCGGCGTCAAGGGCCCGCTCCTTTTCGGCCAAGGCGGCGGCTTCGACCTCGAGGCGCCGGGCCTCAGCGCTGCGCTCCTGCGCCTCGAGCTGCTCCCGGCGCCGGGCGGCCGCCTTGTCGGCGGACGCCTTCTTGGCGGCGGCCTCGTCGGCCACTTTGCGCTCGGCCTCGGCCTTCTCCGACTCCAGCTGCTGCTGGCGCTTCTCGGCCTGCTCTTGGGCCCGCCGTTCCTGGCCTTCGACGTCGGCCTTGCGGCGAGCGTGGCGCTCGTCCGCCTGGCTCTGCTTCTGGGCCGCCTCCGCCCTGGTCTGGGCGGCGTGGCGCCGCTGGTTGACGCTGACCCGCTGGAGCCGGGCATCGGTGAGCAGCGTCTCGTCGCGCAGCAGGCTGCCGCAGGTCTCCTTCACCCTCGCCTCGGCACTCTCGAAGGCGATGGCCGGCGGCCACTCGGTCCCGACCTGGCCGCGGCGGGCGACGAGCTCGAAGGCCGTCAGAGGCAGGCGGGCGGCCCGCAGGTTCATGTTGATCAGCTCCCGCCGGAGCGCGCTGATGTCCATCGTCGTGTCCTCTCGTCCATCCTCGGCGTCAGCCGCCGGGGCGCAGGTCCTCGATGCGCTCGGCGGCGGCGGCGGCCCGGTCGGCCTGGGTGGCTCGTAGCGCGGCCTCGGCCGCCTCAGCCACGTGCTGGCGGTCGGCGACGACATCCTGGTCGACGATGGCCTGATCCTGAGCCGCCTGGCGCCGGCGCTCGGCCTGCTGCTTTTCACTGAGTTCGGCCTCGACCTGCTGCCCGGCAGCGACCCCATCCCGCTCCACCTGGGCGGCAAGGGCCGCCTCGATCTCCTCAGCGTCGATCCGCTGGCGTTCTATGGTGTTGCGTTGCTTGGCCGCTTCGACGTCGGCCCGCTTCTCGAGCAGGTCCGCTCCATATGCCTCTTCGGCCGCCTGTTCGGCGGCCTTGGCCTTCTCCTGCTCCAGCATGCCTTCGCGGGCCAGCGTGTCGTCGCCCAGCAGCGACCCGGCCGTCTGCTTGACCTTCGCCTTGGCCCGGTCCACGAACCTGCCGCCCTCGTCGTCAGTCAAGTGGTCCTCCGTTCGAGTCGGGGACGGATCGTGAAGAGGCTCACCAACCGCTTACTCCAGGTGATACCCGGAACAGGCGCCAAGCGCCTAGGGACGAACGAGAGCAGATGCCCCGGGGACGGACCGCCACCCGCCGGACGAAGTGGCGGCGGGTGGCAGACCTGGTCCGGAGGCTCAGCCCTTGAAGGCCTGGTCGGTGTTCTGGAACACGTCGGGCACCGGGTACATGCCCAGGACGAAGTTGAGGATGGCAGCGTGCTCCTGGTCGACGCATTGCAGGGCGCCGGCCAGGGTGATGGCCTTCTTGTCGGTGATGGAGGGGCCGACAAGAAGGTAGGTGTCAGCCGCGATCCTTTCCAGCGTGAGCGCCAGCTTGGCCGCGCCGGTGGCGTCGGTGACCTGGGCGAACTGCTGGTCGACGGTGGCCTTGAGGCTGGGCGGCGGCTGGGTCACGGCCTCGCCGCCGGCGCTCGTGAGAACGCTGTTCCACTGGTCAAGGGCCTTTTGGTGCTGGGTCATGGCCGTCTGCACGAAAGTGGCGACGGCCGGGGGCACGGTGCCGAGCTTGCCGGCGGTGGCCGCGTCCAGCGCCGACTTGTAGGTACCGACGGCCAGGACTTCCAGGCTGGCCGCGGTCATGGCGATCTTGGCGTCGCCGTTGGCGGCGGCGGTGGTCGACGGTGCGGTGGTGTCGGTCGACACAGCCCCACCGGCGCTGCTGCTTGACTTCTTGCTGCTGCTGCAGGCGGCCACCCCGACGGCCAGGGCGGCAGTGGCACCACCGGCCATGAAGCGACGGCGGCTGAGGGATGCTCGGTCGAGTGGTTCGGTGCTCATTGCACGGCTCCTTCAGCGGGGGGACTGGCCTTGGACGGGGTGGGGATGGCTTCGGGGAACCCGGCACTGCCGGCCGCCGCCGGGAGCTTTGCCGGGTCGACCGGGATGGCGATCAGTGCCGCTCCGTTGCCCGCCAACAGGGCGGCGACGGCCCGCAGGGTGGCCAGGTGCTGGGTCTCGACCCCCATCACGGTGGCCATCAGGGTCCTCGACTTCTTGTCGGTGAACATGGACATGTCGGACAGGTAGGTGTCCCGGGCCACCTGTTCCAGGGTCATGGCCAGCTTCACCACATCGGCCGGAGCCTTCAGCGTGGGCAGGGCCTGGGCCACGACCTGCGAGTTCTTCGCGTTGGGCGTGTCCTGGACCTTGCCGCCCAGGGCCGTCGTCTGGGCCTGGAAGGCCTGACGGTGCTGATCGTGCTGCATCATGGTCGTCTGGGCGAACTTGACGATCACCTGGTTACCGCTCTTGATGAACGGCAGGGCCAGCGCCACCCCGTAGGTGTTGACTGCCAGCCGCTCCAGCGACGACGCCGTCTGCAGGATCTGCACGTCGATGCTGCCGCCGGCCTGGGCCGCCGCCGGTCCGGCCACGATCGAGCTGATCAGGGGCCCGAACACCCCGGCCGTCAGCCCGGCGAGGCCGAAGTTGCGGAGCAGGCGGCGCCGGCCGAGCCCGAACTGGGCCTGCTGGTCGGGGTCGACCCCGTCGTGCCGACGGTCGTTGGCCAGGTCGCGCATGTCGGGCACGACCTCGCGGGCGGTGCTCATCGCCTCGCTCTGTAGATCCTGCGACTCAACGGTCAACTCGTCGAACCGCCTTTCGTCCAAAGCCACGAGGGCTCCTCTCTGTTCGGACCGGTGCCTGCCCGAACTGCTCGGACCTCAAGCCGGATACGGATGACCAATACGAAAAGACCTTGGTACTGTGGCGAAACGGTAGATGAAACGCGGTCGACAGGACAAAACGACGGTGTCGCCGGCTGGCTGGCGTCTACCCCTGCGTCCTGTGGAGCAACCCCTGACGCCGCCTCCCGGCCGCCGTACGCCGTGGATGCATAGGGCCGACGGATTCGGGTAGGCGTAACCCATTCCGAACCTTGCCAGCCTCCCCAGCGCCATGACAGCCGTTTCCCGCTTCCCGGCCCGCCGCCTCGGCAAGGTGGCGGTGGGCGCCGGGGCCGGGCTGGTGGGCCTCTACGCCTACCAGGCGGCGAAGTTCAGGCGTACGACGGCCCAGCCCTTTCATCTGCCGAGCCCTCCTGTTCCCGGCACACCGGAGTTCGGCCGCGTCATCGAGGGCGTGACCGGGTTTCCCGTGCAGGCCGGCAACCGGGTGCGGATCCTCCACAACGGCTGCCAGACCTTCCCGGCCATGCTCGAGGCCATCGCCGCGGCCAGGCAGACGATCGACTTCTCCTCCTACA
Organism: Acidimicrobiales bacterium; assembly: GCA_038232515.1. Taxonomy (GTDB): domain Bacteria; phylum Actinomycetota; class Acidimicrobiia; order Acidimicrobiales; family JAUJNH01; genus JBBSHS01. The sequence goes on from JBBSHS010000038.1 coordinate 20,786, forward strand.
TCTACTGGCCGGGGCGGATCGCCAGGGACTTCACCGAGGCGTTGAGCGATCGGGCGGCGGCCGGGGTGGAGGTCAACGTCGTCCTCGACGGATGGGGATCGGCCCGCCACGACCCGGATGACGTCGACCGCCTGGAACGGGCAGGGGCGACGGTCGCCTTCTTCCGCACCCCCCGCTGGTACACGGTCCACAAGCTCAACAACCGGATGCACCGCCGCCTCCTCATCGTCGACGGCAAGGTGGGCTTCGCCGGGGGTGTCGGCATCGCCGACGTGTGGGCGGGCGACGCCCAGGACCCCGAACACTGGCGGGAGACCCATGCCCGGGTGGAGGGGCCGGCGGTGCGGGACATCCTGAGCGGGTTCGCCGAGACCTGGACCGAGTCGACCAGGCGCATCCTGAACGACCGCCATTTCCCCGTCCTGCACGAGTTCGACGACGGCGTCGGCGTGCAGGTCACCCGCAGCTCGGTGACCACCGGCGCCACCGCGGTCACGCAGTTGTTCTACGCCGCCATCGCCGGTGCCCGTCGACGCCTGTGGCTCACCACCGCCTACTTCACCGCCGGCCCGAGGTTCATGGACCTGCTGGCCGACTGCGCCCGACGGGGCGTCGACGTCCGGATCCTCGTGAACGGTCCCAACATCGACAAGGAGGTGGTGCGCAAGACCGGCCAGCGCTCCTATGGAGTGCTGCTCCAGGCCGGAGTCCGCATCTTCGAGTACCAGCCGGCCATGCTGCACGCCAAGGTCCTCATCGCCGACGGATGGGCCGACATAGGATCGGCCAACTTCGACGAACGGTCCTTCGAGCTCGACGGTGAGCTCAACGTGAGCGTGAGCGACCCGGGCCTGGTGGAAGAGCTGTGCCGGCGCTTCCTGGAGGATCTTGAGGTCTCCTCCGAGATCGACCTGCCGACCTGGCAGAGCCGGCCGCTCACCCAGCGGGCCCGTGAGCTCGCCGGGCAACTGGTGCGGCAGTCACTCTGATCTTCGTGGGCTCCGCCGCCATTGGCGCCAGCCACGCAGTCACCGTCGCCGTCGGCATGGCCACAGGGGCCGCCCGCCCCGCACACCCGGCCGGTGCCGGTGCCGGCCCGGTCCGGGCCGACCGGCTTCGATCTGAACGGCCAGCCCGTGCGGTTCGTCACCGCCTGGCCATCCCGCGTCAGGGGACGGTGGCTGGAGACGTCCATCACCACCACCTCGGGGGACTGGGCCGGACTGGCCCTGGGTCTGACCGACGGACCGGCCCCCGAGATGGCCGACCTTGTCGCCGCCCTCGACGACGCCGAGCGACGCTCACGCTCGCGGCTGCGCCGCAGCCGGCTGCCCCGCCACCATCCCGAGCGGGCCCTTGACGCGACGAAAGGGAGATCACCGGCGTACGGGGCTGGGGCGACAGCCGTCCCGTACGCGTGGGCAACGCCGCCGCCGGACAGCTGCAGTACGACGCCTGGGGGCGGGTGGCCGAGGCCGTATCGGTCCACCTGCAGACGGGCGGCTCACTCGACGACGACACCTGGGCGCTCGTGCGCAGCGTGACCGACAAGGCCGCCGACGCGGGCGGCCACGGCCGAGTTCCTCAAGTGGAAGCTCGGGCTGCGCGAGCAGGCCCCCAACGCGGTGTTAGAGGCCGCCTGACACCAACGCCATCATCTCAATGCACTTCCCCACGTACCCTCGGCCTGCTCCGGCCCACGAGGAGCAACGGAACCGAAAGTCACGCTAAGCCCCAACGTCAGTACTTTCGTCCAGCCGCCTCAAGAACGGGGCCGGGCGTTACGAAGGTGCGTACACGGCATGGGTGACAGGTGTGACCTGGCGAAACGCCTGATCGGCTGACGCGTCCGTGAACCTTCGTTCGGGAGCCACTGCTCCCGTCCATTCACGGGATCGCACCAGGTCGGTCCCGTCGTCGGCGCCGGTTTCACCGGGCGGTCCCTGCCCCCTACCGGGTCGTAGGCTCTCGGGTCTTTGCGGAACGGCGACGCTTGTCGCGCGCCGCGCGCCACACGTACATGAGGGCGACAACAACCCACAGAATCCCGAGCACGTCGAACCAAGGACGGAAACTCTTCGCGGTGTGGTTCGCCGAGTGGTAGAGGTAGCCAAGTCTGACCGCAAGCCAGTAGCACGCAAACGCGAGACACAGCACGGCGAAGCAGAGGAACAGCCTCGGCCTCGGACGCTGTTCCTTCCGCTTGAACCAAGAGCGATACCTGCTCCACGGAGTGCTCATTGATCGATTCTCCCACTGTCACCGGTTGCCTCGGTCCGCCGCCGGCCCTGCCCGCCGATCCCGCTGCTGCTCATTCCCACTGCCGACCGACCCACTCTTCGTCATCAACGCGGTCGCGTCATTGGTTATCGGTATCGGGCGTTTCGTTCCTCACTCTGGCGGCGTTCGTGCTCAGCCGGGGGCCAGGTGTCCCGACGTTCCACGGCACGTCACAGAAACGGGCCTACAACCCTCCAACGTTCATGTGCTCGGCGTCAACGTTGCCCTCCTGACCCTCATCGTCGAAGGAGCAGCCCTCCTGCTCGGCGCCATCATCCTGGCTCGCCGACCGCGGACGCCGACCGACCGCGTCTGAATACGGACCTGACCCCTCGCCGCTCGCCGCGGCAGCTCAGCGCGGTTCCGTCAGGCCACCTTGAGCGTGCCGTTCATGTAGTTGTGGATCGTACAGAGATATGGGTATGTGCCCTTCTTCGAGGGGGCGGTGAAGGTCTTGGTCTGACCGGCGCTGATGTTGCCCGTATCAAACGTCCCCTTGGCGCTACCGGTCGCCGTGAAGGTGTGGGCGGTGCCATCCTCGTTCTTGACCGTGACCGTGCCACCTGGCTTTACGGTGTCGGTCGAGGGCATAAAGCTGAAGTTCTTGATGACGATGGTGTCGGTCGATGTTCCCGAGCCCGCGCCAGC
>JBBSHS010000039.1:0-23666 GCA_038232515.1 Acidimicrobiales bacterium
CACCGTGGCCGAGGTGCGCGACGCACTGGGCGCCACCCGCAAGCACGTGCTACCACTCCTCGCCCAACTGGATGCCACCGGCGTCACCCGCCGCCGCGGCGACGTGCGCATCGCCGGCCCCCGCCTCCCCGAGCCGTAGCCTGGGCTCCCGCGCCTCGTATTGGCGACGACCGAGGGCATCATTCCAGAGGTCTTTAGCGGTGCCGGTGATCGCCTCGATCTCCTCCGCCAGCGAATCACCGACGCTCGCCACGTAGGCCCGGTCGCCCTAGGTGCAGCACCACGCCTCCCTTTGGCCCTGGACGCGCCGACGTCCCGATTCCAGCGCCGGAGCGCCGCCAGCTTTCCCCCGTTATCCGGCGGCTCCCGATCCACCTTGACCGGCAGCTGGGCGATGAGGGATTCGGAATCACCGACCCCCGCGCGTCATGCAGGTGCTCTAATCACCTGAGCTAATCGCCCATGCACGGCGGAACCCTGGCAATTCGGTCACCTGCCCCTCTCCCGGCGGAATTCTGTGGGTAGCGTGCACCACCCGGGGGAACCGACCCGGTGGGACGAAACAGGTGGCGAGGCACCGAACCGTCGTTCTCAGCGGGCCCGGGGGACGGATGATGCGGATGGAAGTGGGCGGCTGGCGCGCTGAGCTGGACGAGCTGGCACGGGACTCGGGCCGGGCCGACGTAGGCGCCACCACCGACCAGGTCGTGGCCCGCCTCGACGCCCAAACCCGCATCCGTGAGGGAGAGCCGGCCGAGCTGTGGGCGGACACCCGCTCCATCCACGTGTTCGACCTCGAGACCGGCCGCAACCTCACCGCCGGGGAGAGCCAGACCGGCCAGCCGGGCCGGACAGGCCAGTCCGGCAAGGCGGCGCAGAAGAAGGACAAGCCGGCGCCCTCGGCGCCCACCACGAACTAGCCGCAGCCCGGGGGCGGCCGGCGCCCTAGGTTCAGAGGCCCCTCCCGCAGGCCGGCCGCCACCGCGGCACCGGAGCACGCCATGGTCTTGGTTACCGGCCGGCAGCTGACGGGCAGGTGCGCTCGACGGCGTCGGTGACGACCTGGCGCAGCCAACCCGTGCGCTCGAAGACGCGGCGCTGGCGGACGGCCCCCCCACCGTCAGTCAGCGTGCGGTCCAGAAGCTGGCTGACCTGCTCGAAGTCGTCGACCGCCTCCAAGGCGGGCCGGACGTAGGCCAGGAGCGTCCGCAGCGCCTCGGGCGCCGGTGTCGGGCGCAGCTCGACCAGGTCGACCAACCGACCCTCCAGACCCGAGCGCGAGGCCCGCCACGTGGCCGCCCGCAGCAGTTCCTGGCGTACCCGCACCGGTTCTGCGCCTCGGAGGGCCTCGAGGGCACAGGTGCTGACCAGCGCCCGGGCCAGGCCGGCGATCAGCACGGCGTCCTCCACGTCGGTGCACACGTCGGCCACCCGGACCTCGACGGTGGCGTAACGGTTCGAGGGTCGGGCGTCGAAGTACACCATGTTCTCGTCTTTGATGACGTCGATGGCGATCAGGTCGGCGATCAGCCGGGAGTACTCCGACCGGCTCTGGAACTGTCCCTGGGGGCCGGCGGTGGGCCAGCGGGAGAAGACCGTCGTGCGGTAGCTGGCATAGCCGGTGTCCGATCCCTCCCAGAACGGCGAGTTGGCCGACAGGGCCAGCAGGAACGACAGCCACGGCCGTATTCGGGTGGAGACCTCCAGGGCCAGCTCGGCGTCCTCGACGCCCACATGGACGTGGCAGCCGCAGATCAGCATGTGGCGGGCAAGGTGGCCGTACTCCTCGGCCAGCGTCTCGTATCGCTCCCCGGCGCTGATGGCCTGACGTTGGCGGGACGCCCAGGGGTGGGCCCCCAGCGCCGCCAGTCGACACCCCACCTCGCCGGCCGCGGCGTTGAGAGTGCGGCGGAGACCGGTGAGGGAGGTACGGAGGTCGTCGAGCGACGTGAGGACGGGCGTGCCCACCTCCACCTGGGACACCAGCAGCTCGTGTTGGGCCGCCTCACCCCGGCGTTCGGCCGCCGCCAGCACCTTGTCGGCGCCGGCAAACGCGCCACCGGTGACCGGGTCGACGAGCACGTACTCCTCCTCGACACCAAAGGTCCGGCGCACCGGGGGGGTCATGGACGTTCCTCTCTGTGGACGAGGCCCACTCTGACGGGCGGGGCGCCCCGGTTGAGGCCACATCGCCCCAGCCTGCCCGGCGGCGGCGGATCATGCCCGACGCCGGCCGAGTGGGCGCGCCCCAACCTGCGACCAGAGTGACGAGAGAGTGACGAGAGAGTGACGAGAGAGTGACGAGAGCGCGGAATTTGAGGACAGGCGAATGACCGCAGTACAACGGGCGGAATGGCCAGGCACCACGACCTGCCGACGGACGCCGGCACCATGCCCTGCATCGAAGCGCTGCCGCCGTCGGACACGAAGGGTGCCGCCGTGGTCGTCCACGAGGCCTACGGCCTTACGAGCCACATCGAGTCGATCTGCGATCGGCTGGCGGCGGCCGGCTGGCGCACCATCGCCCCCGCCCTGTTCCACCGCCAGGACAGCCCCGTCTTCTCCTACGACGACTACCAGGGGGCAAAGCCCGTTCTGGCCAAGCTCACGGCCGAAGGCCTCGCCGCTGACATCGACGCTGCACTAGACCGGCTGGCCGAGGCCGGCCACTCCCCCGGCGGCAGCGGCATCGTCGGCTTCTGCATGGGGGGCGCCGTGGCTTTCCACAGCGCGGTGCGCCGTCCGCTCGGCGCCGCCGTGACGTTCTACGGGGGCGGTGTCGCCCATGGCCGCTTCGGTCTGCCCCCTGCCGTGGACGTGGCATCGAGGCTGCAGGCGCCGTGGCTCGGGCTCTACGGCGACCGGGACAAGAGCATCTCGGTGGAGGAGGTGGAGGCATTGCGGGCGTCGGCCGCCGAGGCCCCCGTGCCCACCACCGTCGTCCGCCATCCGCAGGCCGGGCACGGCTTCAATTGCGACGACCGGTCGTCGTACGACCCTTCGAGCGCAGCCGACGCCTGGGCCCGGACCGTCGCCTTTCTCGACCACCACCTGTCGTAGCGGGCCACCCTGCGGTGACGGCCGCCAGCCGCGGCACCAAGCACCACGACCCCTCGGACACGCGGTACGACGTCCTGGTCGTCGGCTCCGGTTTCGGCGGCAGCGTGAGCGCACTGCGGCTCACCGAGAAGGGCTACCGAGTGGGCGTGCTGGAAGCCGGGCGCCGGTGGGCCGACCACGAGCTGCCCCGGACCTCGTGGGACCTACGCCGTTTCCTCTGGGCGCCCCGCCTCGGGATGCGGGGGATCCAGCGCATCACCAAGGTCGGCGGCGTGGTGGTGCTGGCCGGAGCCGGTGTGGGCGGCGGCTCGCTGAACTACGCCAACACGCTCTACCAGCCGCCGTCGCCGTTCTACCAGGACCCGCAATGGGGGCACATCACCGACTGGAAGGCGGAGCTCGACCCCTGGTACGACCAGGCCAGACGCATGCTCGGGGTCGTCCAGAACCCCACCACGACGCCGTCCGACGAGGTCATGCGGGTCGTGGCCGAGGACATGGGCGTCGCCGGGACGTTCGCGCCGACCCCGGTCGGGGTCTTCTTCGGCCGCCACGGCGAGCAGCAGCCCGGACGGACGGTGGCCGACCCTTTCTTCGGCGGCGCCGGCCCGGAGAGGACCGGGTGCACGCAGTGCGGGGCGTGCATGACGGGCTGCCGGGTCGGGGCCAAGAACACGCTGGTGAAGAACTACCTCCACCTGGCCGAGGCGGGCGGCGCCCAGATCATGGCCGACATCACCGTCACCTGCGTACGGCCACGGCCCGGTGGCGGGTACGACGTCGAGACGGTGCCGTCGGGGCCATGGAGGCGCGGGCGCCGGCGCCTGTTCACGGCCGAGCACGTCATCTTTGCCGCCGGCACGCTGGGAACCCAGAAGCTGCTGCACCGGATGCGCGACACCGGGGTGCTCCCCCGGTTGTCCGACCGCCTCGGCGTGTTGACCAGGACCAACTCCGAGTCGCTCCTGGGAGCCGGGACCCCACGGGTGACCCGCGACGTCAGCCGCGGGGTGGCCATCACGTCGTCGTTCCATCCCGACGACGTCACCCACATCGAGCCGGTGCGCTACACAAGAGGCAGCAACGCCATGGGCCTGCTTCAAACCGTGCTCACCGACGGCGACGGGCCCGTGCCCCGTTGGCGCAAGGCGCTGACCGAAGCCCGGCGTGACCCCATGACCTTCCTGCGCATCCTGGTTCCCTACCGCTGGTCAGAGCGCACGATCATCGCGTTGGTCATGCAGACCCTGGACAACTCGGTCACCACCTACCTGAAACGGGGACGCCTGACCTCCCGGCCCGGCCACGGCCGGCCCAATCCGACCTGGATACCGGTGGCCAACGACGTGGCCCGGCGTATGGCGCAAGTCATCGGCGGCTACGCCGGCGGCACCGTGGGTGAGCTGGCCAACGTCCCGATGACGGCACACTTCATCGGGGGCTGTGTCATCGGCGACTCCCCCGCCACCGGAGTGGTCGACCCCTACCACCGGGTCTTCGGCCACGATGGCCTGCACGTGGTGGACGGTTCCGCCATCTCCGCCAACTTGGGCGTGAACCCGGCGCTGACCATCACCGCCCAGGCCGAGCGGGCCATGGCCCTGTGGCCCAACCGCGGCGATGTCGACGCCCGGCCCCCCGTCGGCTCTGGCTACCGGCGGGTGGACGCGGTGCCCCCGAACCGGCCGCTGGTGCCGGCCCACGCCCCGGGCGCGCTCCGACATCCGACGGCGCCGGACACCGGATGAGGCTCCGGCCCCGGAGGAGCCAGCGCCGGTTTGCGCATGCACATGGCACGGTGATCACCGGACGGGTTGCCCGTGCAGGCGGAGGGTGAGGTCGATGGTGAGCTCGGCCAGCCGCGGCTGCCAGCGGCTGCGGTGGGCTTCGGTCAGGTCCCATCCGGCGTCGAGGAGGGCAAGGTGCCGGTCGATGTGAGCGGCGGGGCCGTCAGGGTGGAGGTCGCAGACGACGCCGAAGGCCTGGATCCCGTCGCCCACGCAGATGTCAATGCTGTGGCGGCCCACCGGGTAGGACTCGACGATCGGCAAGCCCGCCCCTCGCAGCGCGCAGGCTACCGTCGAGGCCCAGTCGCCCAAGGCTTGCGCCGGGTCGGGCCACCGGGGAGGGCGACGGGCCTGATCGAGGTAGTCGGCGACGAGCCCGGGCGGAGGCTCGCCCGCCACCACGACGACGAACCGGTGTCGGGCCCGGGTGGTGAGAACGGTGAACAGGTGCGGCTCGGCGACGACCTCCAACAGCCGGCGGGCCCCCCTGGCCGACGCCCAACGAGGCGATGACGACATCGCGTTCTATGCCCTGGAAGCCGTGGGCGGTGCCGATGCGCAGTTCGAGCCGGCCGATGTCAACCGCCGACAGCGCCTGCAGCGTGGCCGCCTCGATGGCGTCGGCCTGAGCCCGGAACGGTGTCACCAGGCCGACGCTGGTGGCACCGTCACGACGCAGGCCGCGCAGCAGCTTCACGACCGAAGCGACTTCGACGCCGACCGCCCCGGTGCGGTCCCGTCTGCCAGCTGGGCGGTGGACCTCGATGCACAACCTGGTGTCGTTGACGCGGTTGCGGGTGGCAATCCGTAGCTGCCCGTCGTAGAGGCGTTCGGCGACGAAGTCGACCAGATGTGGCTCGGAGCGGAACTCCTCGTCGAGGATGTTCACCGGGGTGGCGGCCACGGCGACGTCGTAGGCGCTGTTGCGGCGCAGGTCCAGGAGCGACTGCAGCGCGGGCTCGGCGTCCAGGCCATGGGCGCCGGCGGCCGCCTCGAGGGTGGCGTCGCCCAGGAAGGACACGGGTCGGAGCTGACGGGGGTCGCCCACCACGATGGCGCGTCGGCCCGCAGCAGGGCCGGGGCGGCCAGAGGCTGGTCGATGCAGGACGCTTCGTCCAGGATGACGACGTCGAACAGGGCCGGGGCCGGAGGGAGCAGGTCGTCGATGTCACCGAGGGTCCCCAGCCACAGGGGCAGAGCCCTGGTGAGCCGGTCGTCGATCCGGGCCAGCTGGGCGCGGCGGGTGGCCCGTCCGCTGCGGAGGGCGGTGGCCAAGGCGGCGACGGCTGGAAGGGTCCGGCGGTTGAGGGCGTCCGGGCTGCGACTGCTGGCGGCCAGCCAGCGACCGATGGCGTCGCGGCAGTCTTTTTCGGCGCGCCGCAGGCGCTTGAAGCGGTCGTCCACGTCGAGGCCGCCGGCGGCGTCGAGGGCAGCCGCGGTCCGGGCCGCTGCCGCCCGCGTCGCCACCCGCCGAAGGACGGGGGCCGCCGGCAGGGGGCCGTCGGCGAGGGTTTCCAGGCGGTGGTGAGCCCGAGCGGAGCGGTGGTGGGCCAGGAGGCCGCCGTGGTCGCCGCCCTCGAGGTCCTTCACCAGTTCGAGCACTTCGTCGTGGTCACAATGCGGGTCCAGCAACCACGGCGCCGTCTCGAGCACCCAGGCCCGGTCGTCGTCCTGCTGGGCGAGGCAGGCCTCGGCGAGGAGGTCGTCGTGAAGGCTGCGGCGGAGGGCGCCACGTTGACCGACGGCGGCCTCCCGCTCCGCCAGCCGGGAATGGCCTCCTCCAGGCGGTGACGGACGTCGCGGTCGTCGATCAGCTCGGTCAGCTCCACGTCACCGGCCGGGATCACCGACCCCCGACCGAGCCGGGACCGCACGACACGCACCGGCCGGGTGACCAGAGGGACGAAGACCCGTCGGCGGCGGCCGTCCTCCCCGTCGACCCTGGTACCGGCCACGTACAGCCACCCCACCCGCAACGAACGGGCACCCGGGCGCAACCGGTCGATGGCCTCCAGCTCCTCGGCGTCCCCGCGGTCCAGGAACACCTTGGCCAGCAGACGGCCGTCGAGCGACATCGGCTGTCCCGACGATCCCAGTGGCCCCTCGACGGGCACGTCGAAGGCCGGGCTGCAGATGGAGGCGGCTGCCGCCGCAAGCCACCGGAACCGCTCCATCGGGATCGTCAGACCGTTCCGACGGGCCGTTCCCTCGGCGAAAGATCCGCCAGCGCACTCACGACGGCCGCAGCCCGGGAGGCCAGCTCCGGGGTCACCTCCGGTCGGTCGCCCACACCGCGCACCGTACCGGGTCGTCACCTCCGGGCCGGCGGTCCCACCGGGTAGGTTCGACGGCGACGGACAAACGGAGGAGAAGGCTTGTGGAACGGGTGGTGCTCGGAAAGAAGATGGGCTCGGTCGCCGGCTTCCACTGGAGCGGCAACGAGCCCGAGGATCTCGGCGACGTCAAGCTGGCCGAGGAGCTCGGGGCCGTCTGGGAGGGCTCCGAACTGGTGATCTACGACATGCCCGGTCTCAAATGGCAGCTCGACAACATGGGCACCGACTTCATGATCGACAACGACTGAGGCGACGCCAGAAGCGACGCATCGAGCCCGGACGTCGGATACCCGCCAACGCAGAGGGCTCTTTGGGCAGGGGCGAAGCCCGGTAGGGGTACGGTTCAGCATGGCCATTCGCGACAAGATGCGGGCGAACGCGGCTCCATTTCTTCAACCGGGCGAGACGATACAGGCCGTGTTCGCGGCGCAGACCATGAGCCAGTGGTTCGCGCTGCTGTCGATATGGATCATCGTCTTCACCAACGCCTACCGGGTGGTCGTCGTCACCGATCGGAGGATCATGGTCTGCCGGTCGGGACGCTTCCGCGTGAGGATGGTTAACGAGGTCCTCTTCCAGTTCCCCCGCAACACCAGGATCGGTCCGGCCCACGGACTGTGGTACCGGTGCGACACGTTGGGCGAGCAGCTCCACATCCACAAGCGGTTCCACAAGGACGTGGTCGCCGCCGACGCCATGCTGGCCCAGGCCTGACCTCGCCCTGGCCCCCCAACCGCCTCCGGCCGACGAGAAGCGGGAGCCCGCACTCCCATGCCTGCATCCGATGGAGGAGCCCGCCATGTCCATTGCCACCATCAACCCTGCAAACGGTGAGACCGTCAAGACGTTCGACCCTCTGACGGCCGACGAGGTCGACGCCCGCATCGGCCGGGCGCAACAGGCCTTCGCCGCCTACCGGCGGACGAGCTGGGACGAGCGACGGGCGTGGATGAAGGCGGCCGCAGACGTCCTCGACGTCCGGGTGGAGGCGACGGCCAGGACCATGACCCTCGAGATGGGCAAGCCCATCGGCCAGGCCCGGGCTGAGGTGGCGAAGTGTGCCAAAGCCTGCCGTTTCTACGCCGACCGGGCCGAGGAGCTCCTGGCCGACGAGGAGGCCCCGGCCGGCGCCGTGGGCGCCGCCCGGGCGTTCGTGCGCTACCAGCCGCTCGGTCCTGTGCTCGCCGTCATGCCCTGGAACTTCCCGCTCTGGCAGGTGGTGCGCTTCGCCGCGCCGGCGCTGATGGCCGGCAACGTCGGCCTGTTGAAGCATGCGTCCAACGTGCCCCAGACGGCCATGTTCGTGGAGCACCTGTTCCGGCGGGCCGGTTTCCCCGACGGCGTGTTCCAGACCCTCCTGGTCGGGCCCGACCAGGTCGAGGCCATCCTGCGCGACCGCCGAGTCAAGGCCGCCACCCTGACCGGCAGCACACCGGCCGGGAGGGCGGTCGGCCGGGTGGCCGGGGACGAGATCAAGCCCAGCATCTTGGAGTTGGGAGGCAGCGATCCCTTCGTGGTCATGCCCAGCGCCGACCTGGCCATCGCCGCCGAGGTGGCAGTGACGTCACGCTGCCAGAACAACGGCCAGAGCTGCATCGCGGCCAAGCGCTTCATCGTGCACGAGGCCGTGGCCGACGACTTCCAGGACCGGATGGTCGAGCGGATGACGGCGCTGGTGGTGGGCGACCCGATGGACGAGTCCACCGACATAGGGCCGCTGGCCACGAGCGCCGGGCGCGAGGACCTGCAGGCGCTGGTGGACGATTCCATCTCCCAGGGCGCCACCATTCTGTGCGGGGGCCACCTTCCTCCGGGGCCGGGGTGGTACTACCCGCCGACCGTGATCGCCGATGTGACCCCCAAGATGCGGCTGTTCGGCGAGGAGGTGTTCGGGCCGGTGGCGCAGCTGCACCGGGTGCCGGACGTGGAGGCGGCCATCAGACTGGCCAATGCCACCGACTTCGGCCTGGGCTCGAACGCCTGGACCACCGACCCAGCCGAGAAGGAGCGGTTCATCGCCGATCTCGAGGCCGGGGCCGTGTTCGTCAACGGCATGACGACGTCGTTCCCGCAACTGCCGTTCGGCGGCGTCAAGCAGTCGGGCTACGGCCGGGAACTCGCCGCCAACGGCATCCGCGCCTTCTGCAACGCCAAGACGGTGTGGGTCGACGGCGATGGGTGAACGCCATCAGCTGCGGCCGGGGACGGCTCCATCGGACGTGGGCCCATCGAAGACACCGCGCAGGATCTGGGCCGCACCCAGCAGGGCGGCGCTCTCGTAGGGCACCACGATCTTGGCGTTGTCGCTGTCGGCGAACTTGGCAAGGGTGTCGAGCTGCAGGATGGCGACCAGGGTGGGGTCCGGGGCCGCTGCCTTGATGGCGCTGTACACGGTGCCAACGGCCTGGGACCGGCCCTCGGCCTCGAGGATGGCTGCCTGGCGGGCGCCCTCGGCCCGTAGGATGGCGGACTGCCGCTGACCTTCGGCGGCCTTGACCGCGGCCTGGGCGTCACCCTCGGCCACGTTGATGGCGGACTGCTGCAGGCCCTCGGACTGCAGGATCCGGGCCCGCTTCTCCTGGTCGGCCGTCTTCTGCAGGGCGAGGGCTTGCAGGATCTGGGGCGGCGGCGCGATCTCGACGATCTCGATGCGGCTGATGCGGATGCCCCACTTGTCGGTCACCACCTCCATCTGCTGCTGGACATCGGTGTTGATGCGCTCCCGCTCCGACAGGGCCTCGTCGAGCGTCATGGTGCCGATCACCGATCGCAGCGCCGTACGGGCCAGGGCGTCGATGGCAACGTCGAAGTTCTTGACGCTGAACAGCGCCTGCTTGGCGTCGACCACCTGCGTGAAGATGGTGGCGTTCACCGTCACGACGACGTTGTCCCTGGTGATGACCTCTTGGCGATCGCCGGGCACCGGGATCTCGCGCATGTCCACGTGCTGGAGCGAGTCCACGAAGGGGGCGACGACCACCAGGCCCGGCTCGTGGGTCCGGCGGTACTCGCCCAGGCGTTTCACGACTCCGACCTGTCCCTGCTGGACGATGTTCAGCATGCCCCGCAGGGCCACCAGCAGTACGAGCAGCACCAGAGCCAGCACCGCCAAAGCGATGATCCCGGCCACGCTCACGGCGCTCTCCCATCCGCGCCGTCAGGCGCTTGATCTCTGTCCGGCAACCCGATCTCGACCGGGGCCCGACCTGCACCGTCGACCGGCCAGACCACCAGTGTGGTGCCCTGAACCGCCGCCACCAGGACCGTGGTCCCGGCATCTATGGGGCTTCCGTCGCCGCTCACGGCCAACCATCGTTCCCCGGCCAGGCGGACATGGCCCACGCGGTGGGCGCCACCCACCTCGTCGAGCGTCACTACTTCCTGACCCGTGAGGCCCCCGTGCACGCCCCGGGCCACGTGGGCACCGCGATGGTGGCTCTCGAACCTCCTGCTCACCAGCGGCCTGGCGGCGACGACACCCACCAAGGCCACGATCACGGCGACGGCCGCCTGGGCCCCGACCGCAGAGGGGGCCAACAGGGCCAGGGCAGCAGCGGCGAAGCTCCCGATGGCCCCGAACAGGGCGTAGAAGGCGAGGTGGTGCAGCTCGAACAACAGAAGCAGGGCACCGATCACGAGCCAGGCCAGGACCATCGAACTCCACCTCCCCAGCCCAGACTATCGACGCCACCCGGCTTGGCCGTCGGCACATCCCTCAGCCGGCCAAAGTTCTCTTTGTTGGCGGCTCCTGGCCAGCTACGGTTGAGCGGTTTCCGGTCACGGCACTCTGGCCGTCCGGCAGCCGACTTGATTCGGACATATTGCCGAAAGGGCGTTCATGGAGAGAGAACCCGACAATCGGCTCGACGTCCACAACGCAGCCGTGGATACAACCGCCGCCAAGGCCCACCTGTGCGGCATGACCGACCTGCAGACAGGGCGCACCTGCATACGGCAGGCCCACCACGACGGCTCTTGCCACTGGGTGTCCAAGGACGAGGCTCGAGAGGCGGCACAGGGCGTCACCCCAGATTGAAGGACGGCGGCTGACCGCCGTTCGGCGGCAGTCTCGCCTCGCAGCCGCTCGTCAGGAACTGTCGGCGCATCTGCGCCGTCGGGCGGCGACGGTCAGCTACGGATCACCTCATAGACGGCGGCGTGGATGGGGTACGCCTCCAGCCGACCCGACGCCTCACGGAAGGCTTCGCCCTGAGTGGCGGCCCGGAAAGCGTCGTCACTCTCCCAGCAGCCGACATTGACGAACCGGAAATCGGGGTTCGCCGACGATGCCCTGTGCAAAGCCGTCGAAACGAAACCGGGTTGCTCCTTCAGGTGGTCATTTGCCTGTTCCCAGGCGGCCAGGAACTTCTCGGCGTCCTCGGCCATCACCTCATACACCACGATGGCGGTGCACTGTTGCTGGTCCACGTCGGCCTCCTCGGGGTTGGTCAGGCGGCGATCAAATGAAGGTGGTCAGCTGGCACCACGGATGGGCCAAATGCGGACACCCCCTTGACTCGTGCCCGAACGGTAGGTGATCCACGCATCAAGCTCCCGTTCAATGTGCGCCCATCATTTCGTCGTAGGCGGCCCTGCTCACCGGGTCACCGAGGACCCGCAGGGCTTCATCCAGTGCAGCAAGGGCACGGACGGCTTGACCGAGCTCGTAAGGGCGCGATCCCTGGAAGCGGTCAAGGTTCAACGGTCGGGCTTTGTCACGGTAGGCGGCCAGGATCTCGAATTCGGTCGCCGTCACGGGGACGCCCAGGACTTCGTAGTGTGTGGCCATCGTCGTCCACCTCCGCTCGTCCAAAGATCTGCGCCGGGTTCAGGTGCCCAGCTTGGAGGCGCACTGTTCCCATGCCAGACGTTAGCGCTCCCCAGAATCGGGCGGCCTGTCCGCCTGTCGCCCTCCGGTCAAGTCTTCGCTACAGGGTGGCGGCGACACTCACCTCGCACGGGGCCTCGATCTCCGTGAGGAGAGGCGCCCTTGCCGAGCCATCCTTTGCGCCCAACTGTGCCCGCCGGGACGGCGGGGTCGAGGCGTGGCACTCTGAAGTTCAGTGACAACCATGACCCGCGGTGAGAAGGCAAAGGGTGACAAAGCGAAGGGTGAGAAGGCGGAGGGACGCTCGGCGCGCACGGCGACTTGGGCCACGTCCCGTCCGCGCCGCCGGATCGGGGTTCTCCTGACTCTCATCGTCGCCCTCGACCTCATCCTGGTGGTGGCCTTCGGCTTGCTGCCGCTCAGCGCCGCCGGCGGCCTCAGGTGTGATGCGCCCTTGAGGGGAGCAACCGGCAGACCGACGCCCAACATGCCGCCGGTGATCCTGGAGAACGTCAAAGTCATGTGCGACGACGCCGCCAACAGTCGCTGGGCCACGGTGAGCGTCGTGGCCCTGGTCGTCTTCGTCCTGGCCGGCGCCGCCGTGCTGACGCCCGCTGACCGATTCGAGAACGTCCTGCTGCACCGGGAGGAGAACCCGCTCAACGCTCGCTGAGGCTCTGCCTCTGCAGCGTGGCTGCTCTGGGAGCAGGACTTTTCTGTGGGCGATGAGGGACTCGAACCCCCGACCCCCTGCGCGTCATGCAGGTGCTCTGACCACCTGAGCTAATCGCCCGCTTCGGACGGGCAGCCTAGCAACCGCCGCCTTGGCCGGGGTGGGGTCGGTCGGTGCTGTCCGGCTCCGCTCGCCGCTCCTCAGCCCACCAGCACCCGCAAGGCCCCTGCCCGTGAGCGGAAGCACAGGGGTGTCGACATCCTGGTCACCTCACCGTCGAGGGCCACGTCGACGGTGGAGACGTCGGGCACCGCCACCTCCACCTCGGAGTCGATCACCTGCTCGAGTACCGGCGACCTGCCCAGTCGGCCGGTGAGCAGGGCGGTCAGCACCCGGACGCGGGCCAGGCGGCGTTCGGCCGTGACCAGCCGCAGGTCCAGCCGGCCGTCGTGGAGCGACCCGCGCTCGGCCAGGTCGAACAGGCTGGACCCGTAGCAGCCGTTGCCGACGAACACCAACCATGCCCGGTGGCGGTTGCCGTCGATGTCGACCGGGAAGCGGTGACCACGGCGGGCCTGTTCCCAGGCGGCGGCGGCGTCGGCCACCCGCTTGGACCGGTGACGCTCGTGGCGCTCGCGCTCGCGGACCAGAGCGGCGTAGAAGCCGATGGAGGCGTTGTTGACGAACACCTCACCGTTGACGTCTCCCAGGTCCACCTGAACAGTGCTGCCCCCGTCGGCGGCGGCCACCGCCGCGTCCAGGTCGCACAGGCCGAGGGCGCGGGCGAAGTGGTTGCGGGTGCCACCGGGAATGGGCAGCAACGGGGTCGGACATCCGGCCAGCACGGTGGCAGCGGTGCGCTGGGAGCCGTCTCCCCCGCACACCCCCACCCATTCCGCTCCCCCGGCCACCGCCACCCGGACGGCGTCACCCAGATCGGCGCCTTCGACCTCGTGCACGTCCGCCGCCGGCATGGCCTCCCGCAGTGTGGCCGACCGCGTGCCTCCCGGGCCGGACGCCGGGTTGACCAGGACCACCGGTCGACCGGTCACCGCGTGGGCCAGGCGCCGGACATTCCCGGACCGCCGGCGGTGGAGGGCCTGTCGCCGCTATCCCGGTGGCGCGATGGCCCTGTCGACGTCGCCGTCACCCTCGTGGTCCTCCTCGTCACGCTCGTTCGCCCGCTCCCTGGCCCTGGCCGCATCGTCGCCCTCGGTCTCCTCCGGCTCGGCGTAGGTCTCGCCGTGGGGCAGGTTGCTGTCGTTCTCGGCGACGTCCCTGCGGCCCTTGGCGATCTCGTCCTCGATGTGCTGGAGCCGCTGGCGTTCGGTCTCGGGATCAAGTTCGGTCATGTCGGCATCATGCCCGATAGCTGCCCATCTGCCACCTCCGCTGCTCACCCCAACGGCGACGGGGCCCCCAGCGAGCCCAATTGGGCGATGTCGCGGGGAAAGCACTCCGACAGCGTCCAGTCCGTCAGGATCCGGGCCTTGCGGCCGGTCCCGGGCAGCATCACGAGGTGATAGGCCCGGCCCATCCACCAGGCCAGGAACCCCTTCGCGTGCCAGCGGTACACCTGCGCCGTGCCCTGGTTCCGCCCGAGGGTCACAGCCAGGCCCCGGGTGCGGTAGGAGAAGGCCCGCGGTTCGCCGACGCCCAGCACGGCGGCGACGTTGTCGCCGGCGGCCTGACCCTGGCGGAGGGCGTGCTGGGCGGTGGGAGGGCAAGCCTCGCCGGGACGGGACGGGTCGGGGACGGCGGCCGCATCACCGACGACGAACACGTGGTCGTGGCCGGCCGGGCGCAGCTGGTCGTCCACCACCACGCGACCCCTGTCGTCGAGCTCCAGATCCAGGTCGGCCACCATGGGTGACGGGCGCTGGCCGGCCGTCCACACGATCGTGGCCGAGTCGAACGGACTGATGGTGGGGTCGGACAACGTGACTCTTCGACCCTCGCAGGAGGTCATCTTCGTCCCGAGGCGCACCTCGATGCGCCTGGCCAGCAACACCTTGAGGGTGTGGCGGGCCAGCTTTGCGTCGAGCGCGGGCAAGAGGCGGTCGGCCGCCTCGACCAGCACCCAGCGGAACTCGGCCGGGGCCAGCGACGGGTAGGCGCGTAGCGCGTCCCTGCTCAGCGACTCCAGCTCGGCCAGCGCCTCGACGCCGGCGTAGCCCCCGCCCACGAAGGTGAACGTCAGCAATCGCCGCCGTTCGTCACGGTCGACGGCCGAGGCCGCCGCTTCCATCTGGCTGAGCACGCGGTTGCGCAACCAGATGGCGTCGGCCAGCGTCTTGAACCCCACCGCCTCCTCGATCAGACCCGGGATGGGAGCGACGGTGGGGACGGCGCCGGGCGACAGCACCAGAACCCGGTAGGACACGTCCTGGCGGTCGCCGTTGGTATCTACCACCACGGCCTTGCGGGCGGTGACGTCCAGGTGCTCCACCCGACCGGTGACGATATCGGTGGATGGCAGCATCTGGCGCAACGGCACCACGGCGTGGCGGGGCTCGAGGGTACCGCTGGCCGCTTCTGGCAGCAGCGGCGAGAAGAGCAGGAAGGGTTTCAGCGCAAGCCGAGCGGGTAGGTACCCTGCCGTACCCTTGTGCGAGCTGTCGTTGCCCGGTCCCCAGCCCCCTCCTGGTGACGGCGGCTCGCAGAGGGGGCTTCTGGCGTCGGACGGGCTGCTCAATCCGGGGCGGGGGCGACGACGGCCACCGAGTCGGCCGGGAGCACGAGGGTGGTCGATTCCAGCTGTACACCGTCCCGGGATGCCAGCACGATCACGGCCGCGGCGTCGACCGGCAGGCCGACCGCGGTCTGGCCCAGGTTGGCGGCCACCACCGTGTCACCCCGGCGCATGGTCACCCAGCCGTGCTCCTCGCTCCAGTGGCACCGGGCCGGTCCGGTCAGGCGCCGGCGCAGGCGGATGAGGGCCCGGTACCAGGCCAACCGGTCGAGATGGCCGCCGTCGGCGTCATGCACCTCGTCCCAGTCCAGTACCGAACGCTGGAAGGTGGCGGGGTCCTGTGGATCGGGCACATCGCCCGGCACCCAGCCGAAGGCGCAGAACTCATGGGTGCGGCCCTCCGTCACGGCTCGCCCCAGTTCGGCGTCCTGGTGGTCGGTGAAGTACAGGAAGGGCGTGGAGGCGGACCACTCCTCGCCCATGAAGATCAGGGGCACGAAGGGGGCCAGGAGCACGAGAGCGGACCCGATCTGGCACCGGCCGACGGACGCCAACGCTCCCAACCGCTCGCCCATGGCCCGGTTGCCGACCTGGTCGTGGTTCTGCAGGAAAGTCACGAAGCTGGCCGGGTCGACGCCCACGGGGGGTCGGCCGTGAGGACGCCGGCGGTGGGGCGACCACTCGCCGGCATAGACGTAGCCCCGTTCGAGGGCGGTGGCGATCTGGGCCATGGTGCCGAAGTCCTCGTAGTAGCCGGACCGGTCGCCGGTCACCACGGCGTGCACGGCGTGGTGGACCTCGTCCACCCAGTGGGCGTCCAGCCCGTACCCGCCCAGAGCCGGAGGCCGGACGTAGCGGGGGTCGTTGAGGTCACACTCCCCCACCACCCACAGAGGCCGGCCCACCCTTCGCTCCAGCTCTGCGACGTCACCGGTCAGCTCCTCCAGCAGGTGGACGGCCGACTGGTCGACGATGGCGTGGACGGCGTCGAGGCGGAGCCCGTCGAGGTGGTAGTGCTCGAGCCAGTGGCGGCAGGCGTCGACAAAGTAGCGCCGCACCGGCCCGGAGTCGGCTCCGTCGAAGTTGAGGGCCTTGCCCCAAGGGGTCCGGTACCGGTCGGTGAAGTACGGCCCGAAGCGGGGCAGGACGTTGCCGGACGGCCCCATGTGGTTCATCACCACGTCGAGCACCACGCCCAGCCCGCGGCCGTGGCAGGCATCGACCAGGCGCTTCAGCCCGTCGGGCCCCCCGTAGGTCGACTGGGGGGCCCACGTGAACACACCGTCATAGCCCCAGCCCCGGGCGCCCGGGAACTGGGCCACGGGCATGAGCTCGACCAGGTCGACGCCCAGGTCGGCCAGGTGGTCGAGGTGGGCGATGGCGCCCTCGAACGTACCGGGCGCGGAGAACGTGCCGACATGGAGCTCGTAGAGCACGGCCGCCGGCAGGTGCACCCCCCGCCAGGCGGCGTCGGTCCAGGCGAAGCTGTCGTGATCCACGATGCGACTCGGCCCCTCGACGCCCTCGGGCTGCCAATGGCTCCGAGGGTCGGCGACGGGCTCCCCGCCGTCGAGCACGAACCGGTAGTCATCGCCCGGCCCGGCCGCCTCCACCGCCGCCCCCCACCATCCCCGGCCCTCGGCCTGCAGGCGATGAAGGCCGGCGCCCGCCTCGACGTCGACCCGCGTGGCGACGGGGGCCCACACCTCGAACCGGTGCACCACTATTCCTTTACCAGCAGCGCCACCGGGAAGGCACCGAGAAGGTCGTCGACCGCGGCCTCACCGCCCGGCCAGGTGGTCGCGTCGAACACGTTGGTCCACGTCCCTTCGGGCAGCTCCACCACCGTGTCCTTCCACCCGCCGGCCTGGTCCAGGCCGAGTGGGAGCCGGGGGACGACCACCGCGCACCCACCAGGCGGGGCTCCATCCCCCGTCGACGACCGGGTGAAGCCGACCACGTGGGGGGCGGCCGCTCCCAAGGCGGCCAGGGCTTCGTAGGCGCCGGCGGCACCGAACCAGTCAGGTCGGCGCCGGCGCAGGCGCAGGCCGGCGGTGGTCACCGCCAGTTTGGGGGCGCCGGCGGCGACCAGCTCGGTGTCGGCCCACAGGTCGGCGGCGGTGCGCCCACCCACCAGGGCCAAGAGTTGACGGCGACGGCCGAAGTCCACCGGCCGTCGGTTGTCGGGATCGACCAGCGAGAGGTCCCAGAGCTCCTGGCCCTGATACGTGTCGGCTGTGCCGGGGACCGTGAGTCGAACCAGGGTCAGGGTGAGGGCGTTGACCCAACCGGGCCGGACGAGGGGCTCGACGAAAGCGGCGAGGTCGCCCTGAAAGACGGCGTCCGTGCAGACGGCCCGGGTGAAGGCGATGACCGCATCGTCGTAGGCCGGGTCCGATTCGGTCCAGCTGGTGTGGACCTTGGCCTCTTTGGTGGCCTTGGTCATGTAGGCGGCGGCCCGGTCGGCGCCCAGAGGCCATGCGCCGACGAGCGTCTGGTATAGGAGCCATTCGGCGTCGGTGCCGGGCAGGCCGGCGACGCGGTGCTGCTCGTTGACGGCCGACCACCGCCGGCACAGCTCGCCGAAGCGTTCGGGCACTTCGGACAGCAGGGCCAGGCGGGCGCGGACATCCTCGCTGCGCTTGGTGTCATGGGTCGAGGTGGTGATCATGGACGTCGGCCAACGGGCCTGGCGCTCGGCGTTGGCGGCATGGAAACCGGCCACGTCAGCGCCGAAGCAGGCGGGGTCGGCGCCGACCTCGTTGAGGCTGATGAGCCTGGTCTGGGTGTAGAAGACCGTGTCCTCGACCGCTTTGGCCATGACCGGGCCGGTGGTCTGCTGAAAGCGCATGACCAGTTCCGCCTCTGGGCAACCGGGGCGGTCGCACGGCACCCGCAGGAGCAGCAGATCAGCGAGGAACCCGAGCAGATCGGCGTCAAGACCGGGCCGGCGCTCGGCTGCCTGCGCCGTCGACTCCTCGACCCGGGCCACGTCGTCGGGTCCCACCCCCGCGCCGTCGGCGTCGACATAGGTGCGGTACACCGAGAAGCAGGCCATCACCTCCTCCAGCACGGCCCGGTGTTCGCCCCGGGTGTAGTCGCGGTAGCGCCGGTGCCTCTCGCAGACGGCCACCAGCAGCTCGGTCAGCCGGCCGACGTCCGCCGCCAACGGGCCCCGCAGCACCTCGCGCTTGGCCTCGTACACGGCCTGGCCGATGTCGGCTGTCCCGCCCGTGAAGGACGCCCACGCCGCCGTGAGCCCCTCCTCACCCCCCGGGTCGACCAGCATCACGCCGATGTCGGCCAGGGCGTCGTAGCCGCTGGTGCCGGCACACGGCCAGTCCCGCAGGTGCTCACCCGCCTCCAGGATCTTCTCGACCACGACCCAGCTGCCCCCGCTGGCCTGGGCCAGGCGGGCCAGATAGCGGCGCGGGTCCCGCAGCCCGTCGACGTGGTCGACTCGCAGCCCGTCGAGGCGGCCCTCGGCCAGCCAACCGAGCACGAGCTGATGGGTGTCGGCAAAGACCTGCGGGTCTTCGACCCGCAGCCCGACCAGCGTCGTGATGTCGAAGAAGCGCCGGTAGTCCAGCTCCGCCCCGGCCACCCGCCAGAACGCCAGCCGGTAGTTCTGGCGCTCGAGAAGCGCGTCGAGGGCGTCCGCATCGTGGTTCAGGTGATCCACCTCGGCGTCCACCGCTGCGGCCGCCGCCGGGTCCGCCTCCAGCAACTGACCCAGCCGGTCGGCCAGGATTTCCTTGTCCCGGTGGCGTTCCCGAACGCTGTCCGTGTCGACGGCGGTCGCCGGCGGGAGACGTCCGAGAGCGGAGGCGAGGCTCTCCAGCTCGTCGTTCGGTGCGCCGTCAGCGCCGCCGATGACCATCGCTGCCGCCATCAGCAGCGCGTCGATGCTGCGGGGAGCGACGGGCAGGCGGTGGTCGAAGTACCGCACCTCGAATCGCCCGCCCACCCGGAAGACCCTGATGTCGCCGGCCTCGAGCACCCGGCCGTAGTGGTCGCCCAGTACTGGCATGAGGACGGTGTTGCGCAGCTTGGCTTCCGGCGGACGCCAGTCGACGTCGAAGTAGCTGGCGTATACCGAAGACGGCCCGTTCTCCAGCACGTCCCACCACCACCGGTTCTGAGGCCCGGGGATGGCCATGTGGTTGGGCACGATGTCGAGCACCAGGCCCAGGCCTGCCCGGCCCAGTGCCTGCCCCAGCCGGTCGAAGCCGGCTTCCCCACCCAGCTCTTCGTTGACCTTGGAGTGGTCGACGACGTCGTAGCCGTGGGTGCTCCCGGGTGCCGCCTGCAAGATGGGTGAGAGGTAGGCATGGGTGACCCCGAGATCGGCCAGGTAGTCGACCACCGCCGCCGTTGCATCGAAGCCGAAGCCGGGCCGCAGCTGCAGCCGGTAGGTGGACAGGGGCGTCGGCATGACGGACAGTGTCTACCCACCCCCGCCGGCTATCAACGCCGGCTGCCGCCGGCCGGGGGGCCTGCCCCCCTCCCGTCAGAAGAGCCTGCGCAACACCGTGAGGGAGCGGCCTTCGACGTCGAGGGTGCCGGCGGTCTTGACGGTGATGTCACCCGGCTCCAGAAGGGGCACGTCGGTGGACAGCACCACGTCCCACTGCTCTGCGCCGATCCCCTCCGGCACCACAAAGGACAGGCGCTCGTCCCACGCGTTCATGAAGATCAGGAACGATGCGTCGACCACCCTCTCGCCCCGTAGGTCGGGGTCGGGGATGGCGTCGCCGTTCAGGAACACGGAGATCGATTTGGCGTATCCCGAATGCCAGTCTTCGTCGGTCATCTCCCGTCCGTCGGGTGAGAACCAGGCGATGTCGGGCAGGGCGTCACCGGGACGCCGGCCGTGCACCGGCCGACCAAGGAACCAGCGGCGGCGGCGGAACACCGGGTGTTGGCGCCGCAACTCCGACGCCTTGATGGTGAAGTCGAGCAGCGGGAAGGCCTCCTGGGCCTTGGCCCAGTCGAACCAGGACAATTCGTTGTCCTGGCAGTAGGCGTTGTTGTTGCCCTGCTGGGTATGCGACAGCTCGTCCCCGCCGCACAGCATGGGCACCCCCTGGGACAGAAGCAGCGTGGCGATGAGGTTGCGTTTCTGGCGCTCCCTGAGGGCCAGGATGTCCAGGTCGTCGGTCTCGCCCTCGGTCCCGCAGTTCCACGAGCGGTTGTCGTCGCTGCCGTCGCGGTTGTCCTCCCCGTTGGCCTCGTTGTGCTTGGTGTCATAGGACACCAGGTCGCGCAGCGTGAAGCCGTCGTGGGCGGTGACAAAGTTCAGGCTGGCCAACGGCCGGCGCCCGCTCCACTCGTACAGATCCGACGACCCCGTGAGCCGGTAGCCGAGATCGTCCAGCGTGCGGTTCTCGCCCCGCCAGTAGTCACGGCTCCAGTCGCGGTACTTGCCGTTCCACTCCGTCCACAAGGGGGGGAAGTTCCCGACCTGGTAGCCGCCCTCGCCGACGTCCCACGGCTCGGCGATGAGCTTGGCCTGGCGCACGATGGGGTCCTGCTGGATGAGGTCGAAGAACGAGGACAACCGGTCGACGTCGTGCAGCTCACGGGCCAGCGTGGCCGCCAGGTCGAAACGAAAACCGTCGATGTGCATCTCGGTGACCCAGTACCGCAGGCTGTCCATGATGAGCTGCAGGACGTGCGGGTGCCGGACGTTCAGCGTGTTGCCCGTACCCGTGTAGTCCATGTAGTGGAACTCGTCGCCGGCCATCAAGCGGTAGTAGGCGGGGTTGTCGATGCCCTTGAAGGACAGGCAGGGGCCGAGATGGTTGCCCTCGGCGGTGTGGTTGTAGACCACGTCGAGGATCACTTCTATGCCATTGCTATGAAGGGACTTGACCATCTGCTTGAACTCGGTGACCTGCTGGCCGAGCGTCCCGCCTGACGAATAACCGTTGTGGACGGCGAAGAAGCCGATCGAGTTGTAGCCCCAGTAGTTGCGCAGGCCCTGTTCGACCAGCCGTTGGTCGTGGACGAACTGGTGGACCGGCAGAAGCTCGACGGCGGTGACGCCCAGCCGTTGCAGGTGCTCGACCATCTGCGGATGGGCCATACCGGCGTAGGTGCCACGAAGCTCGGGAGGGATCTGCGGATGGAGCTGGGTGGCCCCCTTTACGTGGACCTCGTACACGAACGTCTCGTGCCACGGGGTTCGGGGCGGGCGGTCGTTGTCCCAGTCGAACCACGGGTTGGTGATCACGCTCTTGGGCATATTGCGGGCGGAGTCGTCGTTGTTGGGCCGCTTCGGATCGCTCCAGTGGTGCCCGAACAGCGCCTGGGACCACCGCACCTCGCCGTCCACCGCCTTGGCGTAGGGGTCCAGCAACAGTTTGTTGGGGTTGAAGCGCCGGCCGTGCTCGGGGTCCCATGGCCCGTGCACCCGGAAGCCGTAGCGCTGGCCCGCGGCCATGCTGGGCACGTATCCGTGCCATACGAAGGCGGTGCACTCGGGCAGGTCGAGACGCTCCTCGGTCCCATCCTCGGCGAAGAGGCACAGCTCCACGCGTTCGGCCGTCTCGCTGAACAGGGCGAAGTTGCAACCGGTGCCGTCGAAACCCGCGCCCAGGGGATACGGCTGTCCGGGCCAGACGCGCATGGGCGGTGAAGCTACCTGCTGCGGCCGGTCGGCCACCACGACGGCCGACTCGGTGACCGGCTGTCCACAGGCCCTGCCGGCGGTCCAGACGACCACCGACGAGGTCGGGTAGGTAGCTTGCCGGTCCATGGGTGGCCAATGGCTCACAGGTGTGAGGGGCGCGGGCCGTGTCGCCCGCAAGTGGGTGGTCCTGCCCAGGTGGCCGGTGTCGGCCGAACGGCTGTCGCTGGTCGCCCGCGACGGCACGCACATCCACGGCGTGCGCCTGGCCGGCCCGGCCGACGCACCGTGCACCGTCGTGGTGGTCCACGGCGTCACCAACTCGAGCCGGACGCCGACGATGTTCCGCTTCGCCATGCAGGTTTCCACCTGGGCCCACGTGGTCAGCATCGATCTGCGGGGCCACGGCGCCTCCGGCGGCCGCAGCAGCCTGGGCGCCCTCGAGCACCTCGACGTGGCCGTGGCCGTGGCCGCGGCCCGGGCCGCAGCCCCGGACCTCCCGGTGGTGGCCGTGGGCACGAGCCTGGGGGCCTCGGCCGCACTCGTGGCCGCCGGCCGCCACGGCGGCCTGGCCGGGGTGGTGGCCGTGTCACCACCGGCGTGGCGGGACATGGGACCGCCGTCGGCCGCCCGGCTCGGCTGGTGGGCGGCGACGTCAGCCGGGCGCTTCGGGCTGCGCGTCGTCACCCATACCCGCGTTCCCGCCCGCTGGCCGGTGACCGCCGACCTGGCCAGCGCCGTCGCCGCCATCAGCCCAGCGTTCGTGATCGTCGTTCACGACCCGACGGAGACCCACGTCCGCCGGCATCATGCCGAAGCCATCTACAACTGGGCCCGGCCGCCCAGGGACGTCTGGTGGCTGGAAGGGGCCGGCCACGGCGGCAGTGCCCTCGGTCCAGAACTCACCGAGCGGATCCGCCTGGACATCACCGCACGGCTCTCGTCCGGCTGAGAACACGGCCAGGCCGGCCCGCCCTCCCCACGCCGGCGGTGGCGCTACGGGCGGCCGGCCAGGTCCATGGAACCCCACAGCGCCGACACTCGCACCACGTCGCCCGAGTGCGGGGCGTGGATCATCTTGCCGCCCCCGATGTAGATGCCCATGTGGCCGAGGCCCGACTCGAACACCAGGTCGCCCGGCTGCAGGTCGGCCATGGAGATATGCCGCACCTGGCCGTACTGCGCAGCAGCATTGTGAGGCAGGGACACCCCGCCGGCCCTCCACGCCATCATCGAGAGGCCCGAGCAGTCGAAGGCGCCGGGACCGGCCCCGCCCCACTGGTAGGGCTTGCCCAGCTGGGCGTTGGCGTAGGCCAGCGCCGCCGAGGAGCCGCTCTTGGCCGCCGGCGGCGGTCCGGCTACGGGACGAGGCGCGGGTGCCGGGCGCGGGACGACGACGCCGACGGCACCGAGGACCGGTGCCACGACCCTGCGGACCGGGCCGGCGACCAGATCCGCCGCCGGCTGGCGGGCGGCCGGCTGCTGGGCCTGCTGCTGGGCCTGCTGCTGGGCGGCGGCCTGTTGCGCCGCCTGCTGCTGGGCGGCGGCGGCCTGTTGCGCCGCCTGCTGCTGGGCGGCGGCCTGTTGCGCCGCCTGCTGCTGGGCTGCCTGTTGGGCTGCCTGTTGGGCTGCCTGCTGTTGGGCTGCCTGTTGGGCTGC
>JBBSHS010000040.1:0-23427 GCA_038232515.1 Acidimicrobiales bacterium
CCGTGGTCTTCAGCTTCGACGAGAAGACCCAGTGCCAGGCGCTGGACCGGACCCAGCCGAGCCTGCCCATGCGTCGGGGCCGGGCCGGAACCATGACGCACGACTACAAGCGCAACGGCACCACCGACCTGTTCGCGGCGCTGAACATCGCCACCGGCGAAGTGTTGACCGCCTGCCGCAACCGCCACACCGCGGCAGACGTGCTCGCCTTCTTCAAGAAGATCGACCGGGCCGTGCCCCGGGGGCTGGACGTCCATGTGATCTTGGACAACCTGTCGGCCCATGCCGCCCCCGAGGTCACCGACTGGTTGGCGCACCCCCGTCGGGCCCGGTGGCACCTGCACTTCACGCCCACCAGCTCCTCCTGGCTCAACTTGATCGAGCGGTGGTTCAAGGAACTCACCGACCGGCGGCTGCGGCGAGGGACCTTCGCCAGCGTGCCCGATCTCATAGAGGCGATCGAGACATGGGTCGCTCACCGCAACGCCGATCCGACGCCTTTCGTATGGCACGCAGCCGCCGACGAGATCCTTGAGAAGGTGCGGCGTGGAAGGAAATCACTGTCCCAAGTCAATCCGCGACGCTGCACTAGGCGCCAAGCGCCTAGACGGCCGGCGAATGCACGGGAATCAATCGACGCTTCTCTGCGGCATCACCATTGGCAGCGCTGGCCGGTGACGGAGGCGATAAGGTCGAAGTCGGCGTCGTAATGGAGCACGCCGACACCGAGTTCCTCGGCGGCGGCGGCGACGAGAAGGTCGGGGATCTTTCGCCCCCGCTGGCTCCGTTGGGCGAGAAGACGCTGAACCTGCAGCTCCCTGCGCACATGCACCGTGCTCGTCTCCATCGGCTCGAAGGCGTCGAGGGCGCCGACCAGTTGATCCATTCCTGCGCCGTCGGGGCCGAGTAGCTGACTTCGAGGTCACAGATGCTCGGCCGCCCGAGCCGGCCGGACATGGCCACCGGTTCGACGACGTCGCGAACCTCGGGCCCGGCCAGCCGCTTCAACACGCTGGTATCGACCAGGAACCTCAGCGCCAGGCCGCAGATCTATCGTCGAGGCTGGCGTCGGCCAGCACGTCGAGCGCCGTCACCACCCGCTGACTTCGTCCCGCCGTCGCCTGGCGCAGCGCCTGGTTCACGGTATCCCGAATGGTGGTGGTGCCCAATTCGGCGCGGGCGACCCCGAGCGCCTCCTCGTCAACGTCGATCAGGTGCTTCGCCACGCCGCCAGTATGTCGGCCGCGGGCCGCGTATAGACACATGCCGGCGATGGTCTCGCCGCCGGGCCGGTCAGGTCCTCGCCTTGACGGGGGCGAGAAAGGCAGCCACCTCCTCGCGGCTCACGCTGCGTTTCATGGGGGGCACGGGTAGGAGCAGGGCGGTCCTGTAGCGGCGGGTGGCCAGGCGGGGGTCGAGCACGGCCACCACCCCTCGGTCGTCGGCCGTGCGGATGAGCCGGCCCGCGCCCTGGGCCAGCAAGGTGGCCGCACGGGGGATGTCAACCAGGGAGAACGCATCCCCTCCGGCCCGGTCGCGACGGGCCTGGGTGAGCGGCTCGTCGGGGCGGGGGAAGGGCAGGCGGTCGATGCACACCAGCGACAGCGACGGGCCGGGAATGTCGATGCCCTGCCAGAAGCCCATGGTGGCGAACAGGCTGGAGGTCTCGTCGTCGGCAAAGGCCTTCACCAGCGCCGGCTTGGGCAGGTCGAGCTGGGTGAGCAGCCTGCCGGGCAGTTGGCCGGCCAGCGCCTCCGCCGCCCGTTCCATGCCCCGGTACGAGGTGAACAGGGCCAGCGTGCGGCCACCGGCGGCGTCGATGAGCCAGGCCAGCTCCTCGATGACGGCCGTCTCCCACGGCTCGCCGGGCGGCGACGGCAGGTGCCTGGGCACGTACAGCAGCGCCTGTTCCCGGTAGTGGAAGGGGCTGCCCACGTCGATCACGTCGGTCTCCGCCGCCGGCAGCCCCAGCCGGTCGGCCAGGCCAGGGGGGATGGTGGCGCTGGTGAGGATGGCGGTGACCTCGCCCCACAGCCGCTCGGCCAGGAGCCCGGCCACGTCGACCAGGGCGATGCGCAGGACCGGGCTGTGGGGTGGCCCTTCGACCCAGGCCACATGGGTCGAAGGCAGGCTCGCCACCGTGGCCAGGTCGTCGGCCAGGTGGCCGGCCGCCTGCTGGGCCCGGGCCTTGCGGGCGTCGTCGCCACTGGCCCTGCGCAGGGCCGACAGCAGCGCCCGCACCCGCTCGGCGGCCAGGGCCACGGCGTCGCAGAGGTCTTCGTCGGCCAGGCCCTGGGCACCGGCCACCCCGGCGACGGCGCGACCGTGCCAGGGTACGAGCGCGGCTCCCAGCTTGGCGCCGGCGTCCTCCACGGCCGACGCCGCCTCCTTGTCTGCCCCGTCGAGGAGCCCGAGCGAGGTGCGGGCCAGGGCGGAGAACCGGCCGGCCGCCAGCTCCAGGCCCAGCGAGGTGGCGGCCACGTCCTCCAGGTGGTGGGCCTCGTCGAAGACGACGACGTCGTGTTCGGGCAGGAGGTGGCCGCCGGACAGCAGGTGCATGCCGTAGAGGGCGGTGTTGACGACGATCACGTCAGCCTGCGCGGCCCGTTGGCGGGCCTGCTCGGCGAAGCAGTCGGAGCCGATCGGGCACTTGGCCGCCCCCGGGCACTCGACCGCGCTCACGCTGACCTGGGCCCATGCCCGGGGGCGGGGCTCGAAGTCGAGCTCGGCCCGGTCACCGGTGGGGCTGGTGGCCGCCCACGCCAGCACCAGCGCGATCTCCCGGGACAGGCCGGTCAGCTCGTCGGCATCGAGCTCGAGCTGGCCGTCGCCCCCCGCCACCTCACGACCCCGCTGCTTGCACAGGTAGTTGCTGCGTCCCTTCAGCACCGCCGCCTCGAACGGCCACCCCAGGTGGTCGGAGAGGAACGGCAGGTCTTTGCCGGCCAGCTGATCCTGCAATGCCTTGGTGGCCGTCGCCACCACGACCCGCTGTCCTGACAGGATGGCCGGCACCAGGTAGGCGAGCGACTTGCCGGTGCCGGTCCCGGCCTGGACGACCAGGTGACGGTGTTCCAGAACGGCCCGGGCCACCGCCTCGGCCATGCGCAGCTGTCCGGGACGACCCTCGCCGCCGCCCGGCAACTGGGCCACCACCCGCCCGAGCGCATCAGCGACCGCGCCGTCCTCGGCGGCCTCGGCGACGTCGGCCACCACGCCGTCTGCGGCGACGTCGGCGACCACGCCGTCCTCGGAACCCGCAGCGGGATGGGCGTCGTCGGGCACCAGCACGACGCTACCGAGCCGTCGGGTCGGCAGCGGCGTGCCAGGCTCCAGGCCCGTGCACCTCGTCCGCCACTCAGGACGCCGCACCCTCGTCCCACTTTTCGCGCTCGTACTTCTGAGCTGTGGCCCCGGCCCGACCACCACGTCCTCGTCCCGGTCCACCGGGCCGTCCCTACTGGTCGCCCTCCACCGCTCAGGGGGGTTGGCCGGCACCGATGACCGGCTGACGATCGACGGCGAGGGCCACGTGGCGCTGGTGCAGAGCAGGCCGCCCGTGCAACGGTCGAGCGAGCTCGCCGGTGACGAATCCGATGCACTACGGCGACAGCTGGCCGCCGTCGATGCCAAGGCCATCCGCACGACGAAGGCCAATCCGCAGGCCGCCGACTCATTCGTCTACGACCTGGACATCAAGGGGGGGCACCTGACCTTCGACGACACCACGGTTCCGCCCACCCTCCGCCCTCTGCTCGACCAACTCACGGCCATCCTGGGCCGACTGGCCCGATAGGACGGCTCAGGTGTTGGGTGCCTGGCCGGACCGGCTGGCCACAAGGGGAGCCTCACCAGGGATGCGCGGCACCTCCACGTCGACGACCACGGTGCCGTGGTCCTCCTCCCAGCGCACCACGTTGAGGACCGACGAGTACACGATGAGCCGGCCGAAGAACAGCAGCCACGCCAGCAGGGCGAAGACGCTGCCCAGCGGGCCGTACAGCGCCGAGGAGTTGGCCACCAGGCGGGGGACGTAGACGGCGCCCACCAGCTTGAGGACCTCGAGCCCGAGGCCCCCGACCACGGCCCCGGGCAGCAGCGGCTTCCACCCCAGGCGGCGCAGGTTCAGCACCCGGAACGTGAACAGGCACAGGCCGATGTCGAAGGGAAGGGTCACCACCAGGCTGGCGTAGGCCCCGTACGGCACCAGGCCGGCCACCGCCGTGGTCCCCACCGAGGCGCCGAGGATGACGACCGTGCCGAGGAGCCAGGCCAGGCCGATGGCCTTGTCCTTGATGCCGCGACCGGTCACCTGCCATACCGAGTCGAAGGCGAACTGGACCGAGGCGACCAGTCCCAGGCCCGACCACAGCAGACCGGCCAGGCCGATGATCGAGGCAGCCGTGGCCGTGCCCCTGGCGTGGTCCACCGTCTGGCGCACGGTGTCGGCCGCCGAACCGGACAGGCTCAGTTGGTCGATCACCGCCTTCGCCGGGTCGGAGTGGCCGTGGGCCACGAACCCGAGTACGGCGATGCCGACCAGCAACAGGGGGAACAGCGACAGGAATGCAGCCAGGCTGATGGCCGAAGCCAGATAGCCACCGTTCACGTCGTTGAAGCGGTCGAGGACGGCGACGAGTGTCCGGGCCCAGCCGAAACGGCGGCACAGAGGGGCGAGCAGACGGTTCCGCATGGGCCAGTGGTACCCGATCCGGGGGCCGAGCCGACAAACGGAAGGGCCGCGGCCCAGGCGGTAGGTTCCACGGGGTGACGGACGGCGCGACGGACGGCGCGACCAGGCTGGAGGGCGTCGAGGGCATCGACCTCGACCGCCTGCCCCGCCACATCGCCCTCGTCATGGACGGCAACGGGCGCTGGGCGCAACGCCAGGGCCGTCCCCGCACCGAGGGCCACGTGGCCGGTGAGGAAGCCCTCTACGAGGTCACCGACGCCGCCATCGGGCTCGGGGTGGGCTGGGTCACGGCCTACGCCTTCTCCACCGAGAACTGGAACCGTCCCGCCGAAGAGGTCCGGTTCCTGATGCAGTTCAACGAGGACACCCTGCTGCGCCGGCGGGAGGAGTTGAACCGCCGCAACGTTCGCATCGTCTTCACCGGCCGCCGTGACCAGCGGGTGCCGGAGCGGATCATCCGCCACCAGGACGAGGCCGCGGCCCTGACCGCAGCCAACACCGGCATGACCCTGTGCATCGCCTTCAACTACGGCGGCCGGGCCGAGATCGTCGACGCCGCCCGGCGCCTCGTGGAAGACGGCGTGGCTGCCGACGACGTGGACGAGGCCGCCATCGCCGCCCGCCTCTACGTGCCCCACATGCCCGATCCGGACCTGCTCATCCGCACCTCAGGCGAGCTGCGCCTGTCCAACATCCTCGTGTGGGAAGCGGCCTACGCCGAGCTGCTGTTCGTCGACACGCTGTGGCCCGACTTCACCCGCGCCGACCTGTTCGAGGCCATCCGAGAGTTCCAGCGCCGCACCCGGCGGTTCGGCAACATCTGACGGTCCGCCTGCGGCGGGGGCCTCGAGGTCTTTGGGAGCTCGC
Organism: Acidimicrobiales bacterium; assembly: GCA_038232515.1. Classification (GTDB taxonomy): domain Bacteria; phylum Actinomycetota; class Acidimicrobiia; order Acidimicrobiales; family JAUJNH01; genus JBBSHS01. The sequence continues at coordinate 5,561 of JBBSHS010000040.1, forward strand.
TTCGCTCGCTGGGAAGACCTCGAGGCCGTTCTTGGGTGCTCGCTGCGCTCGCCGTCCTTTCTGTTCGCCTTCGGCAAAGCCGGCGGCGAACCTGTGGTGGCACGGCCCCCACGCCCCCATTGGGGGCTGCCGCCCCCAAACCCCTGCAGAGGCGAGTCCCCGCTGAATGGCGGATCCTTTCTGCGGCGCGTAGTTGACTGTGGGGGTGCCGCTGTACCGGGAGCAGGGGGTGGTGCTCAGGACCTACCGGCTGGGCGAGGCGGACCGGATCGTGGTGCTGTGCACCGCCGGGCGGGGCAAGGTGCGGGCGGTGGCCAAGGGCGTGCGCAAGACCACCAGCCGCTTCGGGGGGCGTCTGGAACCCACCAGCCACGTGGCCGTGCAGCTGTACGAAGGGCGGTCGCTCGACACCATCACCCAGGCCGAGACCATCGACCACAACGGCGCCGTGCGCTCGGACCTTGACCGCCTGGGCAAGGCCAACGCCGTGCTGGAGGTGGTCGACCAGGTGGCCCAGGAGGGCGAACCCAATCCGGCGCTCTACCGCATGCTGGTCGGCGCCCTGAGAGCCCTGTCCGCCCACGACGCCCCCCTGCTGGTGCCGGCCTTCTTCTTGAAGCTCCTGGCCCTGGAGGGGTCGGCCCCCCTGCTGGACCAGTGCGCGGCCTGCGGCTGCGAGCAGGGGCTAGTGGCCTTCGACCTCACCGTGGGGGGCGCGCTGTGCCGCGACCACCGCGCCGGCCAGCCGGTGTCCGAGGGCGCCCTCGAGCTGTGCCGGCGGGTCCTGGGCGGCGACCTGGCCGCGGCCATGTCCGAACCTTGGTCGCCCGTCGTGGCCGAGGTCGACGGCCTGGCCACCCGGGCCCTGGAGGCGAACCTCGAGCGCCGGCTCCGGGCCCCCCATCTGCTCGACCGCTCCTGAGCGCAGCTACCCTGCCCGGCCATGGCGAACGCGGCACCGGGGCTGATGGACCAGATCGTGGCCCTGTGCAAGAACCGGGGCTTCATCTTCCAGTCGGCCGACATCTACGGCGGCTTCCGGTCGACCTATGACTACGGGCCGCTGGGCGCCCTGCTGCTGCGCAACGTCAAAGAGGCGTGGTGGCGCACCATGGTGCAGCTGCGCGACGACGTCGTCGGCCTCGATGCCGCCATCCTGGGGCCACCGGCCATCTGGGCGGCCAGTGGGCACCTCGCTACCTTCACCGACCCGCTCGTCGACTGCCGCAAGTGCAAGGAGCGGTGGCGGGCCGACCACCTCGAGCCCTCCGCCGACGGCAAAGTTCACTGCCCCAACTGCGACAGCACGGACCTGACCGAGGCTCGGGCCTTCAACCTCATGTTCAAGACCCACGCCGGCCCGGTCGAGGACGATTCGTCGGTGGCCTACCTGCGGCCCGAGACGGCGCAGGGGATGTTCGTCAACTTCAAGAGCGTGCTGCAGACGACCCGCAAGAAGCCGCCGTTCGGCATCGCCCAGGTGGGCAAGAGCTTCCGCAACGAGATCACCCCCGGCAACTTCGTGTTCCGCACCCGTGAGTTCGACCAGATGGAGCTCGAGTTCTTCGTGGCCCCGGCCGACGCCCCGCGGTGGTTCGACTACTGGGTCGAGGCCCGGCACCGGTGGTACACCGATCTGGGCATCCCGGCCGACAAGCTGCGCGTCCGCCCCCACGACCCCGAGGAGCTGTCGCATTACTCGGCCGGGACGTCCGACGTGGAGTTCGCCTTTCCGTGGGGGTGGGGCGAGCTCGAGGGCATCGCCAACCGCACCGACTTCGACCTCAAGGCCCACGCCACGGCCTCGGGTGAGAGCCTGGACTACTTCGACCCGGCCACCTCCGAGCGCTACGTGCCCTACGTCATCGAGCCCGCCGCCGGCGCCACCCGGTCGATGATGGCGTTCCTCGTGGCCGCCTACGACACCGACATCGTCAACGGCGAGGAGCGGCGTGTCCTGCGGTTGCACCCCCGCCTGGCCCCGTACAAGGTGGCGGTGCTGCCGCTGTCCAAGAAAGATACGCTGACACCGCTGGCCCGTGAGGTTCTCGGGCTCCTCCAGCCCCACGTGATGTGTGACTACGACGAGACCCAGGCCATCGGCCGCCGCTACCGCCGCCAGGACGAGATCGGCACGCCGGTGTGCGTGACGGTCGACTTCGACAGCTTGGACGACAGGGCCGTTACCATCCGCGACCGGGACACCACCGACCAGGTACGGGTGCCGATCGAGGGCCTCGCGGCCGAGGTCCTGGGCCACCTCGGGCTGTAGCCACCGTTCGGGTAGCCACCGTTCGGGCGCCAGGGCCGGAGGCCGGCCCACCGATGCGGTCGCGGGTGTGGCGGTGCCGCCCCGGGACCGCAGGCTGGGGACGGGCTACTTTGCCGCCATGGGGCTCCGACCGAAGGCCAGGGCTGCGGCGGCATGCGTGGTATTCGGCGGCGCGTTGTTGGCCACGGGCTGCGCCCCGGGCAAGGGGCACCATGCAGCCAAGGCGACGGGTCACGTCGACAGCCAGACCCAGAAGATCGATGCCCAACTGAAGGCGTCCCGGGCCGTCACCTACAAGGCGACGTACCAGGCCACCACGGCCGACGCCAAGCTGAAGGGCGACCCGGTCGTCTATGAGCAGAAGCCCCCCAAGAGCGCCTACAAGGGAAGCGGCTTCACGTACATCGACGACGGCCAGAACGCGGTCAACTGCTCTCAGGGTCTCGACCCTTCCCGGCCCGACGCCATTGGGTGCGTGTCGACCCCGGGAGGCGGGGGCAGCCAGGCCCCGGGCGGGAACCTGTTCCGGTTCAACACCGACGCCGTCCTCGGTGGCTTCGAGGCGCTCGCCGCCAGCCCGACCGTCTCCGTCAGCCACGTCGGCAGGCAGGTCGCCGGCCAGTCCACCGACTGCGCCCAGCTGAGCGACAGCCCCGGCGGCACTCAGCCGCGCTTCGAGGTCTGCACCACGTCGGAGGGCATCCTTGGCTACTACGACGACGGCCGCGGTGACGTGTTCTCGCTGACCGACATCACGAAATACGTGCTCGACGGCGACTTCACGCCGCCGTCCCCACCCCTCAGCCAGGAGGAGCTGCAGCAGCGGATGGTCGAGCAGGCCACTTCGACGACGTCGACGACCTCGACGACGTCGACGAACTCCAAGAGCAGGCAGCCCACGACGTCGTCCACCATCATCCGGTCACACCGCGGCGTGCCTGCGCCCACCACCACCACCACCGGCACCTGACCCCCGTACCGGCCCTGCCCCCGGCCCTAGGCTCGGCCTCAGACGACCCCTCAGACGACCCCGTTGCAGCCAGGAGATCCGGTGCCCTACGTGTACGACTTCGACCATGCGCACGACCGCCCGCCCATGGAGATGAAGGACCTCCTGGGCGGCAAGGGCGCCAACCTGGCGGAGATGACGTCGGTGCTGAAGCTGCCGGTGCCGCCGGGCTTCACCATCACCACCGACGCCTGCCGGGCCCACATGGCCGCCGGATGGCCCGACGGGCTGAGCGACGAGGTGGCCCAGCACCTGGCCCGGCTCGAAGAGCTCATGGGACGAAAGCTCGGCGCCGCCGCCGACCCCCTGCTGGTCAGCGTCCGCTCGGGAGCCAGGTTCTCCATGCCGGGGATGATGGACACCGTTCTGAACCTCGGCCTCAACGACGAGTCCGTCGACGGCCTGGCCGAGGGCACCGACGAGCGCTTCGCCTGGGACTCGTACCGCCGGTTCGTGGCCATGTACGGCCGCATCGTGCTGGGCGTCGACGGCCAGGTCTTCGATGGCCCTTTGGAGAAGGCCAGGGAGAAGGCCGGCGTGGACACCGACGCCGGCCTATCCGCCGACGTCGTGCGCCAACTGGTGGCCGGGTACAAAGAGGTGGTCCAGATCGAGACCGGCCGGCCGTTCCCCCAGTCGCCGCTCGACCAGTTGCGGGGCGCCATAGAAGCCGTGTTCCAGTCGTGGGACGGCAAGCGGGCCCGCGACTACCGGGTGCGTGAGCGCATCGCCCACGACCTCGGCACCGCCGTCAACGTGCAGGCCATGGTGTTCGGCAACCGCGACGAGAACTCGGGCACGGGCGTCGGGTTCACCCGCGACGCGGCCACCGGCGCCCAGGGTGCCTACGGCGACTTCCTGGTCAACGCCCAGGGCGAGGACGTGGTAGCCGGCACCCGCAGGACCGAGCCGCTGTCGGCCCTGCACGATCGCTTCCCCTCCATCCACGACGAGGTGATGGACATCTTCGACCGACTCGAGCGGCACTACCGGGACATGTGTGACACCGAGTTCACCATCGAGCAGGGCCGGCTGTGGATGCTCCAGACCCGCGTGGGCAAGCGCACCGGGGCGGCGGCGCTGAAGATGGCCGTGGACATGGTCACCGACGACCACATCCAGCTGTCGCACGCCGAGGCCGTGCAGCGCATCACCGGCGACCACCTCGACCAGGTGCTCCACCCCCAGTTCGCCCGCCAGCCCACCGACGTCCTGGCCCGTGGCCTGGCCGCGTCGCCAGGGGCGGCCGTGGGCAAGGCCTACTTCACCGCCGACGACGCCGCCGAGGCCGCCGGCCGGGGAGAGAAGGTCGTCCTGGTCCGCCAGGAGACGTCGCCCGAGGACGTCCACGGGATGATCGTGGCTGAGGGCATCCTCACCAGCCGTGGCGGCCTGGTGTCGCACGCCGCCGTGGTGGCGCGGGGCTGGGGCAAGCCGGCCGTGGTCGGAGCCGAGTCGGTGCGCATCACCGCCAAGAGCTTCACCGTCCGCGGCGTGACCGTGAGCGAGGGCGACGTCATCTCCCTCGACGGCGCCGCCGGCGTGGTCGTGCAGGGCGCCGTCGAGCTCTCCTCGGCCCAGCCGCCCGAGGAGTTCCAGACCATCCTGGGCTGGGCCGACGAGATCCGTGAGGGCCATCTCAAGGTGCGGGCCAACGCCGACACCGGCCCGGATTCGGCCAACGCCCGCCGGTTTGGAGCGGAGGGCATCGGGCTGTGCCGCACCGAGCACATGTTCCTGGCCGAGGACCGGCTGCCGGTCGTGCGCCGCATGATCCTGGCGTCGACGCAAGCCGAGGAGACGGTGGCCCTCGAGGAGCTGCGCCAGGTCCAGAAGGCCGACTTCATCGAGATCCTCGAGGCCATGGACTCACTGCCGGTGTGCGTCCGGCTGCTCGACCCGCCGCTGCACGAGTTCCTGCCGTCGGTGGAGGAGATGGCGGTCAAGGAGGCCACCACCGGCCTCAGCGACGACGAGCGCAAGCTGTACGACGCGGCCCGGGAATGGGAGGAGACCAATCCCATGCTCGGCACCCGCGGCGTACGTCTGGGCGTGGTGAAGCCCGGGCTTTACGCCATGCAGGTGCGGGCTCTTCTGGAAGCGGCCGCCGAGCGCACGCAGGCCGGCGGCACGCCCGTCGTCGAGGTGATGATCCCGCTCACCGTCTCCCGTGAGGAACTGGCCCTGGCCCGCAGTTGGGCCGAAGAGGCGGTCACAGAGGCGAACCGGTCGGCGGCCAAGCCCATCCAGGTGTCGATAGGGACGATGATCGAGACCCCTCGGGCCGCCATCCGGGCCGACGAGATCGCCGAGGTGGCCGACTTCTTCAGCTTCGGCACCAACGACCTGACGCAGATGACGTTCGGGTTCAGCCGCGACGACGTCGAGGGCCGGATGATGAGCACGTACCTGGACCAGGGCCTGCTGAAGCGCAACCCGTTCGAGACCATCGACCAGTCCGGCGTGGGCGAGCTGGTGAGGCTGGGCACCCGCCGGGGGCGGATGACTAAGCCGAAGCTCAAGGTGGGTGTTTGTGGCGAGCACGGCGGGGATCCCGAGTCGATCCAGCTGTTCTTCGACGCCGGGCTCGACTACGTGTCGTGCTCACCCTTCCGCATCCCCATCGCCCGCCTCGCCGCCGCCCAGTCGGTGCTCGCCCACCGGGGGCCCGACGACCACAGCGACTGGTCGGTGTAGCGAGGGCCGTCGCACCCGGTCCACGGCCGCCGACCACCGCCGTCTACGGGCCGTGGCGGCCCCGGAATGGTTCGACCGCCACATCAGACAGCGCCGGCCCGGCGCCCAGGCCCTGCCTCTGTCGGCTCGTGCGGGCGCGTTGGAGGAGGTCGCGCAGGCTCAGACTGGGGCCCCCCAGCAGCATCCTCACGCCTGCCTGCTCCCCGGCCTGGCGGGTGGCTTCGGCGGCCGTGCCCGGCCGGGGGTAGGTGATGGACAGCACCACGAGGTCGGCGCCGACGCTGTCCGCCAGGGCCAACAGGTCTGCGGCCGGTACCTCCGTGCCGAGGTGGTGCACCCTCCAGCGGTCGGCCCGCAGGCAGAGCGAGGCCATGGCCGCAGGAAGGGCATGCGACTCTCCAAGTGGTGTGCAGACCACGGCGACGCCCCGCGGCCGTCCTCTCGGGTGGATGGTGAGGCGGGCCACCAACCGTTCGCAGATGGCCGTCGCCCGGTGCTCCTCGGCGATGGAGAGCCGGCCGTCCGCCCACTCCTCACCGCAGGTGCGCAGGGCCGGCGCCAGGAGCTCCTCGCACAGGGTCACCGTGTCGATGCCACCCTCCTGCAGGCGCTCGATCAACCGCCGGGCAGGCAGGTCCTCTCCCGCCACCAACAGATCGTGCAGCCGACGGGACTGCGCCCGCCAGCTGCGTACCTGCACGGCCCGTGGCGGCCCCGAGGGCCTGGAACGGAGTGCTCGCAACTGGTCGACCACCTCGGTCTGGATGTCGTACGAGTTGCCCACCCGGGTGGCGGCCAGCGACCCGTCACGCACCCAGCGGTAGGCGGTCTGATAGTGGACGCCGAGCCGATCGGACGCCGCCTTCAGGTCCACCGGGCCAACATAGCCACGCTCGACATCGATTCGACCGGGCGGCGTCGCCCGCCGGCCGGACAGCCGGTACGTTGCCCAGTGCATGGCCATCCCCGATGAGGATGTCGCCCGCGTTCGAACGACGACGGACATGCTCGCCGTGCTCGGTGAGCACGTGGGGCTGAAGCGCGTCGGCACCCGTTGGGTCGGCCTGTGCCCCTTCCACACCGAAAAGACGCCCTCTTTCTCGGTCAACCCGCAGTTGGGCTTCTACCGGTGCTTCGGCTGCGGTTCGTCCGGTGACGTCATCACGTTCGTGCGTGAGACCGAGCATCTGAGCTTCGTGGAGGCGGTGGAGAAGCTGGCCGCCCGGGTCGGTATCGCCCTGCAGGCCGACGACCCGGACGCCACCGCCCGGCGCCACCGGCGAGCCCAGCTGGCCGACGCCATGGCCAGGGCCGTCGCCTGGTACCACGAGCGGTTGCTGTCGACCGCCGACGCGGCCCCGGCCCGGGCTTACCTGCGGGCCGATAGGGGGTACGACGGCGAGATCGTGCGCCGCTACCGGCTGGGTTGGGCGCCCGCCGGTTGGGACGTCCTGGCTCGGGCCCTGCGGCTGCCCGACCACGTCCTGCGCGACACCGGTCTGGGCTTCGTCAACCGCGGCGGACGCCAGACCGACGCCTTCCGGGCCCGGGTGCTGTTCCCGATCTTCGACCACACCGGGATGGCGGTGGCCATCGGCGGCCGCATCCTGCCGGGAGAGGACGGGCCCAAGTACAAGAACTCGAGCGAGACGTCCCTGTACCGCAAGAGCGAGGTGTTGTACGGCCTCAACTGGGCCAAGGACGAGATCGTGCGCAGCGGCCAGGCGGTGGTGTGCGAGGGCTACACCGACGTCATCGCCTTGCGCGAGTCGGGAGTGGCCACGGCCGTGGCCACCTGCGGCACGGCCGTGACCGAGGACCACATCCGCCGGCTCAAGAACTTCGGCGCAGCCAAGCTGGTGCTCGGCTACGACGCCGACAGCGCCGGACAGGGCGCGGCCGAGCGGTTCTACGCCTGGGAGGCGAAGCACCAGATCGACATCTCTGTGGCTGCCCTGCCCAGTGGGACGGACCCGGCCGACGTGGGCCGGCGAGATCCGTCCGCACTGGTGGCGGCCGTCAGCGGTGCCCGGCCCTTCTTGAGCTTCCGGCTCGAACGGCTGTGGCCCACCTGCGATCTGCGTACCCCCGAAGGGCGGGCCCGAGCCGCCGAAGCGGCCATGGCCATCATCAACGAGCATCCCAGCCAGCTCGTGCGCGACCGGTACATCATGCAGGTGTCCGGCTTCACCGGGGCCGAGCCGGACGTCCTGCGCCGGAACAGGGCTGGCGGCGGTCGCATCCGCGTGACGGCCCGACCCACCAACCAGCGCAAGGACCTGCGGGGCGACGAGGTGGAGGCGCTGTGGCTTGCCATCCATCACCCCGAGCTGGTGGCCGACCGACTGGAGGCCGCCCTGTTCACCGACGAGGTGGCATTGAGCGCCTTCCTGGCGTTGGCCTCGTCCGACAGCTTTGCCCACGCAGTGGAGCGGGCCGACGCCGACGCCGCCGAACTGTTGACCCGGCTGGCCGTCGAGGACCACACCGGCAGCGACGCCGACCACGTCCTTGTGACCCTGGCCCAGCAGGCCGGCATCCGGCTGCGGGCCAAGCTGTTCCACATTGCCTCCATCGGCTACGAGGAGGCAATGGGGGTCAACGAGCAGCTCCGCACACTTCAGGGTCTCCTGGCTCAACTGCAGGGCGATGGCCCCCGCGTCGATTCCTCGATGGCGTTGGTAGCCTTCGTGGTGCGTTCGGCCGAGGAGGGAGTATGAGCATGGGTGCGGTCGAGCACCCGAAGCCGGAGGTCCCCATCGACCTCCTGGCGCCCCTCCTGGTCAAGGGCCGGGCCAAGGGCTCGGTGGGTGAGGACGAGGTCATCGAGGTCCTCAAAGACGTCGAGATCTCGCTTCCCCTCATCGATGCCGTGCGGGCCCGTATCGAGGCTGAGGGCATCGCCATAGAGGAGACCGACCTTGAGGGCGACGAGCCGATCGCCGGGGAGCACGCCGCTGTGGTCGTGGTCGCGCCCGTCCCGGTCGAAGCGCAGGCCGGGCTCAGGGCCAGGGCACCCGGGGCCCGGCGACAGAGGGCCAAGCGCCACACCGGCGATGACGACGACCGCCTCGTCGGCACCGGGGCCGACCCGGTGCACATGTACCTGGGCGAGATCGGCAAGGTCCCGCTGCTCACCTCAGGCCAGGAGGTCGACCTGGCCCAGCGCATCGAGCGGGGGATCCATGCCGCCACCGAGATCGCCGAGCTCGAGCGGGTGCAGGGTTCGCTGTCCGCCGTCCCCGTCGATTTCCTGAGCAGGAAGGAGGTCCTGGTCGTCGACGGCCTCAAGGCCAAGGAGCAGTTGATCCAGGCCAACCTGCGCCTGGTCGTCTCCATCGCCAAGCGCTACCGGCACCGCAACCTGCTCTTCCTGGACCTCATCCAGGAAGGCAACCTGGGCCTCATCCGGGCCGTCGACAAGTTCGACTACACCCGGGGCTTCAAGTTCTCGACGTACGCCACCTGGTGGATTCGCCAGGCCATCACCCGTGCCATCGCCGATCAGGCCCGCACCATCCGCATCCCCGTCCACATGGTCGAGACCATCAACAAGGTGATGAAGGTGCAGCGGCAGATGCTCCAGGACATCGGTCGTGAGCCGACCATCGAGGAGCTGGCTGAGAAGGTGGAAATGACGCCCGAGCGGTGCCGGGAGATCATCCGCCTCAACCAGGACACCATCAGCCTTGAACAGCCCATGGGCGGCGAGGACGATTTCTCGCTGGGCGACGTGATCGAGGACCAAGGGGCAGTGACGCCGGCCGACGCCGCCGCCCGCACATTGCTCAACGAGGCGGTCAAGACGGCGCTGTCGCAGCTCTCGGAGCGTGAGCAGATGGTGGTGCGGCTCCGCTTCGGCCTGGACGACGGTCAGATGCGGACGCTCGAGGAGGTCGGACGGGAGTTCGGCGTGACCCGCGAACGGGTCCGCCAGATCGAGGCGAAGACGCTGGCCAAGCTTCGCCATCCCATCCGTAGCCAGCCCCTGAAGGAGTTCCTGGAGGAGGAGTGACCTTCGGGCCGGTCGGCTCTCAGGCGACCGGCGCCTCGCCGAACTCGTGACCGCCGTCGCCGTCGTTGCCCTGAGCGCTGGCGTTGCCGTTGCCGTTGCCGTTGCCGATTCGTCCGTCGACGACGTCTTTCACCCGCTCGACGCCGAGGGCCACGGCCGCCTCTGTCTTGTCGGTCACCATCTGTACGGTGTCGTACCGCTGCAGCTTCTGGATGGCTTCCTGGATCTGCTCGTACCGCTCACGACCGGCCTTGGCGCCGAGGTAGTAGCCGGTTGCGAAGCCGATGACCAATCCCGCTCGGAATCTCATGGGCAGGTTCTACCCATCTTCGGTGTGGCTCTCCCCTCGTCGACAAGTGCAGCGGGGGAGGCGGTCCGTGCGGACGGGGAGGGGGCCGGAAGAGGCCTGCTAGCTTCGGCGCCGTCGTTTCCGGGGTAGCTCAATCGGCAGAGCATCTGACTGTTAATCAGAGGGTTCAGGGTTCGAGTCCCTGCCCCGGAGCCACAGGGTGGGAGCTGGCAGCCGACCCCAGGGCCTGTAGCTCAGTGGTCAGAGCAGGGGACTCATAATCCCTGGGTCGTGGGTTCGATCCCCACCGGGCCCACCGCCAAAGCCCTTTCTGCACGAGGAATTTCTGCGTCCTGTAGCGAGCGGCAACCGCAGCGTCATGCAGCCGGTTTCGACCTGCTCACCCGGCTCGCGGCCCATGACGACGATGACGACGTGCTCAAGGCTCGAGGCGCCGCCATGGGCCCTGAGAACCCGCAGGCCCGCAATGCGGCCATGCGGGAGTTCTACGCCGAGGCTCGAGATGCAATGAGGCACAGCCGTCCGCTCCTGCCGAGGTGAGCGACCCGGCCATCCCCGAGTTCCCGGACGTCCCCGCGTTCGTCGAGATCCTGAACCGCCACGGCGTGCGCTATGTCGTGATCGGTGGCGCTGCCGCCCAGTTCTCCGTCGCCGGTCTGGTCACTCCCGACGTCGACTTCACCCCTGCCGACGTGGTGGCATCCAAGAAGCTCGCCAACCGCCCCAAGGATCAGCTCGTCTTGCCCCAGCTCGACCAGGCCCTGGCTGAACGTGGGCTCCCCGAGGCGGACGAGCACTTCTGACAAGCGGGCCATGGTCAAGCGGGTCGACGAGCTGGGCGAGCTCGTTGACCTCAGCGACGCCTTCGACCGGCCCATCGGCACCTACTCGGGCGGCATGAAGCGGCGGCTCGACCTCGTGGTCGCCCTCGTGCACAACCCCGAGATCCTCTTCCTCGACGAGCCCACCACCGGGCTCGACCCGGTCAGCCGAACGGGCGTGTGGCGGGAGGTGCGGCGGCTCAACGACGAGCTCGGCATGACGATCTTCCTCACCACGCAGTACCTCGAAGAGGCCGACGAGCTCTGTGGCCGGGTCGGGATCATCGACAAGGGCGGCATCGTCGCCGAAGGGACCCCCGACGAGCTCAAGCGTGCCGTCGGCGCCGACATCATCATCGCCCGTGTCGACGGCGACGCCGCCGCGCTCCTCCGGTCCATCGAAGCTCTCGACGGTGTGCGGGGCGTCGAGGCGCACGGCAACGAGCTGGTTATCGCCACCGACGACGGCTCCGCCACCATCAGTCCCGTCGCCGTCGCGCTCGACGGCTGCCACGCAGCCGTGCGCGACCTCACTCTGCGCACCCCGACGCTCGACGACGTGTTCCTCGAGCTCACCGGAAGCCACATCGGACGCGAAGAAACCGGCGAGGAGCCCGCACCATGACCGTGGCCGGCGTCATCGCCCCTGCCACCGGTACCGAGCCGCTACGTGCTCGGCCCGCGGGGTTCGCCCGTGACGTGGGCGCCATCGCCGGACGGGCGCTGCGGGGCGTCCCACGCGACCTGGTGGCCGTGGCCCCACCCATCTTCATCGCCCTCTTCTTCTTCATCGTGAACATCGCCACCTTGCAACGGCTAACCCAGTCCGCGGGCCCGGGGTTCGACTACAAGGCGTTCCAGATGCCGACGGCGATCCTGCTCGGGGTCACCGGGGTCTCCCGGGCCCCGGCGCTCGTCTTGGACGTACAGAACGGCTACCTCGACCGGCTCCTGATGACGCCGATCCGGCGCTTGGCGATCCTGCTCGGCCACAGGTGGCCGACGTCACCGTGGCCACGGTGCTGACCGTGCCCATCCTGGGCCTCGGGTTCGCCATCGGAGTGCGCTTCGCCACGGGCGTTCCCGGCGTCCTGGCCTTCGTCGCCCTCGCCGCACTGTGGAGCCTCGCCTCCTCCGGGTTCGGCTACGCCATCGCCTTCAAGACCGGCAACCCGGCCGCCGTGAACTCGACGTTCCTGCTGTTCTTCCCGTTCCTCTTCCTCACCTCCTCGTACGGGCTGCGGTCCCAGCTGTCGGGCTGGCTCGACCGGGTGGCCGCCCTCAACCCCGTCACGTACCTGCTCGAAGGCCTGCGCTCGCTGGTCAGCCAAGGCTGGCGATGGGGCCAGCTCGGCAAAGCCTCACTTGCCATAGCGCGCCTCGCCGCGCTGAGCATGTCACTCTGCTTCGGCGCACTACGGGGAAGGACCCGACGGGGCTGACCCGAGCAGCCACGGGGCATCGCCACAGGCGACGGTTGTGGCGTTTGAGCGGTTGGCGCCCGGGGTAGAGCCACGCGAATGGCCAATGCGATCAAGATCCTGGAAGACGAACACAACGCCGTGAACATGCTCTGCAGCCAGATGCCGACGATCCAGAACGGTGCGCGCGCCGAGGAGGAGAAGGCGGCGGTGCGGATCGTCTCGCTGCTCAAGAACCACACCGCCCTCGAGGAAGAGCTCGTCTACCCGGTGCTGGCCGAGTCGCATCCCGAATTCATCGAGCTCTTAGAGGACGAGCACGAGGAGGCCAATCACCTGGTGGCGGAGATCGAGGCCATGCCGCCCGACGACGAACTCCGCGAAGCCGTGATGCGGCTGCACCTGGCCATCCAGAAGCACGTGGCCGAGGAGGAGGAGAAGTTGTTCCCCTTGCTCAACGAGTCCTTGGGCCGCTCGGGTTTGGAGGACCTCGGGCTGCGGATGATGCATCGTCAGCAGGAGTTGATGCAGGCCACCGTCGATCAGGTCGGTGCCTCCGCCACCGGCCAGCCGAAGAACATCTATCCCAAGCTCTGATCCGGCTGGCGGCCGGGCGGGAGCCGCCTGGCGATGTACCCGTCGCCTCAGCGTCCGAGGAGGATATCTACGGTGGCGGCGGTGTCCGACAGGTCAGGCAGCAGGGCATCGGGCTCGAGGGTCTCGAGGTCTGCGAGCGTTGTGCCCCCCGTGGCCACCAGCAGGCATCTGGCTCCACCGGCCCGGGCGCAGGCCAGGTCGCCGGCGGTGTCGCCGACCACCCAGGTACGGCCCGGTTCGACGGTGAGCCCCCGCAGGCGCCGGGCCCGCTCCAAGGCGATGGGCACGAGTTTCCTGCGGTCGTGGTGATCGCTGCCGTAGGCCCCGATCTCCATGTCGAGCCAGCACTGCAACCCGAACGCCGTCACCTTGACGGTGGCGTTGGCCAACGTGTTACCGGTCAGCAGGGTCTGGTGGAGCCCATCCTGGGTTGACAAGCGGGCCAGGACCTGGCGCACGCCGGGCAGCACCTCGCCGGTGTGTGCCAAGGTCGTGGCCATGGCCGCCACCTCGGCCTCGAGTGCTTCGAGCACGGCCGGCAGCTTCTGATCCGGGTCGTCGACCGCCATAAGCTGGAGGTACTCGACCGCTATCTGCGGGTCCGTCTTGCCGCTCAGCAACAGGCGCGACGCCGGTGTCGTGCCGATCGCCTGCTCGAGCGCCCGGTCGAAGACTGCCGCCCCCATCCCTCGGATGTGGACGAGGGTGCCGTCCACATCCCACAGCAGCAGGCGGGGCACGGTGGGCCGGCAACGCCGTGGTGCCCCATGACGCCGGGTCGCCCGGGGCCCGGGTGTCAGACCCTCTCGGTGTCGCTGCGGAAGCGCCACACGGCGCCGCCGGCGAAGAGGGCCAACCAGACCAGGACATTGACGACCCACCACAACGACGCCCCGGTGGCCATCAGCGGGGCGTGCACCAGCTGGTTCAGACCGTAGAGGGGCGTGAAACCGGCCATCGTCTGCAGAAGGTGCGGGAACTGGTCCAGCGGGATGAACAGGCCACCGCCGAAGGCGAACAGCACCAGGGCGAACGACAGGATCTGCATGACGTTTTCGGTCGGGAGCAGGTATCCCATGCACAACCCGAAGGCGGCGAAGAGCAGCGAGCCGATCCAGACGGACAGCCCGGTCACGACCCACAGGTAGGTCGGCATCGTGGGGCGACCCACCAGAAGACCGACGACATAGACGGCCAGCACGGAGGCCAGACCGAGCACCATGGCGGTGAGCATCTTGATCGCGATGTAGGCCACCGGCGACAGCGGGGTCAGCCGCAGCTGGCGGCTCCAGCCGGCGGCCCGCTCTATGGACACCATCGCACCACCGTTGGTGGTGGCCAGGACTGCACCGTAGAGCGCCATGCTGATCATGATGGCGGCCGAGACGTTGCCATGGCCGGCCGACTGATCGACGTACTGGCTGTTCAGGCCGAAGAGCAGGAAGAACATGACGGGCAGCACCATCGTGAACAGCACGGTGCGGCGGTTGCGCAGCAGTCGGCGCACCTCCAACCCCAGGACCGTGAGGTTGAAGCCGCCCATGCCCGGAGCCCGACGGGCGCTCAGGTCGACGACATCCACGTGTGGGGTGCTCATCGAAGCTCTCCTGCGTTCGTGTGGGCGGGGGTGCCGTCGCCGTCGCCGGTCAAGGCCACGAAGGCGTCCTCCAAGGCCCGAGTGGTGATCTCGAGGTCTCTGGCCGATGTGTGGTTCAGCAGGTGCCGGGCCACTACGTCGCTGTCGCTGGCGTGGATAAGCACGGTGGCGCCTCGCACCTCGGCGCTGTCCGCCCCAGCTATGCGGCTCAGGCTCGCCTCATCGGCTCCGGCCAGCGTGGCCCGCACCGTCCGGCCGGCGGCAAGGGCCTTGATCTGCGACGAGGTGCCGTCGGCGACGATCTGGCCGCGGCGCATCAGCACGATGCGGTCGGCATAGGCGTCGGCCTCCTCCAGGTAATGGGTGGCGAAGACCACGGTCCGCCCTTCGGCGCTGTCGTGGCGGATGGCCGCCCAGAAGCTGCGCCTGCCCTCGACGTCCATGCCCGTAGTGGGCTCGTCCAGGACCAGCAGCTCGGGATCGGAGAGCAGGGCCATGGCGAAGCGCAACCGTTGCTGCTCGCCCCCGGAGCACTTGCCCACCTTGCGTTCGGTGATGCCGCCCAGGCCGGCGCGGTCGAGGACCTCCTCGACCGGTCGCGAGTGGTTGAACAGGCTGGCCGTGTAGCGGGCGGTCTCGGCCACCGTGAGGTCCTTGAGTAGCCCGCCGGTCTGCATCACCGCGGACACCAACCCACGGGCGATGGCCTGACGGGGTTGCATTCCCAGTACCGACACCTCGCCCTCGGTCGGGCGGGACAGGCCCAGGATCATGTCGATGGTCGAGGTCTTGCCTGCGCCATTGGGACCGAGGAAGGCGACGATCTCCCCTGAGGCGATGGTCAGGTCCATGCCCTTGACGGCCTCCACGCTGCCGAACCTCTTGTGCACTCCCCTGAGGTCGACGGCCAGTGCCTGAGCGTCGCCGGCCGGACCCGACTGCCGCCTGGAGTCCACGTTCGGCGCTGTCATCGGGCCCATCCTCGCACAGCAAGGGAGCCGCGCTCTGTACGTGTCCCTTCCGATCGGGGTGAAGGCGGCGGGAAGGCTCGCCGCCTCTGGCCGCCACCGGGAAGCGGTCAAGGGTTCGTGGCTACGCTGATCACGGTGGAGGACGGGGAGGTGATCGAAGCTCTGGTCACCGGAGGTGCCGTCGGGGGTTTCGGGCCCCAGTTGCACATCGAACGCGACTGTCTGCTCTTCGATGGCTGGTGGCAGGTCGCCTTTAGGGTTACTCCCCAGACCTTTGCTTTGCGGAACGAAGCCCCGCCCCAAGACACCACCGTCCTCGACGATGTGGCCGCCCATCTGCGGGCGCACGGCCTGTGTGAGGTCCCCGCCGACCCGTCGTTGCTGATCGCCATCACATACGTGGCCATCGACCTTGGCTCGGCCGACTGGACACTGTGGTCCACCGATCCGGTCACCGCCCAAGCCGACCTCGTGGCCAGGGCGGGGCACGACACCTTTCTCGACGATTCCCCCGGCGCAGGGACTCGACCCACCGACTTCGCGGCCGGCATCGGTGGTCTCCGGCGCACGGCCGGCCTACCGCCCCTGGTGGTCCTCACCATCGGAGTGGACGATGCCGCCGTGAAGGCGATGGCCGGAGTGTTGGCCAACTGTCACTTCGAGTGCCGGGCCCTCGGTCAGATCGGCCCCGAAGCCTGCGGCTCGATGTCGCCCAACCTCGTCCTGGTCGACGCCACATCCGACAGGGGCAGGGACTTCACCATCGACCTGCGGGCCACCGCCGGCGGACAGTTCGTGCCGTTGGTGGCGCTCACCGCCGGCGACGGGCCGCCCGGGGCTGACGTCACCCTGGATCCGGCGTCCGACCCGACGGAGTGGGCCGATCACATACGCAATCTCCTGCCGTAGGGCCGACCTTCGAGCCCTCCTTTGCCGTCAGAGTCCGGTCCTCGAACGGTCCGGCGTGTGGGCACCCGTGGGCCGACGGGCGCCGCCGCTGCTCGGGTCGGGCCGGCGGATCTCCACGCCGCCCCGGTCGGGCGGACCAGCACACCACTGAAGCGGCTCGACTGTCGCCCGCCAGGAGCATGCGGCGGGCGCGGGGGTCGCGAGCCGGCACCAGACCGAACAGGACGGCCATGAGACCGGAGGCGTCCGGGCGGTGACCGTCGCCGTGAGCCTGCGGAAACCGCCCTTCGGCATCGAGCTCGTCCAGGACCCGGGCGGCCATCCGCGCCCGCGCCTTTTCCAGCGTGCCCGCCGAGCCGTCGGCCGCCACCCACGGCAGACCCAGATGGCAACGGTCGAGCGCCAGCCACCGACGATGTCGGCGCTCAGGAGGTCACGGGGCGTCCGCAGCTCCCAGATACCGTGTGACGGCTGCAGGCGGTCGTCGCAGCGAACTCGCGAACGCACAGCGCGTCCGCCAACTCGGAGTCGGACAACCGCGATAGAACCCGACTAGTCGTGACGGCTAAAATCTCGGATTCCGCTCGGGGATCGATGTTTCGGGCTCCTACTCCCCTTGCCCCAATTCCTCGATCACCACCCGACAGGCGACCGCCGGCCACGGCCGTCCGGGCAAGCTCGGTAGGTCTGCGACTTAGCTTAGCCCGGATCCACGTGCGTCCAGTCATCCGGACCCCGTGGCGGCCCCGTAGTACTGTTGCGTGGCGCTGTATGTGCTTGGTTCCTGACCCGCCAAGGCCGCTCTGTCTTGCTGTGTGCCGTTCCTGAGTGGCCCGGTGGGGTTTGAAGGTGGGAATGGGTCCGTTGTTCACCTACAGGAGGTAGCTGTGCCCTATGAAGAGGGGGTCTTCAATGACCTCATTGAACAGTCCCAGGACCTGCACTCGGAGTCGATGAGGACCGCGAATACGGCGATCGATGACTTGGTGGAGATCGGCCGAGAACAAAAGGCTCACCCGGTCGACACCGAACCGGGCCCTGCGAGAATGGTCGAGGACCGCCCCGAGACGTCCTCAGGAGCGAAGGCCGGCGGGGCCCTGGCTGCCTTCGGGGCGGCTGGAGCGGCCTTCATCGGCCTGTGGGCCTCGGCCGCGTCGGCAGCCACACCCCAGGACAATGTGAATGTCCAGGCGTTGCAAACGTCGGCCAGTTTGGAAAACTTGGCGGTCTCCACCTACGGCAAGGCGC
>JBBSHS010000041.1:0-22462 GCA_038232515.1 Acidimicrobiales bacterium
ACGCTGTTGGGATCCCTCCCTCGGGAGCGCGAGGGAGGGCCGCCTCGCCTCCTGGGCTGACGAGGAAGGCCGCCCGCCCGGTGGACCCGACGCTGCCGTCCGGAGCCCGTTCGAGGGCCACCAGGACGTACAGCCCTTCCGGGGCGGAGGAATCGTCACGGTGGCCGAGAAGGCCGAGCCGGTGGCGGTCGCCAACAGCGGCCCGTCCAGACCGTTCCAGCGGATCTCGCCGCTGGCGGTGTTCGAGACTGCTGCGGATCGCTGAAATTCCCCACTGTCGATCATCGAAATTCCCTACTGTCGATCATCGAAATTCCCCACGGCCTAGCGATCCTGCCGTTCACTTTCGAGACCGTAGATGGTCGTGCGGCCACCACGGTCTCGCCCAGGACTTCGGATCAACGGCTTTCGTCGACCCCACGTTGAGAGCCGCTAATCCAACCGCCCTTCGGCGTCAACCTGATCCTCGGTCTTCTTGGCTGACCGCCAGCTCTTTTGACCTTCAGGCCGCAGGGCTCTTGGGCCCTGAGCCTCCGATTGTGGTGCACGCCGGCCGGTAGGCGGTTTCGCTACGGTAGAGCAGGCCGCCAGGCTGGACCGGGCCCCAGGTGTTCCCGAACCAGATGTTGGGGCAGCCATCGTGGACGCCAAGAGCCGGGTCAATGGCCCCGACCTCGATGAGATCGCCCTGGAAGTCGTACAGGTCGAAGATGTAGTTGTAACCGGTCGTGTTGTACCTGATCCGGTTCTCGGAGCCCAAAACGTAGATGCCGAAGGCACCGTTGCGGAACACCCGGTTCGTCTCCACGACGTTCGCGCCGCCCCGGATGAAGAGGCCGCTGAGGCCGTTGTGCGTCACGACGTTGTCCTTGACCAACATCCTCGTTTCCGGGCCACCGATCTGACCCACTCCGGCCTGCACGCCGATGCCGTTGGCGGCGACCTCCGTTGCGGTGTTCCCCTCCCCGTCCGTGGCGAAGGGGAGGGCCAACAGGCCGTTCTCCTTCACCACGTTGCCAACTACCTCACCATCGACGTGCCCGACGTTCGAGATCCCCGACCCGGCGTTCGCCCGCACCGTGTTGCCCCGCACCTTGTTCCCCGAGATGACCAAGCCGGTGCCCGGCGTCTGGTCCAAGAAGTGGTTGACGATGATCCCGCTTCCGCCCGCACTGCGGTTGCGGAACAGCCCCACCGTCCCTTGCACCGTGTTCCCTTCCACGATGTTGAAGTCCGAGCCGAGACCGAACACGCCGATCCCGTCGTACAAGCCGTTGTTGGTGACGATGTTGTTGACGATGCGGTTCGACGCCGACTTGAGCAGGAGAATCCCGTCGCCCAGTTCGGCCGTCGGTGGTGCGTAGTAAGCCTCGTCGTCCATGGCGGGCACCGGGCTGCCGATGTTGTCCCGCACCTCGAGGTTCGCGATCGTGTTGCCCGATCCGCCGTTCACGACGACGCCGGCGTCGAAGCCCGTGATGGTGCCCGTCTTCCCGCTCCGGCCCGGATGGCCGGTGATCCTGACGCCGACCCTCCCCGGCAGCCGGATGCCGGCATCGTTGCCGCTTCCCGG
The DNA here is from genome assembly GCA_038232515.1 of Acidimicrobiales bacterium. GTDB lineage: Bacteria > Actinomycetota > Acidimicrobiia > Acidimicrobiales > JAUJNH01 > JBBSHS01. The sequence continues at coordinate 1,574 of JBBSHS010000041.1, forward strand.
CCCGGGAAGGCCCGCCACCACGTGGCCGTTCAGGTTCAGCGTGATGTTGTCGGCACCGATGATGATGCCGTTCCCCGGGCAGGGCCCAACGTCGGTGGTGAGCGTGGTGCTCTTGGTGATCACCTCGCCGCAGCCGATCCGCCCCGAACTCACGGCCGCAGGCGACGCAGGGCGGCCGGTCGGGTCTTTGGGCATCTTCCTGGCCCGCGGTCCGGAAGCAGGGGCGCCCGAGGCCGGTGCAGCCTCAGCGGCCCCGACCGAAACGGCCACCGGCAGGATCGCCAAGACCACGCCAAGGCTGATGGCACGACCAATTCGCTGCATGAAGAGCCCCTGTCTCTGGTGGAGGCGTCGCTGCAGCCCAGATTGACTGCCGCACCACCGCCCCCCACTTCCGGGCCTCCCTAATGCTTCTCTCACCCGAATGTCAACGGGCGAAGCTCCCACTGACGGAGACCGGTGGTGGCCACGACCGATGCTCCCGTGAACGTTGTGGACGTCTAGTTGTCCAGAGTGGTCATCCCGACTCATCGACGCGACCCCACTTGCCCACGATGGTGGCGGCCACCGAGGAACGCTCCACCGAGACCGCTAAGGATGACAAGAACGAGGCCCCCGAGAGCAAAACCTAGGGCGTGCCCTGGCCTGGAGTGGGAGCCAACAGTGGTGGGCACTGCCGTGTTGGCGCCGCCCGGAACGGAAGTTCCCGGAGAGCGACCTACCCCGGTAATGGCGAAGGTTGCTGCCGCCGCGCTCCCGATGGCCCCACCCTGCCCACGTGAGAGAACGATCAGTTGGTAGAGCCCCTCTGGATCGTCCGGAATGGTCACTGGCTGCGAGAAGTCCGGCCCCATCACCATGGCTAGGACAGGACCGTCCGAGCTGTTCCAGCGCACCTCGGCTCGTTCCGGATCAAAGCCTAGGCCCTCGACCGTCACTCGGCTGCCGGGAGCGCCCGACGAGCGAGGCTGTACGGACACGAGCCGAGGTTGCGGTACGCAAGCCCAACCAACGCCCGCACTCGAAATCGCGATTCGCCACAGAGGCCATCACCAGAGCGATACAAACACGCGTCTTCCCTATGGCGGCTTCTCGCCACCCGCGAGTGGCTAGTTCCCAGCGATACCGGGCACGGCTCGCACTGCGCTGGCCGGGTACATTGCCAGGACTATCGATGGCGGTCATCGTCTCCAGCTCAGATATAGGGTTATGGCGTCGAGGTTGCTGTGGAGCGTGGCGTCGTGGAGGATGGCGTCGATATCGGCGCGGCCGATGAGGCCGCGGCCTGCTCCTCCGCGTTTACCCCAGCCGGCGTGGCGGGCGGTGAGTAGCCGCTTGCGGGCGGCGGTGTCGAGGATGAGTCGTTGGATCCCGTGGGTGGGTGGGCGCGACCAGGTGATGATCGGGTCGGGGTGGCTGCGTGTCGGGGCGCTGGTCGATTCGATGCCGCCGGCGGCGGCCAGGGCGTTTCGGGCGTTGGTGAGGTGGTGTGGGTTGATCACCCAGGGCCAGACCATGGCGTTCCAGACTCGGTCGGAGCTGCGGGCTTCCATCTCGGAAGCGGTCATGGCGTAGTGGCTGTCGAGCATGCTGAGGATGACGGTCTTGGCGGCTTCGTCCCATACTTCGGCGTCGCCCGGGGCGGGCCGGGACGACGGGGGGAAGCGCTCGCCGGCCATCGTCGGCCGACCCTACGTGCGGTTTCACCGCTGGCCTGGCTGTCTATATAGGAGTCTTGTGGCTGTCCTCATTGAGGGGCCGGAGCCTTCGTGGAGGAGGCGGATGCTGGGGTAGAGGTCTGCCGTCACCACGCCCCGTACCGCCCGAGCCGACTCCCCACCAGTGTCCGACACCACAACCGGCACCCGCCCCGCACGACCACCGCCCGCCTACCCCTCGGACGATACGCCACCGGCGTGACAGCGGCGCCGTCCGAGGGGTCACGGCTCCCCGTCTCGAACGGTGATGTCACCGCTGCGGAGGCAGCGCTCCTCCTGGGGTGAGCGGTGGGCCCCGGTACAACTCCAGCGCTTCGCTCAGCGCAGAGAGAGCATCCTCGATGCTGGGGCCCTGGCTGGTGACCTCGACCTCGGCGACGTGCTGGGTGAGGTGCTGTAGGGCCCCGTAGCGGCGCCCCAAGGCCGGGTGGCGATATGTCCCTTTTAGGGGGCGCCGATAACATCCATTATGTAAAGCTGGGGCCTAAAACAGCAGGTCAGAGGGGGTGTTTCCGGCGCACCTTACCCCTCGTCGGACCTTCGGCGGCCCGCACGGGGCGTACAGGCCGTCATCCTGCCAGCGGGCGGTGCGCCACGGTGGCCTACCGTGTCCACCGATGGCCGCTCGGCGCTTCGGCAGCATCCGCAAGTTGCCCAGCGGCCGCCGGCAGGCCAGGTACGTCGACACGGCAGAGCGGGAGCACTGCCGGACGTTCCGCACCGCCGCCGAAGCGGCCCGGTGGCTGGCCGCCGAGCAGGCCGACCGCAACCGGGGCGCGTGGGTCGACCCTCGGGCCGGGAGCATCACACTCGCCGCCTACGCCGCCGCCTGGCTGGCCCGGCGCAGCGACCTACGCCCCACTACCCGGGCCAAATATGCGTACCTGCTCGATCGCCACCTAGCCCCCGTCCTGGGCAGCGAGCCCTTGTCCCGGCTGACGCCCTCGGCGGTGCGCGGCTGGTACCTGGCCCTGCGCTTGCGCCACGCCACCACCGCGGACGACGCCTACCGCCTGCTGCGGGCCATCTTGAACACGGCCGTGGCGGACGAGGTGGTGGCCGTGTCGCCATGCAAGGTCAAGGGGGCCGGGCAGGTGCGCTCGGCTGAGCGCCCGGTGGCTTCGATAGCCGAGCTGGTCGCCGCCGCCGCCGCTGCGCCCGAGCACCACCGGGCCGCCCTACTGCTGGTGGCGTGGTGCTCGTTGCGCCGGGGGGAGGTGCTCGGGTTGCAGCGGGGCGATGTTGACCTGTTGCACGGCTCGGTCCGCATCGAGCGCGCATGGTCGGCACCCATGGGCCGGCCCCCGGTGCTGGGGCCGCCCAAGACCGCAGCCGGCGTGCGCCGCCTGGCCATGCCGGCCAACGTGGTACCGGTGGTGGCCGAGCACCTTGAGCGCTTCACCGGGCCGGCGCACGACGCCTGGTTGTTCACCGGCCAGGACGGCGGCCCCCCGTCGCCGCGGGCCCTGGATCGGACGTGGGCCGACGCCCGCCGGGCCATCGGCCGGGAAGACCTCCACCTTCACGACCTCCGCCACTCCGGGCTCACGTGGGCCGCCACCACCGGGGCCACGGTGGCCGAGCTCATGCGCCGAGGGGGCCACGCCAACCCGGCGGCCGCCTTGCGCTACCAGCACGCCACCGAAGACCGGGATGCCGCCATGGCCGCAGCCTTGGCCAGCCTGGCCGCCTCTGCCCCGGTGCTGGAGCTGCGCCCGGTGGAGACGACCGCGAATCGTTCCCGGCACGTTCCCGGCACGCCCGCTGGTCCCGACTCCGCCGACGAGGGGCCGCACCCCCTCTGACCTGCACCTTTGCTGGCAGCCCCAACGGGATTCGAACCCGTGTCGCCACCTTGAGAGGGTGGTGTCCTAGGCCTCTAGACGATGGGGCCGTGGTCGAAGCGGCTTCCAGCGTAATCGGGCCTACGAGCCGGTCTCCACTGGATCCGTGCGCCATTCGGCGCCCGACCGATTGCAGGGACGCACGGCCCCCGGCCGTGGGCGCCAAAGCGGCCCCCGCGGTCGGGGGCCGCCTGGCTCGGGGGCAGGGACTCGAACCCCGAATCACAGGTCCAGAACCTGTCGTGTTGCCGATTACACCACCCCCGAATGAGCGGCCGTCACTGTACCCCCTCTTGACTACGGCCCACGCCCGGCCTGGTTCTTGAGGTGATGGTCGGCGCCCACGAGGTTCCTGAAGCCCACGACGCGCCCGACGGCCACGTAGGTCGCCTCCTTGGCCATGTACGCGAGGGCGCCGACGCCTCTGATGGGCGATGTGCGGGTGGGCGACATGGCTGCGTGCAGGCCCAACTCCCTGGACATGTCGCCGATGCGCAACGCGTGGAAGGGGTCCGACACGAGCACGACATCGGTCTTGCCCAGTCTCTTCAGATAGAGGGCGGCGACGGTCAGTGACTGCCAGGAATCCCGCCCACTGATCTCCCTCAGGATGGCGGTGTCGGGCACGCCTCGGGAGATCAGATAGTCCGCTGAGGTCTTGGCCTCGGTGAAGCGGTCGCTCGGCTGCTTGCCGCCGGTTACGAAGATGGTGTCGGCCACGTGGCGGTGGTACAGATCGAGGGCGTGGTCGAGCCGGGCGGCGAGGACGGGCGACGGCCGGCCGTTGTACTGGGCCGCGCCCAGGACCACGATGGCCTGGGCGGGGTGGGCGCCGTCGTGCCGGGCCGCCAGCCAGACCTGGGCCAACGTCACGCCGAGGTAGACGGCGGTCCCGCCAATCACAAGGGACGGCACCAGAACGAGGGGTCGCCTGAGCCGGCGCGCCAGCCCGCGCACCATCGCCGGCTCAGGCCAGCCGGGCCCGGGCGGCCCGCAAGCGTCGCAAGGTCTCGTGCCGCCCGAGCACATCCAGCGACTCGAACAGCGGCGGTCCCACTGGACGACCGGTGACGGCCAGGCGGATGGGCGCCTGGGTGAGACGGCGGTTGAGGCCCAGCCCTTCACCCTCGGCGAAGACGGCCACGGCCAGCGGCGCCAGTTCCTCTTCTTCGGGCCGGCCGAAGCCCCGCCATTCGAGGGTGGGGCTGGCGAGCGTGGTCATGACGGCGTCCAGCAGCGGCACGATCTCGGGCGTCATCGTCTTGGCCCACGCCGACTCGTCCACCACCGGGTCGTCGAACACCAGAAAGTCGACGTAGCCGGGCACCTCGGCCAGCGTTGTGACGCGCGGCTGCACGACCGGCGCCATGCGCTCGAACACGGTGGCGTCGTAGCGCTCCGGCGGCCACGGCGGCTCGAAGCCCGGAACCGCGCCCCGGAGCCACGGCTCCGAGCGCTCGACGAACTCGGCCGTGGGCATGGCCCGAATGGCGTCACCGTTGAAGGCGGTGAGCTTCTTGAGATCGAAGAAGGCCGGCGATGGTACGACGTCCTCGAGGCGGAAGCGCTCGACCAGCTCGGGCAGGGTGAACCGTTCCACGTTGTCGCCCGGGCCCCAACCCAACAGGGCGAGGTAGTTGACCATGACCTCGGGGAGATAGCCCTCGTCGCGGAACTGCTCGAGGGCCACTTTGTCCCGGCGCTTGGAGAGCTTCTTGCGTTGCTCGTTGACGAGCAGCGGAAGGTGGGCGAACACCGGCAGTGGCAGCGACGACAAGGCCTGCCACAGGAGCACGTACTTGGCCGTGTTGGTGAGGTGGTCCTCACCGCGGACCACGTGGGTGACGGTCATGTCTTCGTCGTCCACCATGTTGGCCAAGATGAACAGGGCGTCGCCGTTGCCCTTGACGAGTGAGAAGTCCTCGATGTGCGCGTTTTCGACGACGGTTTCATGCCTGACGACGTCGGCAAAGGTGGTGAACCCGTCCGCCGGCGTCCTGAAGCGCAGCACCCGCCCGGGTGCCGGCCCCAGCTCGAGATCACGGCAGTGGCGGTCGTAGCCCGGAGGACCTCCTCGGGCCCGCGCCCGGGCGTCGATTTCCTCGCGGCTGCACGAGCACCAGTAGGCCTGACCCTTCTCGAAGAGGCGTGCGGCGGCGACGGCGTAGAGCATGGTGCGCTCGGACTGGAAGTACGGTCCCTCGTCCCAGTCCAAGCCGAGCCAGTGCAGCGACCGCTGGATGCCATCGATGGCCTCGGCCTGGTTGCGCCCGGCATCGGTGTCCTCCATGCGCAGGATGAAGACCCCGCCCGACTGACGGGCCACCAGCCAGTTGAACAGGGCCGTCCGCGCCGTGCCGACATGGAGGAGGCCCGTGGGGGAAGGGGCGATGCGCAGGCGGGGGGAAGCCACAGCCGCTCCAGTTTACCCGGCCACACGGTCGCTCCCCGGTTCATTCGACGAGGCCGCGCCCGACCCTCTGCCGCTCAGGGCCACCCCTTACCAGGGCCCCCAGGTTCCGGTGTGTCGGCGCCAGCCCGGGTTTGGCGGACCGGTAGGAACGGCGCCGGATCAGGCGCCGGGCCACACTGCCGGCAGGGCGGCTGAAGGACTTGGACGTCGTCGACCACGACCACGACGACGTCCGGCTGAAGGTCGACGACTCGGCCATCTCGCCGTGACGCTGAAACGCTGGCGGTACGCCGGTCACCAGCGGAGGCCGAGGCGCCCGCCAGGCATAGGGTTCGATTGTATGGGCTTGTCGGATGTGATGCGGACCGATGTGGTGTGCCTCGCCCCTGAGGCGACACTGGCCCAGGCCGCCCTCGAGATGCGCGGCCGTGGCGCGCCAGCCGCAGTGGTTGTGGGCGAAGCCGGCGAGCCGCTCGGCATCCTGACCGAACGAGACGTCGTCCAGGCGGTGGTCGACGGGGACGATCCCGCAGTCGCCCAAGTCCGTCGCCGTATGAGCGTCACCGCCGCCAGCATCGGGTCCGACGCCGAAGTCGACGATGCCCATGAGCTCATGGCCAGGCACAACCTGCGCTACCTGCCGGTCATGGAAGACGGCCGGCTGGTGGGCCTGGTGTCCCTCCGGGAGCCGGTGTCGCTCAGGGACCCGATGGCCCGGTCCGATGAGCCGGTGCACCCCGACACCTTCGCAAGTGCCGGGATGCTCAGTCAGTTCAAAGGCCCGTATTCGGGAGGGGCACCGCCCGATGCGCTGGTCGTCGACGCCCCCGACCTGTACCGCTTCGGCGTGACCGAGGTCCGGCGGATGATCGTGATCTACGTCGTGCTGGTCCTGTCGGTCGGGCGGGGCGTCGCCCGTTGGCTGCGCCAGCCGGGCCGCTCATGGTGGTATGCGGCCGCCGAGGGCATGGTCGACGGTTTCGAGGTCCTCGGCCCCACGTTCGTGAAGCTGGGCCAGCTCGTGGCGTCTTCTCCGAGTGTCTTCCCCTCACTGATGGCCGAGGCCTGCCTCCGCTGCCTGGACGAGGTCCCGCCCTTCGATGGCGCCACCGCCCGTCGGCTGATCGAACAGGATCTGGGCCGGCAGCCGTCGCGGATCTTCAAGGCATTCGACGACATCCCGGTGTCGGCTGCGTCGATCGGCCAGGTCCACACCTGCGTGCTGCCCGACGGCCGCGACGCGGTCATAAAGCTCCAGCGCCCGGACATCTCTAAGCGCATGAACACCGACCTGCGCATCGTCTGTCGCATCGCCAAGCAGGTGCAGCGGACCAAGCTGGGTCGCAGCGCCAACGTCATCGCCATGATCGAGGACCTCCACAAGCTCACCAACCAGGAGCTCAACTTCGCCCTGGAGGCGCACCGGCAGAGCCTGTTCCGCGCCCATATCGGCGACTTCGGCGACAACCGGTGCATCACCGCCCCCGAGGTGTACTGGGACTACTGCGGCCCGCACATGATCTGCATGGAGCGAATGGTGGGCGTGCCCATGGACGACGTGGAGACCATCCGCGCCCGAGGCGTGGACGGCGAGCTCGTCATCCGCCGAGGCGTCAAGGTCTGGATGGAGGCTCTGATGGTCCACGGCCCCTTCCACGGCGATGTCCACGCCGGCAACCTGTGGCTGCTGGAGGACGGGCGGGCGACCTATCTCGACTTCGGGATCATGGGCGAGGTAAGCGACGCGTGGAAGGAGGTCTTCAAAGACATGTTCTTCACGGCCATGATCGACCAGGACTTCCGCCGCACCGTTCGGGCCTACAAGCGGGTCGGCGCGCTCCCGGCGGACGCTGACGAGGCCCAGTTGACCGTCATGTTCGAGGTGATGATCGGCCCCCTGCTCGACCGCAGCATCGGCGAGACCAGTCTCGGCGAGGTGTTCAAGTCGTCGCTCACCATGGCCGAGCACTCGGGCGTGCCCGCCCCGAAGGAGCTCCTGCTGGTGGCCAAGCAACTGCTGTACTTCGAGCGGTACGCCAAGCTCCTGGCCCCCAACTACGTCATGGCCAGGGACATCTTCCTGATCAAGAACGTCTTTCCCGAGGAAGTGGCCAAGAAGGCAGCCGAGCAGGGGATCGAGCTGCCCGAGTGACCACCGGGTGAGCCGCGACCGGCAGGATGCTGTGGGCGTGTAATCTGCAGACCACTGGACGTGGCCGCGCGTCGGGCGGCGACCAGGTCCCCTGAAGCCGGAGGGTGGATGGCATCCCGGCAGTACCTGGCCCCCGAGCCGTGGGGCTTCAATTCGATGGATCTTGCGATCGTGGCCGAGACCGAGGCGGCGGGTGCGGCGACGCCGCAGGAACGGTCGCGGCTGGAGGCTGATCGCCCGTCGTGGGTGTGGGTGCTGCACCAGTTGCTGGACGAGACCGAGGATGCACTGGACAACGCCGACCAGCTTCGGGGGGACGAGCGGGACCAGGTGCTGGCCGACCTGCGCGACGAGGTGCAGCGCCTCACGGACGCCTTGGTGCGGGCCGGTGGCCTCGCCGAGGACGCCACCGCCGACCACGGCCCGGGCCCGACCCTGGCGCCGCGGGTGGCCTCCATACCCGTCCTGCAGGCGTCCTGGGCGGCGGGGCGCGTGGTCGTCTGGGCCGGCGCCGAGGGGTCCTCCCCGGTGCCGGCCACCGATGTCGTGGAGATGGCCATCCAGGCCGGAGCCGGTTCGGCGTGGGAGAAGCACGGCCGGGTGTCGTTGCCCGAGGGCGTGCGCACCGAGGCCGTGAGCGCCCCGGTGGCCAGCGTGCTCGGGTGGTTGGTCGGGGTGGGCGCCGGCCAGGTGGGCCACGAGGTCGGTCCGAGCGTGCGCTGGCTGGCCCGGGTGGCGGTGTGGGCCACAGAACTGACGGCCGAAGGACGATTCGTCCCGTCGCTGCGCCGCAGTGGGCCCAACGCCGACGGCGTCGGCCGCTTCTCGGTGCGGTGGGTGCCGGCCCTCATCGACGGAGCCCGACTGCGGGCGCTGGTTGCCGCCCTTCCGGGCGCCGTCACCGTGGTGGAGCCCGCCGGCGACGCCGCTGCCTTGTGCCGATCGGTCCTCTCGGGCATGGTCGACGCCATCTGCCGGCAGGCGGCCAGCCGGGTGTCCGGGCCGGCACCGCTCCCCGCGGCCACGCCGTTGACGGTCAGCGAGGTGGCCGAAACCGCGCTCTCGTTGCTCGAGGGCCGTCGCTTCGAGGCCGGCGCCGTGGCCGGCGGCGAGTTGGCCAACCGGCTGGACCGGTGGGCCCGCCCAGTGACGACCCCGAGCGAGGTCACGCTGTTGACACGCCTCGATCCGCCTGAGGCCTCAGGAGGGTGGATGCTGTCGGTGTGGGCCGAGGGCGTGGAACGCCAGCCCCAGCCGGTGGAGGTGGCGATGGTGACATCCGGCGGAGCCAAGCGCCGGTCGGTCGAAGCCGACCTCGTACGGCTGGAGCGGCTGCTGCCGGTCCTGCGCCGGCCCGGTGGCCACCGGCGAGGTGAGGTCATCCTGGCCGACGAGGAGGCATGGGACCTCATGACGCTCACCGGCCCGGTGCTGGTGGCTGCCGGCTTCCACGTCGAGATCCCACAGTTGTCCCGCCGCCGCCCCGCCCCGACGCTGCGCCTGGCCGCTGACCCGGCCCGGGGCGACACCGCCGTCGGTGCCCGCCAACTGGCCGACGTGCACTGGTCAGTGCTGTTCGACGACGTGGAACTGACGGCCGAGGGGATCGCCGCGCTGTCGGCGCAGGCCCGGCCGCTGGTGCAGTCGAGGGGCCGCTGGGTCGCCCTCGACCGGGCCGACCTGGACGCCGCCCGAGCTGCCCTGCTGGAGAAGGCCATGACCACCCGGCTGTCGGGGGCGGCCATCGTCCGCCACGCGCTGGGCCTGGAAGCCGGCGCCCTCGGAGGCCGGGTAACCGTGGCCGGGTCGGGTTGGGCTGCCGACCTGGTCCGCCGGGCCACCATCGACCGTCCCGCGCCGGCGGCCCCGCCTCCCGGCTTCCACGGCCGGCTGCGCTCGTACCAGGCCCAAGCGCTGGGCTGGCTCGGTTTCCTGGACGGCGCCGAGCTGGGAGGCTGCCTGGCCCTCGACATGGGCCTGGGCAAGACCCCGACGATGCTGGCCCACCTGTCGGCCACCACCGGAAGCGGGCCCGCCTTGGTCGTCGCCCCGCCCGCGGTGCTCGGCAACTGGGCCGTGGAGGCGGCCCGCTTCACGCCGAACCTGCGCATCGCCGTGCATCACGGAGCCGGTCGGGCTGGTCCTGAGGCCCTGGCTGGCCGGGTGGCGACCGTCGACGTCGTGCTCACCACCTACGGCACGGCGACCCGTGACGCCGACACGCTGGCCGCCATCGACTGGGCCAGGATCGTCGTCGACGAGGCGCAGGCGCTCAAGAACCCGGCCACGGATGCGGCCGCGGCACTGGCCCGGATTCCCGCCCGGTCCCGCATCGCTCTCACGGGCACGCCCATCGAGAATGGACTGGGTGACCTGTGGGCCATCCTCGAGTTCACCAACCCGGGACTGGTCGGCGACCGCAACGGTTTCGTCAGCAGCCTTTCCACCGGGGGCGACTCAGAGGCGGCGCTGCGGGCGCTGAACGGATTGGTCGTATTCCGACGCACCAAAGCCGAGCCGGAGATCGCGGCCGAGCTGCCCGACAAGATCGACGAGCTCGACCACTGTTCCATGACCACCGAGCAGATAGGGCTCTACCAGGCCGTCATAGACAAGCTCACCGCCACGCGGCTGCCCGACGAGCCCGCCGCCCGCCAGGGTGCGGTTCTGGCCGCCATCACCGCCCTCAAGCAGATCTGTGACCATCCTGCCGCCTACACCCATGACGTCGAGGGGCTCGAAGGCCGTTCCGGCAAGCTGTCGCGTCTGGACGACATCGTCGAAGCGGTGTTCGCGGCGGGGGAGCGGATGCTGGTCTTCACCCACTTCGCCAGCTGGGGTGAACGGCTGGCCGTACATCTCAGCCGGCGGACAGGGACGCCGGTGTCGTGCTATCACGGCGGCCTGAGCCGCACCCAACGCGACCAGATGGTCGACGATTTCCAGCACGGCACCGGGCCGGGCATTCTCGTGCTGTCCCTCACCGCCGGAGGCACCGGGCTGAACCTGGCTGCCGCCAACCACGTGGTCCTGTACGACCGCTGGTGGAACCCGGCCAAGGAGGACCAGGCCAGAGACCGGGCGTGGCGCATCGGCCAGACCAAGACCGTGGTCAGCCACCGGCTCGTCTGCCCCGGCACCATCGACGAACGGGTCGAGGAGGTGGTGGCCGGAAAGCGCCGGGTCGCCGACCTGGTGCTGCCCAAGAGCAGCACGCTGGCCGACCTCGACCCCGACCAACTCCGCGTCGCTCTGGGCCTGCAGCGTGACGCAGTGCTCGAAGACGACGACCGGGCTGACGGTGTGGAGGACACGGCGCCGGCACGAGGGTCAACGGTGAGCACATGAGCCGTCCCCGCCGACGCCGTCCCGCCGTTGCCCCTGTAGCCGCCCCGGGCTTCTGGGGCGACGACGTCCCCGTCCCGGCGGCCCCCAGGATCGCCCCGACCACCGCGCCCACGGCGCTGGTCGCCTCTCTGGGGGCACCGCCCCTGCCCGGCGGCTCAGCCGGCGACGGTGCCCTCACCGCCGTCTATGACGAGGCCGTCAAAGTGGCCGCCGCCCTGGCCGCCGCCACCGGCCTCCTGGCCGAGTCGCAGGGCCTGGACTGAAGGTGCCGGAACGTGAGGACGCCGTCGAGCTGGCCCTGACCGGCGTCGACCTGTCGGATGCCTGGGTGGACCCAGCGACGGCCACGGTAGGCCTGGTGCCCATCAGCGGCGGTGCCCGTATGGAGATCGTGATGTCCAGGGTCGACGGCCAGCTCCTCCAGGAGGCGCTGTCCGGTACACCTGCGCCCCGGCCGCGGGCACACGACCTGCTGTTGTCGGTGGTCGAGGTTCTCGGCGGCGAGGTGACCGCGGTGGTGGTGACCGAGAAGCGTGATGACGGCCTCTTCGTCGCCGTGTTGACCGTGAAGCGGCCGGACGGCTCCGAGGTCGAGGTCGACGCCCGTCCGAGCGATGCCATCAACGTGGCCCTGAGGGCGCCGTCTGCCGTCTTGTACGCCCGCCGCACCTTGCTCGACGGCGCCAGCTGACGGCCCCGTTCTGACGGACCCGGCTCTCGCCGCCACCGGTCGGGATCCGGGCCGGAGGCCTACCGGGCGCTCCGGCAAGGCCGGCGGGGCCTGGGTAGACTCTCCATATGCCGAGCCCCGAGCCCGGTTTCCACCCGCCGGTAGAGGAGTACCTCGAGGCGATCCACGCCTTGGACGAAGAGGGCGTCACGGTCATCCAGGCCCGATTGGCCGACCGCCTCGGGCACTCGGCGCCGTCGGTGTCGGAGATGGTGCACCGGCTGAAGTCCGAGGGCTTCGTCAGCCTCGTGGGTCGGACCATCGGTCTCACGCCGGCGGGGCGGGCGTTGGCCGAGTCGGTGGTGCGAAAGCACCGCCTGGCCGAGCGGCTGCTGACCGACGTGATCGGGCTCGACTGGCACAAGGCCCACCTCGAAGCCGGCCGCTGGGAGCACGTGATCTCCGACGAGGTAGAGGCCCGCTTGATCGAGGTGCTCGGCCACCCGGCCACCTGCCCGCACGGCAACCCGATCCCTGGCACCCAGGAGGTGCCGCCCGCCTCCACCCCGCTGGCCGACAGCCGACCTGGCGACAGGGTGGTCCTGCGCCGGGTCACCGAACAGGTCGAGATCGACATCGCCTCGCTCACGTATCTCTCCGAGCACCGCTTCGTCCCCGGTACCGCCGCGGTGGTGACGGCGCGGGCACCCGATGGCACCATGACCTTGCAGTTGGACGACGACGTCATCGCCCTCGGCCCCGTGTTGGCCAGCCGCCTCTACGTATCCGTCGGCTCACCGGCCGTGACATCGCCCCTCATGGCGAGCTGATACCGGCGGCGGGCCCCATGGGCCGCATCCGCCGGTGGGAGCAGCGGCGGGGCGACCGGCGCGCCACCCGTCATGCCGACAGGGGCGCACCCCGGTGGACATCCCCCGGGCCCGCCTGAGCCGCCTGGGCCGCCCGAACCATGGATGGCCCCGTGATCGTGGCGTTGACCTGGTTGGACACGGCCGCTACCAGGAACGGTCCGGCTGCGGCAGATCACAGCGGTTTGGGGCCTCGACGACCTCGTTCACCGGCTGATCAGCCACGCCCCGGGGAGCCACCGTCATCTACGCGCCCTCGGGATCGGTCGACGTCCTCAGTGGAGGTGGACCGCATCCATCTCCGGGGCTCGCCTCCGCCGCCCATGGTGGACCGGCGTCGGGGCGACTTCGGGGCCATCGGCCGGAAGGGCCCGGCGGCCAGCATCAACGCCAGGCCGGCCACCAGCAGGCCCAGGGCGAGTCGGGCCATGGCTGCTACCCGGGCCGGGCCGGTACGGGGCAGCGCGGTGCTGGGCACGACCGCGGCCGCAGCGGTGCTCTGGGCCGGGGCCGGCACCCGGACCGGCGCCGCCGGAGGCGATGGCGGCGGCGTGGGCGGCATTGCCGGTGGTGATGGTGGTGCTGGTGGCATTGCCGGCGGTGGCGGTGGCGGTGGCGGTGGTGGTGGTGGTGGTGCCGTGGTCGACGGCAAAGCCTCAGTCCCCGCAGGTCCCTTGGTGGGCGGTGTGGTCGTTGGTGGCGCTGTCGTCGTCGGCAACGGAGCAGTGGTCGGTGTCGGAGCGCTGGTCGCCGGCGTAGTCGTGGTTGGTGCAGAAACAGCTGTGGCCGGCGTAGTCGTCGTTGGTGCAGGGACAGTGGCCGCGGGCGTCGTAGTGGTTGGCGCGGGAGCAGTTGTGGGCGGCGTAGTCGTGGTTGGCGCGGGAGCAGTTGTGGGCGGCGCAACAGTGGTGGGCGGCGCCGGCGGGGCCGGCACGGTGGCGTTGGCCGTGAGACGGGCGGTGGCACCTCGGGCGATGCGCTGGGCCACGGCCCGCTCGGGAGCGAATGACTGTAGGGCGAGCACGGGCACCGTGGCCGACGCGTTGAGCGAGGCGGGGCCGGTGGCGGCGACGGCAAACGACGCCGTGCCATCGGCCGCCGTCGTGGTCTGACCGGGTGCCAGTCCTTGGCCTGCGGTCGCGACCGTCCCGGCGACTGGAACCCCCGCAGAATCCGTGACTCTGGCGGTGGCCCGCATGTGGCCGCCGGTGCCGTCGACGACCAAGGTGAGGACCAGGGGCCCGACGAGCGCGGCGTGAGCACGGGCCTCGGCCAGCAGGGCTCGCGCCCGTCCGAGGACGGCATCTTCGGCCCCGCCGAAGCCGGCCAGATCGGCCCTTCCCATGTGGTCGAGGTCGAGCACGCCGTGGGGGTAGCGGGCCCCCATCAGGTCGTGGCCCACCAGCATCGTGGCGGCCGCCGTCACCCGGTCCTGGGCCGCCTCCGAGGCGTGGGCGCCGTAGAGCCAGGCCAGAGCGGTGGTGGTGGCGGCGGGCACGCCCAGTTCGGCGGGTCGGTAGTCGAGGACCGGGTCAGGCGGGGCAATGCCATGGTCGACGCACCACGAGAGGCCGATCGGGCCCATGTCGTAGGTGCCGTACCAGCTGGTCCAGCCCATGACCGTGGCCTCGTAGCCGACGCCGTGGACCACCGCCGCGGTAGCCCGTCGGGCCCGAAAGGGAGCCGCCACCGCCGCGGCCACGGCCAGCACGACAATGGCCGTGACGACGCCGCCGGCCATAGACCGGCGAAGACGGCGCCCAGACGGTCCGGTCCTCTGAGCCGGCCTGCCCCTGACAATGGTGGAGTTGAGCGTCCAGAGGGGACGGGGTGTTCGTCGTGGAGCATGCGGCATGTGGCCCTCGGCGTTCGTGCACGGGCGCAGGGCCCGAGGCAGCGGAAGGGCCGGCTCACCTGGCAACAGGCGCTGGCGAGATCAGCCGTCGGACTGACCGCTGACGGGTACATCGTGCACCGTCGCTGAGAACATGTCAAGAGCCATGAGATACGGCCCCAGGGCCGCCGGTACCTCAGCGTCTCAGGCGCCGGCCAAGGGCGGAGGAGGTACTCGACCGGCAGCCTGGCCCTGGCAGGGTCTCGGGCTGTCGCCTATGGCCTGCGCTCGGACGCCCCCTTGCCCCTGAGCCGCTTCATGCTGTCGAGCCACTGCGACTCGTCGGGCTCCCGGCTGGAGCCCTGGCGCCGATGTTGCTGAACCTCAGGGTCGCCGCCGCGCCGGCGGATCTCAGCCTGGCGCTCGAGCTCGGCGTTCAGCTCCCCGCCCAGGACCACGGCCAGAGCGGAGAGGTAGAGCCACAGCATCAGCACCACCACGCCGGTGAGGGACCCATAGGTCTTGGCATAGGAGCCGAAGCTCGACACGTAGAAGGAGAAACCGATCGACGCGGCGAGCCAGATACCGGTGGCCACAAGGCCGCCGGCGCTGACCCAGGTCCATTTCGGGGAGGCGCGGTTGGGGCCGAGGTAGTAGAAGCCGGCGAAGAGCAGGCTCAGGGCGCCGAGCCCCAGGACCCAACGCAGGGCGGTCCACACGAGCACGAAGGCGCCCCCGAAGGGAAGATGCTGCCGCAGGCCTTCACCCAGGGGCTGGCCGAAGACGATCAGAGCGGTGGCAACCCCGCCCATCACGGCGGCGACGACTATGAGCTCGAATGCCACCAGACGCTTCCTGGCGAACTTGCGCTCCTCCCCGACGTCGTAGGCGACGTCGAGGCCGGCTTGGAGGGCGACGAACCCGGTCGACGCACTCCACAGCGCCACGGCCAGGCCAATGATGGCCGCCACGGCTGAGCCGCCGCTGGGCCGGCCCGTGGCCTGCGTTATCGAATCGGTGAGCACCCTGGCCGCATCGCCCGGCAGTGCCCGGCGAACGGCGTTGCTGATCGAGTTGCTCACGTCTGGACCAGCGTGCACGAGGCCGAGGATGCCGACCCCGGCCAGCACGGCGGGAAAGACGGCCAAGAACCAGTAGAAGGCCATACCGGCGGCGATGAGCGGGCCGCGGTCAGCCTTCATCTCCCGCATGGTGCGACGCAGGCTCTCCTTCCAGTCCGGCGGGGAGAGCTCCAACGGCGAATTCGGTTCAGCGGCTTCGTCCGTCTGGACGGGTATGCCGTATCCGCCTGCCTCCTGGCCTGTCGACTGCGCCGACCCCTGGCCGGCATGGCGGCGGGCGTTGGCTGCCGATCGGTGATCTGCCATTGTCGGGCTACCGCCTCCCAGCTCATTGCCCTCAGGGTCGAAGGGCATACATGAACCCAGCCCAGAGCACACGGGCTCCAGCGCCTCGACCACGCGAAGAGAATACGGCGCATTGGCCCCGTAATCCGTTATCTATCAGACTGGAGCACCCGATGGCGGGATCCGGGAATCTGATTGTCGGCGATACCGGAGCCGTCAGTATTGTGCCAGCACCTGTCAGTATCGGAGCCCGAGGAGGTGCGGGGGCCTTGCCGATTCATATCGGTGTGGCGTGCAGAGAACGGGAGAGAGCAGGGTGGTGGAGGTGAATGCTCATGCGGCGGCGCCCTCACCCTGGAACGACATCCACAGTTCGGCGTAGCGGCCCCCGTCGGCCAGCAGCTCGGAATGGCTGCCGACCTGCGCGACGCGTCCGTTGTCCATCACGACGATGCGGTCGGCGGCCACGGCCGTCGTGAGGCGGTGGGCGATGAGCAGCGTGGTGCGGCCGTGGGCCACCACCCCCATCGCCGTGTTGACTCTGGCCTCGGTGGCCAGGTCGAGGTTAGACGTCGCCTCGTCCAGCAGCAGGATGGCGGGATCGACCAGGCGGGCCCGGGCGAGGGCCAACAGCTGGCGTTGCCCTGACGACATGGAGCGGCCCCGCTCACCCACGACGTGCAGATAACCCCCCGGCAGGCTGGCCACCAGATCGTGGGCCCCGACGGCCCGGGCGGCCGCCTCCACCTCGGCGTCGGTGGCGTCCTGGCGACCGTAGGCGATGTTGTCGCGGATGGTGCCGGCGAACAGGAACGGCTCCTGGGGCACGACACCCAGCTGATGGCGGTAGGCCGTGAGGTCGAGGTCGCGGACGTCGAACCCGTCCACCCGCACGGCCCCCCCAGTGACGTCGTAGTAACGCGCCACCAGCTTCTCGAGGGTCGATTTGCCGGCGCCCGTCTCGCCCACGATGGCCACCGTCTGGCCCGGCTCGATGACGAGGTTGACGCCCGCCAACGCCTCTTTGGGTCTGGGTGGGCCCGATGGTCGCCCGTGCGACCACGGCCGCTCGGCGTCGTCTTCGTTGTCGTTGTCGTGACCGGCTGCGGCGGGATAGCTGAAATGGACATCGTCGAACGCGATGCGGCCAGTGAGGCGTGGAGGCACGATCGGTTGTTCCGCCTCGGGTGTGAGGGTGGGAAGGGCGAGGAGGCCGCCGATGCGGCGGAGGGCCACTGCCGCCTGCTGGTAGGTGTCGAACACCTGCGACAACTGCTGGATGGGCGCGAAGAACAGGTCGAGGTAGAGCAGGAAGGCGATGAGCTCACCCGGGCTGAGCGTGCGGTTGACGACCAGCTTGGCCCCGAACCCGAGCACGATGGCAGCGGCCACCTCGGACAGCATCTCGACGAACGGGAAGTAGGTGGCCACCAGCTGCTGGGCCCGTAGCCGGGACCTGAGGTAGTCGGCCGACAGGCGGGCGAATCGCTGGCTGTTGCAGTCTTCGCGCACGAAGGCCTGGGCCACCCGGACGCCGGAGAGGCTCTCCTGGAAGTCGGCGTTGACGGTGGCCACCTTCTCACGGGCGTCGTCGTAGGCCCGGCTCGACGACCGCTTGAACCACACCGTGGCCACGGCCAGCGGTGGCACGATCGTCATGGTCACCAGGGCCAGCCGCCAGTCCATCACCAGCAGGGCCACCCCGACGCCCCCGCACGTCAACAGGCTGACCATGGCCGTGACCAGGCCGGTTTGCAGGAGCTGGGTGAGCGCCTCCACGTCGGTGGTCATGCGGGTCATGATCCGGCCTGCCATCTCCCGGTCGTAATAGTCCAGGGCCAGGCGCTGGAGCTGTGAGAAGATCCGCACCCGCAAGGCGTAGAGCACCCGCTCGGCGGTACGGCCGGTGATGAAGGTCTGCGCCATCGAGTCGAGCCAGTCAAGGGTGGCGATGACGAGGAACACCACGGACGCGGCCCACAGTGCGCCCTCGGCCTTGGGGGTGACGCCCTGGTCGATGCCGTGGCGGATGAGGGCGGGCCCGGCCAGGGTGGCCAGGCTGTCCAGCACCACCAGCAGCAGTCCCAAGCCGAGCTGCACTCTCCACGGGCGGACGAACTTGAAGAACCGGAAACGGGGATCGGGCTGACCGGCCTGTTCGACGGTGCAGTCGGGGACGTCCCTGATCGGCTGGAGGGCTTCGACCCTGGCCATGAGCTCAGGGGTCGGGGCCAGCGCCCCCCACATGGCACCGTGGCCGCCACCACCGCCCCCACCGCCACCGGCTCCGAGCGCGGCCGGAGCCGGGCCGCTCAGGCGGCCGGCGGCGGCGAGCGCGGCCCGCTCGTCGATCTCGCCGTCGCCTGACCACAGCGACGGGGTGACGCCGTCGACCTGTCTGCCGGCGGCCAGAGCCGCCACCTCGGCGGCCGCGTCGAGGGCCAGCCCGGCGTCCACCGCCTCGGCGTCCTGCCCCGGCCCCGACAGCAGCAGGCGGTAGAGGGGGCAGCGGGCCTCCAGCTCGGCGTGGGTGCCGACGTCGATGACGTGGCCGGCGTCGACCACGCAGATGCGGTCGGCCAGGCGCAGGGTGGAGCGCCGGTGGGCCACGAGGACGGTGGTGCGGCCCTCCAGGAGGCGCCGCAGGGTGGCGTGGATCTCCTCCTCGATACGGCTGTCCACCGCCGACGTGGCGTCGTCCAGCACGAGGAGGCGGGGATCGGTGATGAGGGCGCGGGCCAGCGCGATCCGCTGTCGTTGCCCACCCGAGAGGGTGAGGCCCTGCTCGCCCACGGCCGTGTCGTAGCCGTCGGGCAGCTCACGGATGAACTCGTCGGCCTCGGCCGCCCGCGCCGCGCCCAGTACCTGGTCGTCGGTGGCATCGGGCCGGCCGTAGGCGATGTTCGCCCGGATGGAGTCCGAGAAAAGGAAGCTGTCCTCGAACACGACGCCGATCTGGCGGCGCAGGGAGTCGAGGGTCACGTCGCGGATGTCGGTGCCGTCGATGCGGACGGCGCCCCCCTGGATGTCGTAGAAGCGGGGGAGCAGCAGGGCCAAGGTGGACTTGCCCGAGCCGCTGGTGCCGACCAGGGCCATGGTCTCGCCCGGGTGCACGGTGAGCGAAAAGTGCTCCAGCACCGGTTCGGAGCGCAGATAGCCGAAGCTGACGTCGTCGAAGCTGACCTCGCCGGTGGAGGGGGCCAGTGTGACGGCGTCGGGCTTCTCGTTGACCAGCGGGGTGGAGTCCAGCAGCTCGAAGATGCGCTCGACGCCGGCGCGGGCCTGCTGGCCGACCGTGAGCAGGCCGGTGAGATGGCGCACGGGGGACTGGAGCTGGGCCACGTAGGAGGAAAAGGCCAGGACCGTGCCCAGGCTGATGCGGCCCCGGATGGCCAGCCAGCCGCCCAGTGCGAGGACACCGACCTGGCCGAGGGCGGGGATGGACTGCAGAGTCGGCTGGAACCGGGCCTGGAGGCGCAGAGCACGTACACGGCTGCCGAACAGGCGCTCGGCCGTGGCCGCCAGTCGGGCCAGCTCACGTTTCTCCTGGCCGAACCCCTTGACCACTCGGACGCCGGTGACCGACTCCTCCACCACGCCGGCCACCACGCCGGCCTGCTGCTGGGCGTCCCACGAGGCCGGGAACACGCTGGTGCGCAGGCGCAGGCTCACGATGGCCAGCAGTGGCGTGATGGCCAGGGCCACGAGGGTGAGCAGAGGGCTGAGCCGGGCCATGACCACCAGAGCGATGGCGAAGAACAGCACGTTGGCCAGCACCAGCGGCAGAAAGGCGAGCAGGCCCTGCACCAACGTGACGTCGGAGATGGCCCGGCTGACCAGTTGGCCCGTCTGCATCTCGTCGTGCCGGGCGAAGTCGAGGCGTTGCAGCGTCTCGAACACGGCCGTGCGCAGGTCGTACTGGACGTCGAGGCTGACCCGCCCGGCCCAGTAGCGGCGGACGAAGGCGGCGCCGAAACGAACCAGGCCGGCGCCCACCAGCGTCACGATCCAGGGGGTGAGCGATGACTGGTGGACGACGATGACCCTGTCGATGATGTGCCGCTCGATCAGCGGTGTCAGGGCGGCAACGGCCTGCCCGGCGCCCGCCGCCCCCAGCGCCAGCACCACCTTGCCCCGATGGGGCCGCAGCGTCGAGCCGAGCTGTCGCAGCCATCCCTTGGGCGCCTCCATCGTGGCCTCAGCCTACCAGTTTGGTTCGGTGACCGAACCAACGATATGGCCGGCGCTGGGCCCTGGGCCACCACTCCCCGCGGCTGAACTACGGCCCGACCGGCCGGCCACGCCCCCTCTTCTCATGACCAGGACGGTACTGGACATGGTCAATAAAACAAGTACTCTCTGACTCAATGGAACGCAGAGAGGGGGCTCGGATGGGGAAGGACGAGGAGGGCGAGCGGGTTGCCATCGTCACCGGCGCCTCCAAAGGGCTGGGCCTGGCCCTGGCCCGGGCTCTGGCCCAGCAGGGGTGGCGGTTGGCCATCGACGCCCGTGGTGAAGCGGCGCTGGCCGGCGCCGCCCGGGAGCTGGGCCAGCACACCATGGTGGTGAGCGTCCCGGGCGACGTGAGCGACGCCGGCCACCGCATCGACCTGGTGGGTGCGGCCCGGGCACTGGGCCCGGTGGAGGCGGTCGTCAACAACGCCAGCACCCTCG